>DASSTR010000060.1:0-8809 GCA_035707825.1 Solirubrobacterales bacterium
GACGGCCCATCCGGAGCGGTCTCATGGGCCAGTGGGCCTGTGCAGTTCGATGCCGTGTCAACGCGAATGCAACTACGCAATGCAGGGGGGAAGCGGTGAGGATTGATCTACGCAGGTGGAGTTGGCCCGCCCTGGTGGCCGGCCTATTGCTGTCTTTGCTCCTTCCCGTAGGCGCCTCGGCGATGGATCCCTCCGTTGCAATCAACTCTCGATTTGCCGATCGGGCGGAAAGGCCGACGCGTTTCTCGCCGGACAACATCACGGAAATCATTGGGGACGCCACAGGGGTCTACTACGGGCTCTATAACGACTACGTTCGGGAAGTCAGTTGGAACTCTTGGGGTGGCGAGACGGCAACTGGAACTGGGCAGGTAAGCCTGCTCGCCGAAGACGATAAAGAGACGAGCCCCATTAGCGTCACCCTCAGCGGCCGGCAGCGCTGTGCCGGGCTCCAGGTCTATACGACCTACTCGCTGACGCTTGCGCCTGGGGCGACCGCCCCGCCAGGCTGGTCCGAGGGACGGTCTGGTCGCTTTCCTTGCGTAATCGCCTTGCCGGGGGGTTATCAAGGCGAACGCCTAGGCCCACATTCCAACTGCATCTCGGGACTCTATGCACCAAACGGAAATCCCCGGGACCTTCCCGTTGCCCCTTGGCAGCCAAAGCCGCGTGGTGGCCATTGGTTTCTCTGCAGGCTGCACTTCTCTTCCTGGGGGCAGACCAGGGCGGTAGGCGGCGGCTCTGCGGGCCTTCCCTCCCACGCCGTTCGGGGACGTAGCGAATGGCCCATACGCATTGAACTGAGCAAGCCTGTCTGGTGCCCGCGGGCGGGCGGTGGATACAGCAGCGCGATTACCTACAGTGCCCTGACCTTCAAGATCCTCAGTGGGGACCTCCCTAACGCGGACGGCCGTCGTCGCTACAAACAGACGGTGCACACCAGCGCTCCTCGCTGTCAACTGCGATAGCGGCTAGGTGCTTCGGGGAATGGGCGCGGCTGGGTTCGAACCAGCGACCTCTCGCGTGTGAGGCGAGCGCTCTCCCACTGAGCTACGCGCCCGGGAACGGCAGATACTACGCGGCAGCACTCGAGGCGATCGCTCCTCCCGAGCGTGGAGAGGTCTCGTCGTCTTCGACGCTTTCTTTCGATTGCCGGCGCAGCGCCAGGCCGATAAAGGGGAAGACGAGGGTGGAGAGCATCGCGGCGCCGACCAGGCCGGCGGCGGTCGAGGCCTTCATGTGGCCGCCGTCGATGGCGAGGGTCGTGATCGCAACGACGAGCGGCAGCTCGGTGGCGCAGAAGAAGGCGAGCGCGGCACGGTCGCGCGCTCCGAGGACGCGGCGGTAGAGGAGCAGCGCCGGCGCCCCCCGCACGACGAGAAAGAGGCCGAAGAACATCGCCAGCTTGGCCATTGCCTGGACGGAGCCGAGCGCCGCGAGGTCGAACTCGATGCCGCTGGTGATGAAGAAGAAGGGAACGAAGAAGCCGAAGCCGACGGCGGTCAGCTTCGACTCGAAGACGGTGAGCTCGTGTCCCTTCAAGGCGAGGCGGACGATCATCCCGGCGACGAAGCCGCCGAGCAGCACCTCGAGGCCGAGCTTGCTGGCCAGCAGGACGAGGCCGAAGACGAGGACCACCGTGATCCGCACCGCGAGCTGGCTGCTGGCCTCGAAGGTGCGCTCGAGCGCCGACCAGCCCCGCCAGGCCAGCCGCACCGAGATCAGCGCCAGCGCGATCGCCAGGGCGACGAACCCGATCAGGATGGCCGCCTCGTGCAGCGGCTGCTTGGTGGAGAGCACCAGCGTGACGAGCAGGATCGGGCCGAACTCACCGGCGCCCCCGGCGGCGAGGAGGTGGGTCCCGAACTTCGTCTTCAGTTCGCCGTTGTCACGGAGGATCGGGATCAGCGTGCCGATCGCGGTCGTCGCCATCGCCGAGCCGGCGAAGAGGAAGGAGACGACGATGCCGGCGGCCGCGAGCGCACCGGCGATCCCGTAGGCAAGAGCGATTGAGAGGCCCCAGCCCAGCACGCCCAGCTTGAGGGGGATGCCCTTGATCCGCTCGAAGTCGATCTCGTAGCCGGCGAAGAAGAAGAGCATCCCGAGGCCGAGGTTGGAGAAGAACTCGGTGAAGTCATCTGTCTGGGCGAGGCCCAGAATTTCAGGGCCGACGACGATGCCCAGCAGCAGCTCGATGACGACCACAGGCGGTGTGAAGCGCCGCGGCACGAGCGCGACTGTGATCGCCGCCAACGCCGAGACGACGACGATGGCGAAGAAGGACTCTGTGTCGACATGGATCAAGCGGGGTCGATCCTATGGCCGCCGCACGCTAGGATCGTGAGCGGACCGTGCTAGGTGGGGAATCAGCGGTGCCCTGTCACCCGCAATCCGCTCTAGCGGGACCGAATCCCGTTCCGAGGGGCTGGCCGTCGGGGTCAGTGCGCCGCGGGCGGCGTTGACGGTCGGGTCCTGCGCGACGTGGGCACGCGAATCAGGTCAGGTCCGGAAGGAAGCAGCCTTAAGCGGATGCCGCGGGTGCCGCAGGTCAGCCCGACTCGAGCCAAACGCGACGGACACGCCCGGTGACTTTGCTTCGAAGGCGGGGCGCACGGTCCATTTTTTAACCGCCGGCGGGCATCGGCCCGTCGACCTCAGTCGATCAGGCGGGCTTCCCGTCCGGTCGATCAGGCCCCGTCCCACTCAGTCGATCAGGCCCCGTCCCAATTAGTCGATCAGGCCCCGTCCCAATCAGTCGATCAGGCGGGCTTCCATGCGTCTGATGGCGACCCGCCACATGGCGAGCGCGAAGAGGACCAGGAAGGCGAACCGCAGCACGTCGGTGGCCTCGAAGCCGAAGGCGCCGCCGCGCACCAGCTCGACCAGCTGGTGCAGGGGGTTGAACTGCGCCGCGACCTGGAAGCCCTGGGGCAGGCCGTCGATCGGGAAGAAGGTGCCGGCGACGAGAAAGAGCGGCGTGACGAAGAGCGCGGTGACGTAGTTGAACTGGTCGATCTTGGCCACGGTCGCCGCCATCGCGATCCCGAAGCCGGCGAAGCCCAGGGCAGTGGCGAAGCAGAAGATCGGCACCAGCAGCATGCCCGGCGCCGGGTCGAGCCCGAAGCCGATCGTGACCAGCAGGGGCACCGACCCGTAGACGGCCGAGCGCAGCGCGATCCAGAGCATCTCGGCGCTGACCAGCTCCTCGACGTCGACCGGCGCGGCGAGGATCGCTTCGTAGGTGTTCTGGAAGCGGTGCTTGACGAAGGTGCCGAACATCGCCGGCAGGGCGCTGGAGAAGATCACCGCCGTCGCCACCATGCCGGTGCCGACGAACTGCAGGTAGGGGATGCCGCCGACTTCGTCGACGAGCGTGGCGCTGAGGCCGAGCCCGAAGGCGAGCAGGTAGACGATCGGTTCCAGGACGCTGGAGAAGGTCGTCCCCCGCCAGTAGGTGCGGAAGTTCGCCACCTCGCGGCTCATCACGCCCTTGATCGCCGCCGGTTCCAGCCGCCTCATTCGTCGTCCGGGGGTGGACGGCCCGGCCGCTTGGGCGGGCGTGCCGCTCGGCGGGAGGGCGTTCGGCTCGGCGCTCATTCGGCCTCCTCGCCTGTGAGCAGGACGAAGACGTCCTCGAGGGAGGCCGCGCGCCGCACGGCGCCCTCTGGGATCACGGCGCCGTCGGCGCGCTCGGAGCCCACGATTGCGATCGCCGGCCCGGCGGGGCGCACCCGCAGCCCGATCGCCTCTGCGTTCGCGCGCACCTCGAGGAGGCGCTCGGGCGGTGCGTAGACCTCGGCGGTCTCGCCGCCGGCGTGCTCGACGATCAGCTCGGCGGGCCGTCCCCGGCTGATGATCTTTCCGTTCGTCATCAGCGCCACTTCATCGGCGAGGCGCTCGGCCTCCTCTATGTAGTGGGTCGACATCAGGATCGTCGTCCCGCGCGAGCGCAGGTCGTCGATCAGCGACCAGAGCTCGGTGCGTATCTGCGGGTCCAGCCCGACCGTCGGCTCGTCGAGCAGGACCAGGCGCGGTTCGTGCACCAGCCCGCGCGCCAGCAGCAGCCTGCGGCGCATGCCGCCGGAGAGCTGGTCGACGGCGTCGTGCCGCCGGCCCTGCAGACGGGCGAGGTCGAGGGCGCGGTCGACCGCCGCCCAGACGTCGTCGACGCGGTAGAGGCGCGCGTAGACGGCCAGGTTCTCCTCCACCGTGACGTCGACGTCGAGATTGTCGAGCTGCGGCACGACCCCCATCTCGGCGCGGGCCGCCTTGGCCTCGGCGGGAAGCTCGTGTCCCAGCACCCGCAGCTCACCCGCGTCGGCGATCGCCTGCCCGGTGAGCAGTCGCATCGTCGTCGACTTGCCGGCCCCGTTGGGACCGAGGAGGCCGAGGCAGATGCCCGCGGGCACCTCGAGGTCCAGCCCGTCCACCGCCGTGAGAGGGCCGAAGCGCTTGACCACGCCGCGTAGCTCGATCGCCGTCATGGCCGGGGATGCTTGCACGGTCGCCGGTCCGGCCCCCTTCGTTGATGGGCCGGAAACGTGAATTATGGGCCGGTTAGCGGCCCATCAACATTAGGAATGGGAGACTGCCGCGGTGCTCGACGAGCGTTGGATCAGGGCGCTGCACGTGCAGACGCTGCGCGAGGAGGACCTGCATGTCGAGCGCGAGCCGCACGTGCTCTTTCAGGCGTCGACGATCGGTGCGCTGCTGGACGGCGCCTACGACGGCGACCTCAGCTTTGACGAGCTCGCCGAGCACGGCGACCTCGGCCTCGGCACCCTGAACGGGCTCGACGGCGAGATGATCGCGATCGACGGCTGCTTCTACCGGGCGGACGTCGAGGGGCGCATCCACCCGGTCGATGCGGAGGAGAAGACCCCGTTCGCCGTCGTCTGCCGGTTCGAGCCCCAGATCGAGACGACCATCGATCCCCCCGGGCCGGGCGGGCAGCCGCTGACGCACGAAGCCCTGCTGGTCCGCCTCGACGAGCTGGTGCCTCCCGGGGCCTCTTCATGCGCGATCCGGCTCGACGGCCGCTTCGACCTCGTTCGCGCCCGCTCGGTGCCGCGGCAGCGGCCGCCCTACCGTCCCCTCACCGAGGTGGTCGCGGAGCAGAACGTCTTCGAGCTCAGCGAGGTCGACGGGTCGATGGTCGGCTTCCGTTTCCCCAGCTATGTGGAGGGCATCGAGGTGAGCGGCTACCACCTCCACTTCATCAGCGCCGACCGCACCCGCGGCGGCCACGTCCTTGGCTCACGGTCCTCCGGCCTGCGGGTGCGCCTCGATCCCTCCAACGACCTCCATGTCGAGCTGCCCCCGGCGATCGACCTCGCCGATCCGGACCTGGCCGGCGACACCCACCGGGCCGTCGAGCTGGTCGAGCGCGGCTAGCCCGCCCGCTGGCCCAAAGTCGGGCTGGTCCGCGATTCGCTCACCCGCGGGGCGGCAGAGCCCCGTACTCCCTTGCCTAGCAGTGGCGGTAGAGGACCCAGGACTCGTTGGCGGCCACGCGCCTGAAGCCGGGAGGGACCTCGACTTCGAAGCGGGCCGGATCGTTGGGGTCGAGGATGAAGTTGTGGATCACGAAGGGCGAGGCGGGCTTGAGGAAGTAGCCGCGGTGGGGCTGGTGCTTTTGCTCGCTGGAGCTGACGATGTCCCGCGGCCGCACGTCGAGGTCGAAGGCGAGCCGCGGCACGGCGCGGTGGTTGGGAACCGATATCGGGCGGCACGGTGGCTCGAAGGCGCCTGAATCGGCGAGGTCGCTGAGGTCGTCCTCGATCCGCCCCTGATTGGTGAGGTCGGTATCGACCCGGTGCAGGAGGTCGTACTGGTTTGGTCCCCAGATCACGAACATCAACGCGACGATCGCGGCCAGCGCCTGCCAGGCGCGGCGCCATGGATGGCCCGCCTCGAGCAGCCGCCAGCCGAGCAGGCCCACGGCGGTGAAGACGGCGAGGATCGCGCCGGCGAGCATCGTGTAGCGAGGCAGGATCGCCAGTCCCGCGCAGGCGAGGATCGCGAAGGCGCCGAGAGCCAGCGCCGCCGCCACGACGCCGGTGACCGAGCGGCGCCGCAGGCAGGCCAGGCCGAGGAAGATGCCCGCGGCGGCGCCGATCATGCCGGGCCACTGCAGGACCTCGCCGAGCCGTCGCGGCCCGTAGAGGACGAGGTCCACGGGGCCGGTCTGGCGCGCCAGCGTGTCGACGGTTTCGCGCGTCCCGGTGAAGGAGTAGGTGGGGCTGCCGGTGGTGATCCAGTCGAACAAAGCCCAGAGCACCGGCGCGGCCAACGCCAGTGCCAGGAGGCCGACAAGAGTGCCCCGCGCCCCGACAAGCGTCGGTCTAATGAGACCGACGCTTTGAGTATCCGTCGGATCACGGGGCACTCTTGCCGGCCTCAGACGCAGACGGCTGGCCAATCGCTCAAGGTCGAGAGCCAGGTAGGTGAGGTAGGCGAGGGAGAAGAGCCAGGCCTCGGGGCGCAGCAGGCCGGCCAGGGCAAGTAGGACGAGCACGGGCCAGCCGGCGCGGGGGCGGCGGGTCTCGATCACCAGCGCCGCCAGGCAGAGGGCGATGTAGGGGAGGTCGACGTAGGCGCGCAGGCCGTTGGAGAGGTATGGGGCGCGGGTGAGGACGATCAGGGCCGCGACGGCGCCGATCGGGCGGTCGAACCAGAGTGAGCCGAGCCTGTAGACGAGGTAGCCGATCAGGCCCAGGGACAGGTAGGCGATCACCATCGTCACCTCGATGGCGCCGTCCCCCAGCGGCGTCGTCACCAGGCCCAGCAGCTCGGCGAGCGGGTGCGGCGTTGGCGGCAGCACGCCGCTGTAGTCGGGGCTCAGGCCGTGAGCCAGTTCGCGTCCCCAAACAAGCGCGTAGATCGTGTCGTAGTTGGGGAAGCCGTGAGGAAAGACGAGCAGCAGAACCGCCACCACAGCGACGACCCAGGCGACGGGCGTCAGCCAGTTGCGGGCCCCGAGTGGCACCGGCGCAACCTACAGGTGAGTGGCCCATGAGCGCCGTGGCCGCCCGCGGCGGGGTTGAAAGCGGCCGGCGCGGGGCGAAAAGCGGCCGGGCCGAAGCGAAGACCGGCCGCGGCGGAGCGGGGGCAGGCCGGAGATACACTGGCCCTGTGCCTCCGGCAAACGACTCGATGTCCCTCTACCGCCGTCACCGGCCCGGCTCCTTCGACGAGGTGGTCGGCCAGCAGCACGTGGTCCGCACGCTGCGAAACGCGGTCGAGCAGGACAAGGTCCACCACGCTTACCTCTTCGTCGGCTCGCGCGGCACCGGCAAGACCTCGATGGCGAAGATCCTCGCCCGCTCCCTCAACTGCGAGAAGGGCGGGCCGACGGCGACGCCCTGCGGCGAGTGCGAGTCCTGCGTGACGATTGCGGCCGGGACCTCGGTCGACGTGATCGAGATGGACGCCGCCTCCAACCGCTCGGTGGAGGACGTCCGCGAGCTGCGCGAGCGGGTCGCCTATGCCCCCACCGGCGGGCGCTGGAAGGTCTACATCCTCGACGAGGCGCACATGCTCACCAAAGAGGCCTGGAACGCCTTCCTGAAGACCCTCGAGGAGCCGCCGCCGAACACCGTCTTCGTCCTCGCCACGACCGAGTCCCACAAAGTGATGGCGACGATCGCCGACCGCTGCCAGCGCTTCGACTTCCAGCGGCCCTCGCTGGAGCAGATCTCCGAAGTCGTGACCCGGGTCGCCGGGAAGGAGGAAATCGAGGTCGAGGAGGGCGCCGTGGCGATGATCGCCCGCTCGGCCTCGGGCAGCTTCCGCGATGCGCTCGGCACCCTCGACCAGCTGGTCGCCTTCGGCGGCCCGAAGGTGGAGCTGAGCGGGGTGCTGGAGCTGCTCGGCGCCGCCGATGCCGAGCTGCTCTTCGGCACCGTCGCCTCGGTGGCCGCCGAAGATCCCCGCGGGGTCCTGCTCGGGATCGAGAAAATGGCCCGCTCCGGCCGTGACCCGGTGCAGTTCGCGCGCGACCTGCTCGCCCACCTGCGCCACCTGCTCGTCACCCAGACGATCGGCGAGGTTCCCAACACTTTCGTCGTCACCGCCACCGACGCCAACCGGCTCGCCGCGCAGGCGGCTGAGATCGGGCCCGCCACACTGGTGCGGACGATCGACGAGCTCGCCGATGCGCTCACCGCGGTGCGCGAGGGCGACGACGCCCGGATGGCGATCGAGATCGCCCTGCTGAAGGCCGCCCGCCCCGACATCGACCCCTCGACCGAGGGGCTGGCCCGCCGCATCGAGCGCTTGGAGAAGAGCCTCGGCGGCGACGCGGCGCCCGGCGATGCGACTCCCGGCGACGCAGCGCCCGGCGCCACGGCGTCCAAGGCGGCCCCGCAGGCCGAGGCGCCCAGCCCGCCGGCTGCCGCGACGCCGGCTTCCTCGCCCCAGCCACCCGCTGCGCCAGGCGGGGAATCGCCGTCTTTGGAACCGTCGGAGAAGGGCGCTGCGCCCGCAAAGAAGTCGGAGAAGGACGCTTCGGCGGCGGCCCAGGAGCCAGCCGCGCCTCCGCCGGCTGGCGCCGCGTCTGAGCCCGACGACGCCGCGTCTGAGCCCGACGACGCCGCGCCTCCACCCGCTGTCCCCGCATCAGAGGCCGCCTCTGCCGCGAGTGGGGGCGACAGCTCGCTCGACCTGGACAAGGTGACGCGCATCTGGCCGGCGGTGCTCGACCATCTGCGCCAGTCGGCGCCGGCGCTGGCGGCGACCTTCGAGGGCGCCCGCCCGGTTGCCTTCGATGCCGAGGAGCGCACCCTTCAGATCGGCTTTCCCGCCAACT
>DASSTR010000061.1:0-25666 GCA_035707825.1 Solirubrobacterales bacterium
CGCGACGCTGCTGCGCCGCCGGCTCGCCGAGCGCTACGAGACCGAGCCGGGCCGGGTCGCGGTCGGAAACGGCTCCTGCGAGATCCTGCTCACCGCCGCCGAGGCGCTCTGCGAGCCGGGAGACGAGATCCTCTACGCCTGGCCGTCGTTCTCGATGTATCCGTACCTCGCGGCGCTGACCGGGGCGCGTGAGATCCGCGTCCCCCTTGCCGCGGGCGACGTCCACGACCTCGAGGCGATGGCGGCGGAGGTCACCGCGGCCACCCAGCTGGCCATCGTCTGCAATCCCAACAATCCGACCGGCACTCACATTCCGGCCGCCGGGATCGCCGCCTTCTGCGAGCGGCTTCCCAGCCACGTCACGATCGTCGTCGACGAGGCCTACGTCGAGTTCCAAACCGACGACGACCCAGACGCCACCGTCGACCTGCTCGATCGCTTTCCCAATCTGGTCGTGCTCCGCACCTTCAGCAAGTGCTACGGGCTGGCCGGCCTGCGGGTCGGCTTCGCGATCGGCTCGGCCAAGTTCCGCGCCGCCGTCGATGCCGTGCGTCAGCCCTTCAGCGTCAACGCTTTGGCCCAGGCGGCCGCCGCGGAGGCGATCCTGCACTCCGACGATGTCGCCCGCCGGGTCGAGAGCACCATCGTCGAGCGGGTGCGGGTCGAGGAGGGGCTGCGCGAGCTGGGCCTGCGCACCGCCGACACCCAGGCCAACTTCTCCTGGCTCGACCTCGGCGAGGCGGATGAGGGGGAGATCGTTGCCGGCCTGGCGGAGCGCTCGATCGTGGTGCGGCCCGGCACACCGCTCGGCGATCCGGGCCACCTTCGCGTCACCTTCGGCACCGCGGCCGAGAACGATCGCTTTCTTGCCGCCATCGCCGAGCTGCTCGACTAAATCCGCCGCGGCTGCTACAACCTGTTCTGAGATGAGACGAGCAACTCGGATCGAGAGCGCCCACCGCGCAGCAAGCGCCGCGCCCTCTCCTGCCCGTCTTTCCTATTACTGGCGATTTAGCTAGGCGTCCGGCCCGCGGCATCGCGCCGCGTATCGATCGAGCGTTTGGCCGGGCGCCGACCCCGTTTCGCGTGTTCCGCCGCGCGCGCTCACTGGCGGTGGCCCGGAAGTAGGATTTTTTGAGCTTGGAGGAAGGTGACGACAAAATGATGATTGGGACGCAAGAGAGCGCGGCTCGCGATCGCGTTCGCGACCTGCGCATCGAGCGGATCGTCGAGCTGGCCCCGCCGGCGACGCTGCTCGAGGCCCTGCCGCTCGGCGAAGAGCGCGAAAAGGCGGTCGTGCGCGGCCGCGGCGAAGTGGGCAACGTGCTCGACGGCATCGACGACCGTCTGATGGTCGTCGTCGGCCCCTGCAGCGTGCACGACGTCGAGGCGGCGCGTGACTACGCCGCCAGCCTCAGCGAAACCGCGGTGGACCTGAGCGAGGACCTGCTGGTGGTGATGCGGGTCTACTTCGAGAAGCCGCGGACGACCACGGGCTGGAAGGGGCTGATCAACGATCCCCACCTCGATGGCTCCGGCGACGTCAACACGGGCCTGCGCGTCGCGCGCAAGCTGCTGCTGGAGGTGCTCGACCTCGGGCTGCCGGTGGGCTGCGAGTTCCTCGACCCGATCACCCCGCAGTACATCTCCGACGCGGTGGCCTGGGGCGCGATCGGCGCTCGCACGACGGAGAGCCAGATCCATCGCCAGCTCGGCTCCGGCCTCTCGATGCCGATCGGGTTCAAGAACCGCACCGATGGCGACATCCAGGTCGCGGTGGATGCCGTCCGCGCGGCGGCGGCCCCGCATGCCTTCGCGGGCATCGATGACGCCGGCGTGCCCGCCATCCACCACACGACCGGCAATCCGGACGGCCACGTGATCCTGCGCGGCGGCAAGGGGGCGCCCAACTACGACGTCGAAGGGATAGAAGGAGCGCTCGAAAAGCTCCACGCCGCCGGGCTGCCGGAGCGGGTCGTGATCGATGCCTCCCACGACAACAGCGGCAAGGACCCCGAGCGGCAGGTTGTCGCCGCCGGTCGGATCGCCGACCAGGTCGCCGACGGCAAGAAGGAGATCGTCGGCGTAATGCTGGAGTCGTTCCTCGTCGCCGGCCGCCAGGACCTCAGCGACGGCGAGCTCACCTACGGGCAATCGATCACCGACGCGTGCATCGACTGGGATGAGACGGTGGCTGTTCTCGATCGGCTTGCGGCGGCAGTGCGGGCGCGGCGCGGCGAATGAGGATCGCGGTCCTCGGCGTGGGCCTGATCGGAGGCTCGATCGGCCTCGCCGCGAGGGACCGCTTGGCGGACGCCGAGGTCGTCGGCTGGGGACGGACCCCGGCGACCCTCGATCGAGCGGTCGAGCTGGGAGCGATCGATCGCGCGGCCCGCTCGCTCGCCGATGCCTGCGAGGGGGCGGAGGTCATCTTCTGCGCCGCCCCGGTTGCCGCGCTTCAGGAGCAGGTCGCGGCCGCGCTGGCTGCGAGCGGGGCGGAGACGGTCGTCACCGACGCCGGCTCGACGAAGCGCGCCCTGGTCGCCGCGTTCGGCGAGGACGAGCGCTTCATCGGCGGCCACCCCCTGGCGGGAGCCGAGACCGCCGGGGTGGAGAACGCCCGCGCCGATCTCTTCGACGGCGCCCGCTGGTACCTGACGCCCAGCGAGCGCTCCAGCGGCATCCTCTACGACCGCCTGCAGCGCACGATCGCCGGCCTCGGCGCCAGGCCGCAGGCGATCGATGCCGCGGCCCACGATCGGCTGATGGCAACGGTCAGCCACCTCCCTCACGTGCTCGCCAACGTCCTCGTCGAAGAGGCGGCGGCGGAGCTGACCCGGGACTCCGAGCGGATGCCCGAGGTGGGGCCCAGCTTTCGCGACTCGACCCGAGTCGCCGGCTCCAACCCGGCCATCTGGGGAGACATCCTGACCAGCAACCGCGACGCCGTGGCCGACGCGGTCGAGGCCGTGGCGAGCCGCCTCGGGGAGGCGGCGAAGCTGATCCGCGGCGGCGATCGGGAGGCGGTCGCCGCCTGGCACGCGGGTGCCGGGGAGGATCGCCGCGGCCTGCTCGAGGCCGACCTCGCGGGAGGCCCACTGCGCGAGCTCCGCGTCGTCGTCGCCAATCGCCCGGGGACCATCGCCGAGCTGGCGCTGGCCCTCGGCGAGGCGGGCGTCAACATCGAGGACATGGCCCTGCACCCGGCCCCCGACATGAACTCGGGAGCCGTCTCCCTCTGGGTCTCCGGCGAGGAGCAGGCCGAGCGCGCCGCCGCGCTCGTGCGGGAGCTCGGCCACTCCGCGACGGTCCTCGGCGCCGAGGAGTAGGGCATGACCCGCTTCGATCCGGCTGCCCCCCTGCGCGGCTCGCTGCGCCCGCCCGCCGACAAGTCGATCTCCCACCGCGCGGCGCTGATCGCGGCGATGGGCGACGGCGAGACCGAGATCGAGGGCTACCTGGACTCCGCCGACACCGGTTCGACTCTGGTTGCCGCGGAGGCGCTGGGCGCCTCGGTAACGGGCGAGAGGGGCGAGTGGGGCTGGAGCTTCCGTATCCAGGGGGTCGGCCTACGCGGAGCCGCCGGCATCGGCGACGCATCGATCGACGTCGGCAACGCCGGCACGCTGCTGCGCCTGCTGCCGGGCTGGCTGGCCGGGCAGGAGGAGGGAACGTGGACGCTGGACGGGGACGAGTCCATACGCCGCCGCCCGGTCGATCGCATCGCCGAGCCGCTGCGCCTGATGGGCGCACGGGTTCGCTGCCGCGAGGAGCGCCTGCCGCCGCTGCGCATCGAGGCGGCGCCGCTGCGCGGTATCTCCTACGAGCTTCCCGTCGCCAGCGCCCAGGTCAAGTCCTGCCTGCTCTTCGCGGGGCTGCTCGCAGAGGGTGAGACCCGAGTCGTCGAGCCCCTGCCGAGCCGCGATCACAGCGAGCGGATGCTGGCCGCCGCGGGCGCCGAGGTGGGGCGCGAGGACGGCGCGGTGACCGTGCGCCGCGCGTCGCGGCTCGAGCCCGGCAGGGTCCTGGTCCCGGCGGACTTCTCCTCGGCCGCGTTCTTCGTCGCCGCGGCCCTGCTCGTTCCCGGCAGCGACATCACGCTGACCGAGGTGGGCCTCAACCCGACCCGCACCGGGCTGCTGGGGATCCTCGCCCGCATGGGGGCGGAGCTCGAGACGCAGCCCGAAGGCGGGCACGGCGGCGAGCCGGTCGGGTCGATCCGCGTCCGCCCGGCCGAATTGCGCGGCACGGAGGTCGGGGGCGAAGAGGTTCCGCTGGCGATCGACGAGCTTCCCCTCGTCGCCCTTGCCGCCTGTTTCGCCGAGGGCACGACGACGATCCGCGACGCGGCGGAGCTGCGCCGCAAGGAGTCGGACAGGATCGCCACCGTGGCTGAGGCGCTGAACGCGCTCGGGGCCAGGGTCGAGCCGACGGAGGACGGGATGGTCGTGGAGGGGACGGGCGGCCTGCGCGGCGGCCGGGTCGATTCCCACGGCGACCACCGGATAGCGATGCTTGGCGCCGTCGCCGGGCTCGCCTCCCGCGAAGGGGTCGAGGTCAGCGGGATGGGCGCTGCCGCGGTCAGCTACCCCGGCTTCGAGGACGACCTGGCCTCGCTTTCCTGAGGGCGCTCTCGCCGGGCCGCACGCGGGTTCTCGGGCGACCTCTTACGCTGCCGGGCCATGGTGATCGCGATCGATGGACCAGCAGGCGCCGGCAAGTCTTCGGTTGCCCGGGCCGTGGCCGAGGCGCTCGGCTTCACCTATCTGGACTCGGGAGCGATGTATCGCTGCGTCGCCCTGGCCGGGGTCGAGACCGGCGCCGATCTCGATAGCGGCGGCGAGATGGGCCGGCTGGCCGGCTCGCTGCGCATCGAGCTCGAGGGCGAGCGCGTATTGCTCGACGGCCGCGACGTCAGCGCCGCGATCCGTGCCCCGGAGGTGACTGAGGCCTCCTCGCGCGTTTCCGTCCATCCCCCGGTACGGGAGGCGATGGTGGCGCGGCAGCGGCAGATGATCGAGGGGGGCCGCTATGTCGCCGAGGGACGCGACATCGGCACAGTGGTCAGTCCCGAGGCGCCGCTGAAGGTCTTTCTCACCGCTTCCGCCGAGGAGCGGGCGCGGCGCCGCGCCGATCAGACCGGCGAGGACGCAGGGGAGGTGCTTCGCGCGCAGATGGAGCGTGACGAGCGCGACCGCAGTCGTGAGCACAGCGCCCTGCGCGCCGCCGCCGACGCCGTCGAGGTGGACACCACCGGCGTCGCCTTCGAGCTCGTCGTAGCGCGTGTGGTCGAACTGGCCCGGGACCGGGGGCTGGCATGAGCCTGCCCACCGTCGCCGTGGTCGGCTTTCCCAATGTCGGCAAGAGCACCCTGGTCAACCGGCTCACGGGCAAAAGGGAGACGGTCACCCACGCCGAGGCAGGCGTGACCCGCGACCGCAAGCGCGTCCCGTGCGAGTGGAACGGAGTCGCCTTCGAGCTGCTCGACACGGGTGGGATGGACCTTGGCGACGAAGACGAGCTCGCCCAGGACGTCCAGCGCCAGGCCCGGCTCGGGATCGCCGAGGCGGATGCCGTGCTGCTGGTCGTCGACGCCCACGCCGGCGTGCGCAGTGGCGACGCCGAGCTGGCCAAGATTCTGCGCGGCGGCGGAGTGCCGACGCTGGTCGTGGTCAACAAGGTCGATCAGCCCGGAAGCGAGCACCTCACCGCCGAATTCAACAAGCTGGGGCTGGGCGAGCCGCTCGCGATCTCGGCCTCGCACGGCCTCGGCAGCGGCGACCTGCTCGACCGCGTGGTCGAGGCGCTCGGCGATCGCGAGCGCGGGGAGGAGGAGGACGGCGCGGTTCGCGTGGCCGTCATCGGACGGCCGAACGCCGGCAAGTCCTCGCTGGTCAACGCCCTGCTCGGAGCCGAGCGGGTGATCGTCTCAGAGCGCGCCGGGACGACGCGCGACTCGATCGACACCGAGGTGGAAGTCGAGGGCCAGCGGGTCATCCTCGTCGACACGGCCGGCCTGCGCCGGCGCTCCAAGGTGGCCGGTTCGGTCGACTACTACGCCCAGCTTCGCTCCGAGCGCGCCGTCGAGCGCGCCGACGTCGCCCTCGTCGTCTGCGACGCCTCGGAGGGAGTGACGGCCGAGGACCTGCGGGTCGGCGACCTGGCGATGCGCGCCGGCTGCGCGACCCTGCTGGTGCTCAACAAGTGGGACGTCACGGCGACCGACATCGACGACGCCAGGGCGCGGGTCGAGCGCAAGCTGCGCCTGCGCCCGGTGGTGATCACCTGCTCTGCCCTGCGGGGCCGCAACGTCCCCAGCCTGCTGCCCAGGGCGCTGCAGCTGGCCGAGCGCGCCGCGATGCGGATCCCGACGCCGGAGCTGAACCGGTTCGTCGCCGCCGTCGTCGCCAAGACGCCGCCGCCGGCGCGCCGCGGGCGGCGCCTGCGCCTCTACTACGCGGCTCAGGTCGAGGAGCGCCCGCCGCGGATCGCGATCCAGGTCAACGACCGGCGGCTGATCACCCGCGACTGGGCATACCACCTCGAGAACCGCCTGCGCGAGACCTACGAGCTGGAGGGGGTGCCGGTCGTGATCGACTTCGTGCCCCATTCCGGGCGCGGGAGGCGGTCGGGTAAGTGACCCTTTAGGCTTCCGTCCCATGTCTGAGACCAAGCCGCTCGCCGAGGGCGAGTACCTCTTCACTTCAGAGTCGGTGACCGAGGGTCACCCCGACAAGGTCGCCGACGCGATCTCCGACGGCGTCCTCGACGCCGTGATGGCGGGCGGGGAGGGAGAGCACGCCCGGGTTGCCTGCGAGACCCTCGTCAACACCAACCTGGTCGTGATCTCGGGTGAGATCCGCACCGAGACCGACCTCGACCTGACCGCGATCGCGCGAGAGACGATCCGCGAGATCGGCTACGACGGCTTCGATCCCAACTTCGGAGCCGACACGGTCGAGGTGCTCGAGCGGATGGACCAGCAGTCCCCCGACATCGCCCAGGGCGTCGACGCCGCCCAGGAAGCGCGTGAGAAGGGGTCCGAGGACGACATCGACCAGGCCGGCGCGGGCGACCAGGGAATGATGTTCGGCTACGCGACGTCGGAGACCGACGAGCTGATGCCGCTGCCGATCGCCCTCGCCCACCGCCTCGCCAAGCGCCTTGCCGTCGTCCGCAAGGACGGCACGCTTCCCTACCTTCGCCCCGACGCCAAGACCCAGGTCACGATCCGCTATCGAGACGAGGTCCCGGTCGAGATCGAGCGGGTTCTGATCTCCACCCAGCATGCGGAGGAGGCCGACCGCGACACGATGATCCGCCCCGACCTGATCGAGAACGTGATCGAGCCCGTGCTGCCCGCGGAGCTCTGCGATCCCGATCGAATCGCCGAGACCATGCTGGTCAACCCGACCGGCCGTTTCGTCGTCGGCGGCCCGGTCGGCGACGCCGGCCTCACCGGCCGCAAGATCATCGTCGACACCTACGGGGGCATGGCCCGCCACGGCGGCGGCGCCTTCTCCGGCAAGGATCCGTCCAAGGTCGATCGCTCGGCCGCCTACGCCGCCCGCTACGTGGCGAAAAACGTCGTTGCCGCCGGCCTCGCCGAGCGCTGCGAGGTCCAGGTTGCCTACGCGATCGGCGTCGCCCGCCCGGTCTCGCTGATGGTCCACACCTTCGGCACCGGCAAGCTTCCCGACGCGCAGATCTCACACCTGGTCGAAGCCGAGTTCGACCTTCGCCCGGGCGCCTTCCGCCGCTACCTCGACCTGCACCGGCCGATTTACCAGAAGACCGCCGCCTACGGCCACTTCGGCCGCGACGACGCCGACTTCACCTGGGAGCGGACCGACCGCGTCGAGGCACTGCGCGAGGCCGCCGGCCTCGAGTCCGTCGCCGCCCCCGCCTAAGACGCGATTCGGAAGCGCGCCCCGGCGGGGTGGAAGCGCTCGAGGTGCTGGGTGCCGATTGCCAGCGCGGGGGTGAGGAAGCCGCTGCGGTCGGGGGTCGCGCCCGGCTCCGCGAGCAGCAGGCCCGCCTCGGCCAGCATCGTCGCCGTGGTCAGGTAGCCGGGCTGGCCGTCGGCGTCGAGATCGACCCGGACATGGTGGCCTCCCGAGGTGGCGGCGCGGACGTTGAGCGTCCAGTGCCAATCCTCGAGCCGGCTGCCTTGGGGGCCGAAGCCCGAGGAGGGCAGGCGCTTGCGGATCAGCCCCGCTGCCCGCAGCCGGGTGGAGGGCCGCGCCTTGGCCAGGGCCCGGAAGCCCGCCTGCAGTCCGGTTGAGACGGCGGCGGCCGCCAGGCGCACCGGCGCCGGCGCCGGCCGCCCGAGCGAGGTGACCACTCCCTCCCGGTAGCGGAACGGCTCGAAGGGGCGCTCCTCGATGGCGGCGAGCAGCGCGGCGCTGCGGTGGATCACCATCGGATTGATGAACGGTCCCGGCATCATCGGCCCCACCGGCTGGCCGCGATCGTCGAAGCGGGGCGCGATTGCGATCGGGCTGACCCGCCTGACCGCTGCCGCCTCCCGCTCGTCGAGCAGGACTCCGGGATCGACCAGCGCGCGGCCGTCCTGCTCTTCGAGCATCACGGCCATGCTCTGGAGGGTGCCGCCGGAGAGCAGGTCCGCGGTCGAGAGCCGTCCCGATGGGAGGGGGATGTCGGCGTCGACGTCGACCACCGCCAACCCCTCGTCCCAGCGCTCGCGCGCGGTCTCGGCGGCAAGCAGCACGCAGAGGTCCACGGGCAGCGACTCGAAGCCGCTCGTGTTGACGATCTTGACCCCGCGCTCCTTCGCCTTCTCGCCGTGGGCGTCGATCATGCGCCGCACGAAGACCATCTCCCCGGTCAGGTCGGCGTAGTGGGCGCCCGCCTCGATACAGGCCTCGATCACCGGCTCCCCATACAGCGTGTAGGGCCCGACCAGGTCGAGCACGACGTCGGTGCGCGCCGCCATCGCCCGCAGGGACTCGGGATCGTCGATGTCGGCGGCGAGGACCTGCGGCGCCGTCACTCCGATCTCCCCCAGCACCCGCTCGATCTTGCCGGGATCGCGCCCCGCGGCGGCCCAGCGCACGTCGGCGCTCCCGGCGCGGCGGGCGAGATGGGCGGCAACCTGGCGCCCGGTGACTCCGGTCGCCCCGAAGACGACGACGGAGAAGTCGCGCTCGCTCACTGTTCGACTGGAGGCTGGGCCTCGCCGAGGCCGTGCGTGCCCGCCGCCGAGGTGCCCGTCGCCTGGTCGACGCGGTGGACGACATCGCCGGGGTCGGCCACGCCGGCGAAGACGAAGTTGTAGTCGTCGGTCGCCGCGGTGTCGAAGTCGACGTCGCCGATCTGCATGATCCGCTGGTAAACGGTCTGGCGGTAGTTGACGTTCTGCACCCGCTCGAGCCGGGTCTCCTGGATCTCGCGGGAGACGATTCCGCGCTTGATGTTGAGGCGGCGGTTGGTGATCGTGTAAGTGGTGGCGACTCGCTTGACGAAGCCGACGAGGACGGTGATGCCGATCAGGACCAGCACGATCAGGAAGACCGTGACTCCACTGGCGTCGAACAGCTTCGCCAGGAAGCCGGCGATCGCCGCGATCAGGATCCCTTTCAGGTAGAAGCCGAGGATCGCCCGCCAGGAGGGGTGGCCCTGAAAGATCACCTGCTCGCCGGGGCTGAGATGCAGATCCGCCATCCCCGCGAGCATACCCGCGCCGTCCGCGTCCCGCCCTACCTTGGACCCGTGTCCATCGCCAAGATCGAACCGCTGACGACTGCCCGCGCGCTGCGCGGTCCGTTCGACTACCGCCTGCCCGCGGAGATGGCCGACGTCGAGGTCGGAAGCGTGATGCGGGTTCCGTTCGGCAGGCGCCGCGTGCTCGGCGTGGTGGTGGGGCTGGCGGAGCATTCCGAGCTTCCTCCCGATCGCCTTGCCGAGCCGATCGAAGCGCTGGAGGCGGGGGTGCCGGCCGAACTGGTGCGGCTCGGGCTCTGGATCGCCCGCGAGTACTGCTCGACGCCTTCCCGGGGGCTGGGGCTGGTGCTGCCGCCGGGCACCGGCGCGGCCGGGCAGCGCGTCCGCTCGCGCACCGAGCTGCGGGTCCAGATCACGGAGGCCGGGAGGGCGGCCCTCGGTGGCGAGGGACGGAAGCTGGGCGCCAAGCAGCGAGCGGTGCTGGAGGCGCTGCAGGGCGGTGAGATGTCGGCCGGCGAGCTGGCGGTGGCGATCGGGTCCGACCGCCAGGTGCTGCGGCGGCTGGAGGGCCGCGATCTGGTCAAGACCCACAGCGCCCGGGTGCGGCGCAAGCCCGGCCACCGCGAGCTCGGCACGGTCGGGCAGCGGCCGGAGCTGCTGGAGGAGCAGGCGCGGGCCGTCGATTCGATCGTCGCCGCGCTCGACGGCGACGCCAGCGCATCTCGGGAGCTGCTCCTGCACGGCGTCACCGGCTCGGGCAAGACCGAGGTCTACCTCGCGGCGGTGGAGGCGGCGCTGGCGCGGGGGCGGGGGGCGATCGTCCTCGTCCCCGAGATCGGGCTGACGCCGCAGGCGGTGGCCCGCTTCCGCGCCCGCCTCGGCGACCGCTTCGCCGTCCTGCACTCGGCCCTCTCCAACGGTGAGCGCTACGACGAGTGGCGGCGGCTGCGGGAGGGGGAGGCCAGCGTTTGCGTCGGCCCGCGCTCGGCCGTCTTCGCGCCGGTCCGCGACCTCGGCCTGATCGTCGTCGACGAGGAGCACGATCCCTCCTACAAGCAGGAAGGGGACCCCTGCTACGACGCGCGCTCGGTGGCTCGCCACCGCATGCAGGAATGCGGCGGCGTGCTCGTGGCCGGCACGGCCACTCCGCGGCCGGAGTCCTGGCTGGCGCTGCCGCGGATCGAGATGCCCAGCCGCGTCGACGGTGGCTCGATGCCGGCGGTCGAGGTGCTCGACATGCGCGCAGCCGACCCCCGTTCCGGGCCGCTGCACCCCACTACCTGGGAGGAGCTCGAGCGGGTGCGCGGCGAAGGCGCCAAGGCGATCGTGATGATCAACCGCCGCGGCTTCGCGCCCTGGTTCACCTGCCGCTCCTGCGGCCATCACTGGAGCTGCCCCCACTGCGACGTGTCCCTGATCGTGCACCGGCACAGCCGGCGCCTCGTCTGCCACCACTGCGCCCACTCTGAGCCCCTGCCCCAGACCTGCGCGGAGTGCGGCTCGACGACCCTCTCGCAGGTCGGCGCCGGCACCGAGCAGATCGAGAGGCTGTTCAGCCAGCGGCTCGCCCCGATGCCCGTCTTCCGCCTCGATTCCGATACCGCGGCCGGCAGGGACGCCCACGCGAACATCCTCGCCGGCTTCGACGAGGCCCCGAGTGGCGTCCTCGTCGGCACTCAGATGGTCGCCAAGGGCCACGACTTCCCCGAGGTGACCCTGAGTGCGATCCTCGACGCCGACGCGACGCTGCGCTTTCCCGACTTTCGCGCCGGGGAGCGGACCTTCGCGATGGTGACTCAGCTCGCCGGCCGCAGTGGCCGTGGCAAGGCCGACGGCAAGGTGCTGGTGCAGACCCTGGCGCCGCAGGAGCCGAGCATCTCCCACGCCGCCCAGCACGACGCCGACGGTTTCCTCGCCGAGGAGGTCGAACGGCGCCGCCTGCTGCGCTACCCACCCTTCTCGCATCTGCTCAGGATCGTGCTCAAGGCCGAGTCCGAGCCGGAGGTGGACGCCGCCGCCGCGATGCTCGCCTCGAGCCTGGCGGGCGTTTTGCCCGAGGAGACCGATCTGCTCGGGCCGGCGCCGATGTTCCGGGTCCGCAACCGCTACCGGCGCCGCCTGCTGATGAAGGCCGATGATCGGGAGGGCACGATCGCCGCGGTGCGCGAGACCGTGGACCGGCTGGCCGGCGGCCCCGAGTTTCGATCCGTGGCGATCGCCGTCGACGTCGATCCTCAGTAGCGCGCGGCGAAGCGGTCGCGCGATCGAATCCGATCCATACAATCGGCTTGATGAGCGATGAGCAGACGATCGGCGCCGGCGAGAGCGAGCGCCGCGAGTTCGAGGCCGAGCTGCTGGCGCGGCGGGAGGCCGCGCTCTCCAACGTGGTCAAGTTCGGCGATCCGGTCTTGAAGAGCAAGGCCTCGCCCATCGCCGAGTTCGGCCCCGATCTGCGCGCCGAGGTGGAGCGGATGATCGACATCATGCGCGACGCCCTGGGCGTCGGCCTGGCCGCCACCCAGCTCGGCATCCTGCGCCGCCTGCTCGTCTTTCAGGCCAGTGGGGACGGCGAGCCGACGGCCCTGATCAATCCCGAGGTGAAGTGGACCTCCGAGGAGGCGGTCGTGGCCGAAGAGGGGTGCCTCAGCCTGCCCCGCGTGTCGCTCGACGTCGAGCGGCCCCTGCATGCGCGGGTGAGCGGCCTCGACGTCGACGGCAAGCCCGTCACCATCGAGGCCTCGGGGCTCGAGGCGCGCGTCCTGCAGCACGAGATCGACCATCTCGACGGGGTGCTGATCCTCGATCGCGCGCCCCGCGACCAGCGCAAGGAGGCTCTGCGCGCGCTGCGAGAGGGCGGCAGCTACAGCCCGTCGGTGGAGGACGATCAGGTGGGGCCGGGCGAGGAGCACCGAGAGCCTCGCACCGAGGCGTGAAGACGGTTTACCTCGGCACCTCGGCCTTCGCCGCCGCGGTGCTGCGCGCTCTGGCGGGGTCGGCGCACCGGCCCCAACTCGTCGTCACCCCGCCCGACCGGCCCCGCGGCCGGGGCCGTAAGACGCAGCAGCCTCCGGCGGCCGAGGCCGCGGCCGAGCTCGGCATCGAGCGCCTGCAGGCAGAGGACGTCAACGCCGAGCCCGTCCTCGAGCGCATCCGTGCGGTCGCGCCCGAAGCGGTGGCGGTCTGCGCCTTTGGCCAGCTGATCCGGGAGCCGCTGCTCTCCGAACTGCCGATGCTGAACGTTCACCCCTCGCTGCTGCCGCGCTGGCGCGGGGCGGCGCCGATCGAGCGGACGATCATGGCCGGCGACGAGCGCACCGGCGTCAGCGTGATGCGCGTCACCGCCGGCCTCGACTCCGGGCCGGTGGCGCTGCGCAGCGAGGTGGCGGTCGGCCCCGAGGAAGATTTCGAGGCCCTCTCGGAGAAGCTCGCCGGCCTCGGCGGCAAGCTCTTGGTGCAGGCCCTCGACCTGCGGGCCGCCGGCGAGCTCGAGTTCGAGGAGCAGGGGGAGGACGGGGTGACCTACGCGGAGAAGATCGACTCCGGCGAGCGCCGCCTCGACCCCTCCCGACCGGCCCCCGAGCTGGCCCGCACGGTCCGCGCCCTCACGCCCCACATCGGCGCCTATCTCGAGCTCGCGGGGGGCGATCGCCTCGGTGTGCGCCAGGCGCGTGCGGTCGACGTTTGCGTCAGGGCCGGCGAGGTCCGGGCCGAGTGGGGGGCGCTGCTGATCGGCTGCGGCCAGGGGACGCTGCGGCTCGAGGTCGTCCAGCCCCAGGGTGGCCGGCCGATGGCCGCGGACGCCTACCTGCGCGGTCACCCGCTCCCCAAGCTGTGATCTCTCCGGCCCGCGCCCTCGCCTTCGAGGTGATCCGGGCCACCTTCGAGGAGGACGCCTTCACCGAACGCGCCTTCCGCAGGGCGGCCGACGAGCAGGGCCTCGCCGGCCGGGAGCGCGCCCAGGCTCAGCGGCTCGCCTATGGGGCGGTGCAGCGGCGGGGCACCAGCGACGCGGCAATCGCCCGGCTGGCGGAGCGCCCCCCGGCACGGCTCGACCCTCCCGTCCTTGCCAGCCTGCGCCTCGGCCTCTACGAGCTGCTGTTCGCCGACGCGACTCCCGACCACGCCGCCGTGGACCAGGCGGTCGAGCTGCTCAAGCGCGCCGGCGCCCCACATGCCGCCGGCTTCGCCAACGCGGTGCTGAGGCGCGCAGTGCGAGAGCGGGACGGACTCACCGCCTCGCTGCTCGGTGACGACTCGACTCCGGAGCGGGCCTCGATCGCCCACTCGGCGCCGCGGTGGCTGGCGGAGATGTGGTGGGAGCAGCTGGGGCCGCAGGCGGCGCGTTCCCTGCTCGCCGCCGCCAACGAGCCGGCGGAGGTGGCGATGTGGGTCAACACGCTGCGCGGCGAGCGGGAGACGATGCTGGCCGAGCTCGGCGAGGCCGGGGTGAGCGCCGAGGCGCCGCGGGGGGCCTGGCCGCTCGCGGCCGAGGAGATGATCGTGGTCTCCGGGCGCACCGGGACCACGGTGCCCGAGCGGGTCGTGGGCGGCGCGCTGACGCCGCAAAGCCGCGGCTCCGCGGCGGTGGTCGAGGTCCTCGATCCCCGGCCCGGCGAGCGGGTGCTCGACCTCTGCGCCGGCCCCGGGATCAAGACGGGCCAGATTGCGGCCAGGATGGCCGACCGCGGCGAGACGATCGCGGTCGAGCTCGACCCGCTGCGAGCGGCTGAGATCGCCGCTCAAGCGGAGCGGCTGGGCCTGCGCAGCGTCTCGGTGATCGAGGCCGACGCCGCTGAGCTCGAGGGTCTCACCGGGTTCGACAGGGTCCTGCTCGACGCCCCCTGCTCCGACCTCGGGGCGCTTGCCTCGCGTCCCGATTTGCGCTGGCGCAAGTCGCCGCAGACGATCGAGCGCCTGGTGGAGGCCCAGGAGCGCATGCTGCGGCGGGCGGCGCAGGCGCTTCGTCCCGGCGGAGTGCTCGTCTATTCCACCTGCACGATCTCCCGCCGGGAGGGAGAGGATCAGGTGGGGGCCCTGCTCGCCGGCTCGGGCTCCGGCGAGGTTCCGGCAATGACGGCCGACGACCTCGGCAGCCTGGCCCCGGACCTTGCCTCGACGCACGATCCCCGCTGCCTGCAGCTACTGTCGGACCGCGATTGCACGACAGGTTTCTCGATCACACGCTTGAGAAGGCATGATTAAAGGAATGAGCGAGAGGGGCGAGGAGGAGTCGGTACTGAAGCGAGCCGCCTGTCCGGATTGCGGTGAGCCCTGGCTGCGCCCAACCCAGCTGCCGGGTCGCTTCCGCTGCGTGTACTGCCTGAGCCGCTTCGAGCTCGTCTCGCAGTGCCCCAATTGCGGCGAGCATCAGACCATCGCCCGCATGAGCAGCACCGAGGACATGACCTGCCAGACGTGCGGGGACTCGATGCTGCGCGCAATCTGAACCGTTCGGCTAGGTTCTCCGGCGTGAGGGACTTGCTCAAAGAGCGGCGGGTGGCTCCTTCGATCCTCTCCGCCGACTTTTCCCGCCTCGGCTCCCAGGTCGCCGAGGTAATGGACGCCGGCGCGCGGGTGATCCACGTCGACGTGATGGACGGGCATTTCGTGCCGCCGATCACGATCGGGCCGCTGGTCGCCGCTTCGATCGCCGACCAGGTCCACGACGCCGGCGGCGTGCTGGACGTCCACCTGATGATCGAGCAGCCAGACCGCCACATCGAGGCCTTCGCCGAAGCCGGCGCCGACTCGATCACCTTCCACCAGGAGGCGACGCCGCACGTCAACCGGACCCTGGCCGCGATTCGCGAGCTCGGCTGCCTTGCCGGGGTCGCGATCAACCCCGGGACCCCGGTCGAGGCGCTGGCGGAGCTGCGCGGCCTCGCCGACATCGCTCTCTGCATGACGGTCAATCCTGGCTGGGGTGGGCAGGCCTTCATTCCCAGCTCGCCCGACAAGGTCTCCCGCCTGGCCGCGATCGCCGGCGACGCCAGGATCGAGGTTGACGGCGGCGTCGACACCGGCACGGCCGGCTCTGTCGCCGAGGCGGGCGCCTCCCTGTTCGTCGCCGGCTCGGCGGTGTTCGGCGCTTCGGACCCGGCCGCCGCCTACACCGAGATCGCCGCAGCAGCAGCCGCCGTTTAAGGCCGCCGCCGTTTGACCAAGCAGAACAAGGACGCAGGGAGCGTGGCGTGCAAGTGCACGCGAGCGACCGAGGACGTAGTTATGCGCCGGTCAGCCGCGGGCGATCAGGGCGCCGATCGCCTCCTGCCACCAGGCCCGCTCGGTGGGGTCCTCGATCGTCCGGTCCGCACGCCGCTCGCACCACTGCGCCAGCGCCCGCCGTCCCCCGGTCGCGACGACGTCTTCTCCTGTCACCGCGAAGCGGCCGTCGGCGAGGGCGACGAGGGCGCCGGGCCGGTCGCGGCGGCTGCGCAGAACGGAGACGACCGCGATCCCGTCGACCGAGGTCGGCGATGAGGGCTCCTCGATGTCGCCCCCGGGGCGCACCGAGAAGACCTGGGAGGCGGCCCGCCGCGGCAGCGCCGGTGGGGGAGGCGCCCCGATCGGTCCCTTGTGCCAGCGCCGGGTCAGCGTCTCGACCTCCTCGCGCAGCTCGCTGCGGACGAGCACGTGCAGCTCGTCGCCCTCGCGCAGCTCGGTGGAGCCGCGTGGCGGGATCGCCCTGCCGTCGCGCACGATCACGTTGACCAGCGCCTCGCGGGGCAGGCCCAGCTCGCGCACGCGGTGTCCGGCGGCAGCCGCTTCCGGGCGCAGGCGGTAGGAGACGACGTCTCCTCCCATACGTCGGATGCGGCCGGACTCGAGCAGTCGTTTCGGCAGCGCCGGCTCGTCGGTGGTCAGGCCCAGCCTCTGCGCCAGCGGCTCGAAGCTCGCCCCCTGGATCAGGGTCGAGGTGACGACGACGAAGAAGACGATCGAGAAGAGTTCCTGGCCGCCCCCGAGCCCCGCGACCACGGGGAAGGTCGCCAACCAGATCGGGGTCGCGCCGCGCAGCCCCGCCCAGCCGAGCATCGCTCGCTCGCGCAGGTCGAGGGAGAAGGGGATGGTCGCGACGAAGGCGGCCAGCGGGCGGGCGACGACGATCAGCACCGCCGAGAGCGCCAGCCCCTCGACGGCCACGTCGGGGAGCGCGCTCGGGAAGACGAGCAGCCCGAGGAGGACGAAGAGCGCGATCTGCGCCACCCATCCCACGCCCTCGTGGAAGGCGACGATCGTGCGGCGGGCGGGGATGCTGCCGGAGCCGAGCGCCAGCGCGGTGAGGTAGGTGGCGAGGAGGCCGGAGCCGTGCGCGACCTCGGCGAGGCCGTAGGCCACCCCAGCGATGGCGATCGTGGCGACGGGATAGATGCCGTCGGTGGGCAGGCGCACCTTGTCGAGGGCGGCGACGGCGAGGCGGCCGAGGCCGAGGCCGATCGCCATCCCCAGGGCGAGTTTGAGCGCCAGCAGCCCGGCCATGTCGACGATCCCGTAGCCCGGCTGCTGGATCCATTCGATGAAGCCGATTACGAGCAGCAGCGCGACCGGGTCGTTCATCCCCGACTCTCCCTCGAGCGAGCGAGCGAGGCGTTTCTCCAGCGTCGAGCGCCGCAGCACCGCGAAGATCGCCGCCGAGTCGGTGGCGGCGATCGCGGACCCGACGATCATCCCTTCCAGGGTGCTGAGGCCGAATATCCACTTTGCCGCAAGGCCCGCCGCGAGCGCGGTGACGATGGTGCCGACCAGGGCCAGCGAGGCCGCCGTGCCGAGCACGGGCCGGATCTCCGGCCAGCCGGCCGTCAGGCCTCCCTCGAAGAGGATCAGGATCAGGGCGATCGTGCCCAGCGTTCGGGCCAGCTCGGCATCGTTGAACTCAAGCCCGCCGATCCCTTCCGAGCCGGCCAGCATTCCCAGCGCGAGGAAGAGGAGCAGGCCGGGGACGCGCATCCGTTCGGCAAGCAGGGCGGCAAAGGTCCCGGCCGCTAACAGCGCACCCGCGACGAGGATCAACTCAGCGTCATGACCGCCCATCGATGGACCCTAGTGGACCCCGGTTAGATGTTCTCGTCCATGATCGCCAGGCGCGCCTCGAGCTCCTCCGGCGAACCCGGCTCGGGCACGTCCTCGGCGCGCTCGTGCGGATGGCGGTAGGCGTAGTAGAGGAGGGAGAAGAGGACGCCGGCGGCGAGCAGGAAGCCGATCTCGACGCGGCGGTGCACGTCCTCGACGATCGGCAGGAGGTCCCAGGCGATGAAGACCGCCGCGCAGGCGATCCAGCGCACGGCGGCTCGCCGCACCTGGCCCTGGGCGATGCAGGCCTGGTTGACCGTGACCGAGGCGAGGTAGAGGCCCATGCCCAGCGAGACCAGCAGCAGGCCGGCCCGGTCGTAGGTGAAGTTGTCGCCGAAGGCGATCTGCATCAGCTTCGGGCCGGCGATCAGGACGACGACGACGACCAGGGCGGTGAAGGCCGAGACCCCTGCGAGGACCATGCTCACGCTGCGGCTGAACTCGCGGTCGCTGTCCTCCTCCTTGCTCGTGTGAAGTTTGGTGAGGTGGGGGAGGATGCTGGTCGAAACCGCCTGGAAGACCTGCAGCGGCGCCCGCGCCAGCATCAGTACGTTGAAGATGAAGCCGGCCTCTGAGGCGCCCTCCAGCCCCCGGGTGATCAGCGGCCCGGCGTTGAGGAAGGCCTGTTCGCTGAACATGATCAGCAGCACGGCGGCCGCGAAGCCGCCGCCGTGGGCGAAGGAAAACTCCTCGTGCTTGGCGTCGGGGGGCGGCGGGGGCGCGTCGCTCTGCTGTTTCGCCCGGCGCGCAAAGGCAAACGGCACGACCAGGAGGGACAGCGCCGGGGCGGCGGTGATCCCGATCGCGACGGCGGACTGGCCCTCGAGGATCCCGATCGCGACGAGCACCGCGAAGATCGTGCGGAAGCAGGATTCGGAGAGGATCAGCGCCGTGAACAGCCCGAAGCGCTGGCTGCCGGCGAGGAACCCGCGGGCGAAATAGCTCGCGGCGTAGAAGAGGACCGAGGAGAAGAAGATCCAGTAGAGGGTTTCGTTGCCCTCCAGCAGGTCGTTCTGGATCGGCCCGCGCAGGGCGAGGGCGGCGACCGCGAAGGTGAGCGAGAGCCCGAACTGGATCGTCGCGGCGACGCGCATCGGCTCGTTGACCGGCTGGCCCTTGGCCGTGCGCTCGGAGATGTGGCGGGAGAGCAGCTGTTCGACCGGTCGGTAGAGGGTCGAGATCGTTATGAACACCGCCGACCACAGCACCGTGATCTGGCCGTAATCGAATTCCGAGAGCAGGTGCGAGGCGACCAGGAAATAGACGTAGGTGATGACGCCCGTAAGGCCGACCCCGACCGCGAGGAAGCTCGCCGTCTTGCCGTATTCGGCGGTCGCCGAGCCGCCGCTCCCGGCCTCCCGCCGGGAGCCCGGGAGTCTCTCTCGCAGCGCCATCACTCCTCCTGCGCGCCGCGCTCGTAGTGAGATGGCTCGACGCCGAGTGCCAGTTCGGTCCTTCTCACCCGCTCGAAGACCCGCTGGGTCATCACCCGCTGGCCGGCGAGCAGGTCGCCGATCACTCCGAGGGCGAGCAGCTGCACGGCGGCGATGAAGAGCACGGCGCCGAGGATCAGAGACTGGATGTGGCCGGCGCTGTCGCCGTTGAAGATCCAATCGATCAGGAAGGGCAGCCAGGCGGCGAGCGCGAGCGCTCCTACGATCAGCCCGGCGGTGACGAAGACACGCAGGGGCTCATAGCGGGCGTAGATGCGCAGGATCGAGAGCATGTTGCGCCGCACGTAGGCGCCGGTGGAATCGAAGAGGCGCGACTCGCGGGTCTGCGGATTGGTCGCGACCGGCACCTGGTCGACGGCCACCAGCATCTTGCCCGCCTGGATCAGGCTCTCCAGCGTGTAGGTGAAGTTGTCGACCACCAGCAGGCCGAGCGCCGCCTCGCGGTTATAGGCGCGAAAGCCCGACGTGGTGTCGGCGATCTCCGTTTCCGAGATCCGCCGGACCACCCAGCTGCCGATCCCCTGCAGCGCTTTCTTGGCGCCCGAGAAATGCTCGATCTGGCTCACCTGGCGGTCGCCGACGACCATGTCGGCAGAGCCGGCGAGGATCGGCGCAACCAGCTTGCCGACGTCGGCGCCGCTGTACTGGTTGTCGGCGTCGGTGTTGACGATGACGTCGGCGCCCAGCTTCAGGCAGGCGTCGAGCCCGGCCTGGAAGCCGGCGGCGAGGCCCTTGTTGTTGGTCAGCCGGACGATGTGCTGGACGCCCTGTTCGCGCGCCACCTCGACCGTGCGATCGGTGGAGCCGTCATCGATCACCAGCAGCTCGACCTCGTCGATGCCGTCGAGCCGGCGCGGCAGGTCGGCGATCGTCGCCGGCAGCGTCGCCTCCTCGTTGAAGCAGGGGATCTGGATGATCAGCTTCATTGCGGGCTCAGGGTATCCGCGGCCTCGGAACCTGGGTCCGCAGCCAGGCTAGAATTGGCTGATTGACCAGTCAATCAATACCATGACCGCGCAGTTGGCCGATGCCGATCGGGAGTACCTGAAGCAGGCGCTGGAGCTTGCCGAGGGCGGTCGCGGGCGCGTCAGCCCCAATCCGCTGGTCGGCGCTGTGGTCGTACGTGACGGGGACGTGCTGGGCGCAGGGTTCCATGCCCGGCTCGGCGACCTTCACGCCGAGCGGGCGGCGCTGGCGGATTGCCGCGAGCGCGGCCACGACCCCGCCGGGGCGGCTATGTACGTGACACTCGAGCCCTGCGCGCATCGGGGCCGCCAGCCCGCCTGTACGGAGGCGATCCTGGAGGCGGGGCTGAGCAGGGTTGTGATCGCCTCCGAGGACCCGACCGAGAAGGCCTCCGGCAGGGGCCCCGGCATCCTGCGCGAGGCCGGCATCGAGGTCACCTTCGCGTCCGGGGACGAGGCGACCGCCGCCCGGCTGCTCAACCAGCCGTTTCGCAAGCACGCCCGCAGCGGCTTGCCGCTGGTGGTCCTGAAGATCGCGATGTCTTTGGACGGCCGCACCGCGACGCCCGCCGGCGAGTCGCCCTGGATCTCCGGCGAGGCCAGCCGTGCTCTCGTGCACAGCTGGCGCGCCGAAAGCGACGCCATCGCCGTCGGCATCGGCACAGCGCTCGCCGACGATCCCCTGCTCACCGCCCGCAGTGAGGAAGCCGCTGGAGGGGACCCAACCGGCCAGCCGCTGCGCGTCGTCTTCGATTCGCGGGCCCGCCTGCCGCTCGATTCCCAGCTGCTGCGCACGCTCGAGCAGGCGCCGGTTCTCATCGCCGCCTCCCAGGAGGCGGATCCGGACCGGCTGGCCGCCCTCCGCGAGGCCGGCGCCGAGACCCTGGTCGCCGCCGGCGCCACAGCCGCCGAGCGCATCGCTTCCATGCTCGCGGACCTCGGCCGCCGCCAGATCACCAGCCTCTTCCTCGAGGGCGGCGCCACCCTCGCCTCCTCCTTCATTGCTGCCGACCAGGTGGATGAAGCCCGAACTTTCGTCACGCCGGTCTTGCTGGGGAGCACGGGCGATTCTCGGGCGGGTGGCGCGGCGGCGGGGGACCCCCATGGCGGAGGACAGGTGTCCGAGCACATGGGGGACACCGCCGTGACAGGACCCGCCCGCCGCGATGCCCTGTCCTCCACCAGCGAGACGGTCGGGGACGATGTGTTGATCAAGGCCAGGTTCAAGGAGTGGTGAGGTGTTCACGGGGCTGATCGAAGACATCGGTGTGGTGGAGGCGGTCGAGGCCGGCGGCGAGGGGTCGACGCTGCGGATCGCGACTCGCCTGGGCGGCGAGCTCTCCGAGGGCGACTCGATCGCGGTCGGCGGCGTCTGCCTGACCGCCACGGACGTCGGTGCCGCCGGCTTCGCGGCCGAGGCGATGAACCAGACGCTTCAGGTGACCGCGCTGGGGCGGCTCGGCGCCGGCGATCGGGTCAACCTCGAGCTGGCGATGAGACCGTCGGACCGCCTCGGCGGCCACATCGTGCAGGGGCACGTCGACGGGGTCGGCGAGGTGGCCTCCCTGGCGGAGGACGGCTTCGCGAAGCGCCTGCGGGTGCGGCTGGGCCCGGAGCTGCTGCGCTACGTGGTCGCCAAGGGCTCGATCGCCCTCGACGGGGTCAGCCTCACGGTGGCGGCCCTCGGCGAGGATTGGGCGGAGGTGTCGCTGATTCCGGAGACGCTGGAGCGGACGACATTGGGCGGGACGGCGCCGGGGGAGAGGCTGAACGTGGAGTGCGACATCGTCGCGAAGTACGTGGAGCGGCTGGCAAAAGCCACCTGATGGCACCATTCCTCCGGAAAGGAGCGGTTGTGAGCGCTGAGCGAGCGAAGCGGGAGACTGTGCGGTGAGCGGCATGACGGAGACGCCGAAGACAGAGCAGAGCGAGGGCGCGGTGGGGGACAGCCCCTTCGCGCCGATCGAGGAGGCGATCGAGGAGATCCGCCGCGGCCGCATGGTCGTCGTCTGCGACGGCGAGGAGCGCGAGAACGAGGGCGACCTCGTAATGGCCGCCCAATTCGCAACGCCGGAGGCGATCAACTTCATGGCCAAGGAGGCGCGGGGGCTCGTCTGCCTGGCGCTGACCGCGCAGCGCTGCGAACGGCTGGGGCTGAACCTGATGGCGGCAAAGAACGAGGCGCCGCTGGAAACCGCCTTCACGGTTTCGATCGAGGCTGCCGGCGGGGTCAGCACCGGCATCTCCGCCCACGATCGCGCCCACACGATCCAGGTCGCGATCGACCCCGATTCGGGACCGCGAGACATCGTCGTGCCGGGCCACATGTTCCCGCTGCGGGCCAAAGACGGCGGCGTCCTGGAGCGCACCGGCCACACCGAGGCCAGCGTCGACCTCGCCCGCCTGGCCGGCCTCACCCCGGCCGGCGTCATCTGCGAGGTGATGAACGACGACGGCACGATGGCCCGCGTCCCGGACCTGATCCCCTACTGCCGCAAGCACGACCTGAAGATGATCACCGTCGCCGAGCTGATCGCCTACCGGCGCCGGACCGAGAAGCTGGTCGAGCGCGTCGTCGGCACCGCGCTGCCGACCGCCTTCGGCGACTTCCAGGCCGTCGGGTACCGCTCGCTGGTCGACGACAAACACCATGTCGCGATGGTCAAGGGCGATGTCGCCGGCGAGGACGACGTCCTGGTCCGCGTCCACAGTGAGTGCCTCACCGGCGATGTCTTCCACAGCATGCGCTGCGACTGCGGCGAACAGCTGGAAGCGGCGCTGGCGATGATCGAGCGCGAGGGCCGCGGCGTCCTCCTCTACCTCTCCCAGGAGGGACGCGGGATCGGCCTGCTCAACAAGCTCAGGGCCTACAAGCTGCAGGAGGAAGGAGCCGACACGGTCGAGGCAAACCTCAAGCTCGGCCTGCCGGCCGACCTGCGCGACTACGGAATCGGCGCCCAGATCCTCGGCGACCTGGGCCTCAGCACGATCCGCATCCTCACCAACAACCCGAAAAAGATCGTCGGCCTGGAGGGCTACGGCCTCTCGGTCACCGAGCAGGTGCCGATCGAGTCCTCGCCCAACGCCCACAACGAGGCCTACCTGCGGGCGAAGCGGGACAAGATGGGCCACTCGCTCCATCATCAGGGCCTCGCCTTCGACGAGGAGATGATCCACGACGAGGAGGAGCGGGACGCAAAGGACGGCGGCGACGCCAAGGGCGGCGATGGCTGAGCCGGGCGAGTTTCTGGAGAGCTTTCGGGACGAGGAGAAGGCAACGTTGGCGGGTCTGGAGTTCGCCGTCGTCGTGGGCCGCTTCTACGAGGATCTGGCCCGGCGGCTGCTCGCCGGCGCCAAGGAGGGCTTCGGCCTGGCCGGTGTGGCCCCCGATGCGGTCAGCGAGCACTCTGTCCCCGGCGCCTTCGAGCTGCCCTTCGCCGCCCAGTCCTACATCGAAGGCGCTCAAGAGAGGGCGCAGAGCGGCGGCGCGGAGCCGGGCGGCGTGGCCTGTCTCGGTGTCGTGATCCGCGGCGAGACCGACCACTACGACTTCGTCTGCGCGGAGGCGGCGCGCGGCATCCAGGAGGTGCAGCTGCACACGGGCGTGCCCTGCTCCTTCGGCGTCATCACCTGCGACACGATGGAGCAGGCCGAAGCGCGGGCCGGCGGCGGCAAGCGCGACCAGGGCCGAAACGCGGCACTCACCGTTGCTCGCATGGCCGTGCTCAGGCGCCGGCTCATCTAGGCTGCGGTTGATCGACTACCATCCACGATCCTTATGGCCAAGGTATGCCACAGCTGCGGCAAAAAGCCCGCCTTCGGTAACTCGCGAAGCCACTCGATGGTCGCGACCCGCCGGCGCTTCGACCCCAACCTCCAGAAGGTTCGGATCCAAGAGGGCGACCGCAAGCTCCGCACTTACGTCTGTACTCGGTGCCTGAAGGCCAACAAGGTCGTCAAGGCCGCCTAGCTCTTCGATCATCCGCCTTCGGCGGCTAGGTTTCCAGGCATGTCCGATCCAAGCATCGTGCGCTTCAGGCGCGTCATCTCCTCTGCCTACGCATATCTGGAGGAACGCCGCCAGGAGGTCAACGACCTCAACGTCTTCCCGGTGGCCGATGGCGATACCGGCGACAACATGGCGATGACGATGCGGGCCGTGATGGAAGAGCTCGATCGGCTCGACGGGCTGCAGGTCGACGAGGTCGGCCGCACCCAGCTGGTGCAGGCGCTGGCACGGGCGGCGCTGATGGGGGCGAGAGGCAACTCGGGGGTCATCCTCAGCCAGATCGTTCGCGGCGCCGCCGAGGAGCTGGCCAGCCGCCCCGGCGAGCTGGTCGACCCGGTTCTCGTCGCATCGGCGTTCGCCAGCGCCGCCGACGCCGCCTATTCATCCGTCCGTGAGCCGGCCGAGGGGACGATGCTGACCGTCTTTAGGGAGATGGCCCATTCGATCGCCCGCCAGCTCGCCCATCTCGAGGCCGAGAAGCAGCGCTTCGACCGCGACGTCTCCGACGAGCAGCAGGACGCCGTGCTGGCGGAAGTGCTCGAGCGGGCGATAGCAGACGGGCAGAAGGCCGTCGAGCGCACCCCCGAGCAACTCAGCGTGCTGCGCGAGTCCGGCGTCGTCGACGCCGGCGGTTACGGCCTGGTGCTGATCCTCGCCGGCGTCGTCGCCGGCCTGCGCGGGGACGGCGTTGCGGTCCCGGAGATATCCCACCAGGAGGCGCCCAAGCTCAGCCTGCCCCACCACGAGGACAGCCGCTACCGCTACTGCACGAACTTCATCGTCTCGGGCTCCGGGCTCGACCGCCGCAAGGTGCTGCCGAGGCTGGAGGGCCTTGGCGACTCGGTGCTCGTCGTCGGCGACGACGCGACGCTCAAGGTGCACGTCCACACCGACGACCCCGAGGCCGCCGTCGCGCTCTTCGCGGGGCTCGGGGACGTCACCAACCTCGACGTGGCCGACATGCGCGAGCAGATCGCGGAGCGCCGGGCGCGGATCCAGGGGCACCGCACGGGGGCCGTCGCCGTGGCCGCGGGGGAGGGTATGACGCGCCTCTTCGCCGAGCTCGGCGCCCACGTCGTCTCCGGCGGGGAGACCCTCAATCCCTCCACCTACGAGCTGCTCGCCGGCATCCACGAGGTGCCGGCCGACGAGGTCCTCGTCCTGCCCAGCTCGGCTAACGTGATCATGGCCGCCGAGCGCGCCTGCGAGCTCTCCGAGAAGCCCGCCCGCGTCGTGCCCGCGCACTCCCAGCAGGAGAGCCTGCTGGCCCTGATCGAGCTCGATCCGAGCCTGCCGGCGGTGGAAAACGGAAAGCGGCTGCAGGCGGCCCTCGACGAAATCGCCACCGGAGGCGTGGCGCCGGCCGCCAGGGACGACGCACAGGGGCGCTTCCGCCAGGGGGACGCGGTTGGCTTTTGCGATGGAGAGATCGTTGCCTGGGGAGGCGCCGGCTCGACCCTGGCGGCGACGATCGAGGCTCTCAC
>DASSTR010000062.1:0-19769 GCA_035707825.1 Solirubrobacterales bacterium
CTCGAACGCGACTTCGGCCATGACCGGCAGCTGCTCGCCAAGCAGATCGAGCGCACCCTGCGCCACGAGCTCGCCCATCACCTGGGCTGGAACGAGCGCGGCGTCGGCGGCCTCGGGCTCTGACGGCTCGATGGCGGGGCCCACGACCCGGCCGCTGGATCTCTAGGCCTCGAGCCAGGTGCCTTTGGGCCCGAGGTTGCGCAGCGGCGTCTCGCCGATGCGGCTCTCGCATCCCCAGGACTCGTGGATGTGCCCGCAGACGGCCAGGCGGGGCGCCTTCTCTTCGATCGCCCGCAGCAGCGCCACGCTGCCGAAGTGATCGCCGCCCGAGTTCGCGTCGCAGTGTCCCTGGGGTGGGGAATGCAGGACGAGGACCGCGCCCTGGGGACAGGGGGCGAGCATCTCGGCGGCGCTCTCCTCGTCGAGGTCGAAGCTCCACTCCCAGGGGGTGACGGGAACTCCGGCGCCGAGGCCGAAGAACTCGGTCCCGTCGATCGTCGTGCCGGCGCCGTGCAGCACGGTGGCCGCCTCCCAGCTCGCGGCGGCCTCCCGCAGGGCCGCCTCGGTCTCGTTGTTGCCGGGGACGAGCACGGTCGGCGTCTCGATCGCCGCCAGCGCCCCGATCGTCTCCTCGAGGCCCTCGTGCATGGAGGCGAAGTCGCCGGCGCCGATCACCACGTCGGCCTCGGCCGACATCGCGACCAGTGCCGCCGCCTGGCTCAGGTCTCTATGAAGGTCGCTGAAGGCGAGCAGCTTCACATCGAGGAATTTATCCGTTTCGACACCCGGGCGATCCGGGTATCCGCTCCTCGTAGTCGGTAGTTGCCAATTGCGAAAGGAGCTAAACGGTGGGAATCATCGGATGGATCGTGTTGGGGCTGCTCGCGGGTGCAATCGCCAAGCTGATCATGCCCGGTGACGACCCGGGTGGCCTCATCGTCACGACGCTGATCGGCATCGCCGGCGCCTTGGTTGGCGGCTTCATCGCCAGCGCTCTCGGCATCGGCGACCTGGACGAGTTCTTCGACATCGGCACCTGGCTGATCGCGATCGCGGGCTCCCTGCTGCTGCTCTTTCTCTACCGGCTCATCGCCGGGGAGGGGAGCCACCGCGGCGCCTATCGCTGAGGAGCTCACCTGACAGGCCCCGAGCGGGGCCGCACGGCTTGAGCGGGGGCGGGATTCGATAGTCTCGCCCGCGCTCATGCCGTACATCTTCTGGATCGGACTGGCGGTTTTCGCCTTCAGCGTGCTCGTCGGCTTTCTGGCCGGCGCCCGCTCGCGTGAGACCCGCACGCTTACCGGCCTCGCCGTCGGCGCCTTTCTCGGCCTGATGGCCGCCTTCCCGCTGCTCGCGCTCGGCCTCGCCAACAGCTGAATCGGCCTCGCCTGAGCGCGCCCCGCGGCGCCTGGCCCAGTTGTCCGTGCGCCGATCAGCTGATCGAGCGGCGGGATAATCCGCGTCCTCGCGGGTAACCGGACTGGAATCACGAGGAACTGGCCGAGGAACGGAGGAGGCATGACCCACGCGACCGCTGTCCCAACCGTCGCCCTTCACGATGGCATCGAGATCCCGCAGCTCGGGTTCGGCGTCTTCCTGGTGCCCCCTGAGGACACCCGGGAGGTGGTCGAAGAGGCGCTGGGCGCCGGCTACCGCCACATCGACACCGCCGCCGCCTACGGCAACGAGCGGGGCGTCGGGGAGGCGATCGCCGCCTCCGGCCTCGGCCGCGAGGAGGTCTTCGTGACCACCAAGCTCTGGAACGCGTCGCAGGGCTTCGACTCCACCCTGGCAGCCTTCGAGAAAAGCCTCGGGCGCCTGGGGATGGAGTACGTCGACCTCTACCTGATCCACTGGCCGGTGCCGAGCCGTGACCTCTACCTCGAGACCTGGGGGGCCTTCGAACAGATCCACGAGGAAGGGCGTGCCAGGACGATCGGCGTCTCCAACTTCCGGATCGAGGACCTCGAGCGGCTAGAGAAGGAGGCCCATCGCCGCCCGAGCGTCAACCAGATCGAGCTCCATCCCCGCCTGCAGCAGCGGGAGCTGCGCGCCTGGCAGGCCGAGCGCGAGATCGCGACCGAGGCCTGGAGCCCGCTCGCCAAGGGGGGCGAGCTGCTCTCCGACACCACGATCGGCGAGATCGCCGCCCGCTACGGCAAGACCCCGGCCCAGGTGATCCTGCGCTGGCACCTGCAGCTCGGCAACGTGGTGATCCCCAAGTCGGTCACTCCAGCGCGCATCCGCGACAACATCGAGATCTTCGATTTCGAGCTCAGCGACGGGGACATGCAGGCGATCGAGCGGCTTGACTCAGGGGAACGGACAGGTCCCGACCCCGCCGTCTTCGTCGAACCGTAGGCCGTTCAGGCGGTCGGCCCGCTCAGGCGCCCGGGCCGCTCTGGTCGGGCCGCTCGGGTGGTCGGGCCGCTCGGGTGGCCGGGTCGGTCAAGTGGCCTGGGCGTGGCGGAGCTCGACGCGCGCGTCGCCATAGAGGCGGGTCTCGTAGGCGATCAGCGCCCAGACGAGCGCGGTGACGATGGCCAGCGAGGCCAGGGCGGGCAGCTCCGTCGCCACCGGCACCAGGAGGAGCAGCACGATCGCCATGCCCAGGCGGCGTTGGCTGATCGTCCGTATGTGGCGGTAGCGGAAGGCGACGTGGCCGAGCAGATAGACCGCGACCCCGCCCAGCAGGGCGAAGGAGAGGACGAGATCGAGGTGCTCGTCGAAGTGGCCGATCGTCTTTTTCAGGCCCAGGGCGACGAGGACCGTGCCGCCCACCATCAGCAGGTGCAGGTAGGAGTAGGAGTCGCGCGCCATCTCGTTCTGCACCCTGCCCGCCTCCGCCTCCACCAGCCGGCGGGCGGAGACGATCGCAACCACGTCGAAGTAGATCCACCACATTGCCGCCGCCAGGGCGACCCCGAGCACGGCCGCCGTGCCGATCCCGAGAGTGAGGGCGCCGGCGGCGCCGACCCCGATCGCGACGATCGACTCGCCGAGGGCGATGATCACGATCAGGCTGTGGCGCTCGGCGAAGTGCGCTGGGACCAGCTTCCACCCCTCCGAGCCGGAGAGGTACGGGCCGGCCATGTCGAGGAAGAGGGCAAGGGCCCAGAGGGCGCCCTGCTCCACGCCGTCGAAATGGGAGGCGGCGACCAGCAGCACCACCGCGATCGCCGTGCTGAAGGCGAGGCCGAGGACCGAATGCCGCAGCTGATCGTCCTCGGGGCTGGCGAGCATGAAGAGGCCGATGTGGGCGACGCGAACGGCGCCGTAGGCGAGCGCGAAGACGAGCCCCAGCTCTCCGAAGGCCTCCGGCACGCAGAGGGAGACGATCAGCAGCGCGGCCATCGCCCCGAACATGACCAACCGCACCACGCCCTCCTCGGGGTTGAGGACGCTGGTCAGCCAGGAGTAGCCGACCCAGGCCCACCAGAGCATGCCCAGCACGAGCAGCCCCTGGACCAGTCCCGACCAGGTCGGGTGGTGGGCCATCAGCGCCGTGCACTGGGTGATCGCGAGGACGAAGACCAGATCGAAGAAAAGCTCCAGCGGGGTCACCCGCTCGCCTTCGCGCAGCTCCGCGCCGAGCCGGCGCGTTTCCGATTCGCTCGCCATCCGCCGCATAGGATCGCAACCGCCGCGGCCTGCCCCCTGGGCGCGGACTACCGGGCCGCTTGAGAGGATTGGCCGATGAGCCAGGATCGCAAGCGCCCCGAGGCGCCCCGCGCGGAGAAAACCGTGCCCGGCGTCTGGAGGCTGCGCCTCTCCCTTCCCTGGCCGGGCGTCCCGCATGGCAACGTCTGGGCGGTCGCCGCGGACGGCGGCATCGTCCTCTTCGATACGGGGATCGGCGGCAAAGGGCGCCTGCGGCAGTTCGACCTCGCCCTGGCCCAGGCCGGCTTCGGGCTCGAGGACGTGCGCCTGCTCGTCTGCACCCACTCCCACACCGACCACTACGGCCTCGCCGCGTCGATCGTCGAGGGGGCCGGCTGCGAGCTCTGGATGCATCCGGCCTGGGAACACGTTCGCCTGCTCGCCGACGACCCTGCCGCGGCGCTCGAGCAGCGGCTCGAGGTCGCCCGCCAGAGCGGTGTACCAGCGGCCGCTCTCGAGCGCTACCGCCAGGCGCGCAGCGAGGACGAAGAGACCGGCATCGACGCGATCGTCGAGCCCGATCGCCACCTGCTCCCAGGCGTCGAAGTGCAGACGGACCTCGGTGCCTGGCAGGTCTATGAGACGCCGGGCCACGCCCCGTCCCATGTCGTCCTGCACCAGCCTGAGCGCAAGCTGATGGTCTCCGGCGATCACCTGCTCGGCCGTACGGTCCTCTTCTTCGACCATGGCCACACCCCCGACCCGGTCGGCGAATACCTGCGCAGCCTCGACACCGTCGAGCCGCTCGAAGTCGAGCTCTGCCTGCCGGGCCATGGCCGCGCTTTTCGCGATCCCGACGCCAAGATCGCCGAGGGGCGCCGGCGGGTCGGGGAGCTGCTCGCCAAAGTGCGCGACTCCCTGGCGGAGGGAGAGAAGATGGCCTTCGAGATCGTCGCCGAGCTCGTCGGACCCGAGAACGTCAACTCACCCGCCAGCGCCTGGGCGCTGCAGATCGTCCTCTCCTGCCTCGACCATTTGGCGATCCTCGGCGAGGTCGAAGCGGTCGCGGGGACCGATCCTCAGCGCTGGGCGCGCAAGTAGTCGTCTCGGCTCCGGGCTCAGCCCGTCGCTGGGCGCTCCAGTAGCCTGCCGCCCATGGCCAGCTTCACCCTTGAACGCGAGGTGGCGGCGCCGCCGGAGGTCGTCTTCGACGTGCTGGTGGACCACCGCGGATATTCGAAGCTGACGCCGCTGCGGAAGTCGGTGCTCGAGCGCGAGGGCGATCCGGCGCCGAACGGGGTCGGGGCGATCCGGGTGCTGAGCGCCGTCGGCCCGCCGCTGCGCGAGGAAGTGCTCGCCTACGAGGCGCCCAGCCGCTTTTCCTACCGCTTGATCTCGGGCCTGCCCGTCCGCGATCACGTCGGCACCGTCACCCTGGCGCCGCATGGCGACGGCACCAAGCTCACCTACGCGGTACGCACGATGCCGACGCTTCCCGTTGGCGGGTTCGCTGTCGTCGCCGGGGTGAAGCTGGGGATCAACCAGCTGCTGAATGGGATCGTCGCCGAGGCGGAGAGCCGCCGGGCGGCGGAGGGCTGATCCGGCCCAGGATGGGCCAGGGCCTCGACGAGCGCGAGCTGCGCAGGCGGGCGATCGAGAGCGTCCGCGACGAGGTCGAGGCGTTCGGCTCCGGGGCGGCGGACTCGCGGCTGGTCCGCCGCGATGGGCTGCTGGCCTCGGTGGCGCCCTCGACGCCGCATCGCTCGCTCTTCAACTCGATCTTCTGCGACGGGGTCGAGTCGCTCGCCGCCGGCATCGAGGAGCTCGGCGAGCTCTATGACTCCCACGGCGTCCAGGCGTGGACGGTCTGGGTCCCAGACGGCGATCGCGAGTCGGCGGCGCTGCTCGCCGAGCGGGGCCACAAGCTCGACGCGGCGCCCCGGGCGATGGCGACACTGCTCGCGGACCTCGGTCCCGAACCGCCCCGGCCGCAGGGAATCGAGCCAGGCCCCCACGAGCCCGTCACCGCCGCCGAGCTCAACGACCGCGCCTACGGCTACGGGCCCGACGGCTTTCGCGCCGCCCTCTCCCGGCCGACCGCGATCGCCTGGTCCTTCGCCTTCGCGGAGGGCGAGCCGGTGGGCTGCGTGGGCGCCATCGACGTCGGCGACGACTGCTGCATAACCGGCGTCGCGACCCCGCCCGAGCAGCGCGGCCGCGGCATCGCCGGCTGGCTGCTCTGGCGGGTCCTCGACGAGGCGCGGCGGCGCGGCATGACGACGGCCTCGCTGCAGGCGACCAAAGCCGGCGCGCCCATCTATGAGCGGCTCGGCTTCGCCGACTACGGCTTCATCGAGATGTGGGAGCTGCGCAAGTGAGCGGGAAGGACGCCAAGGGCCGCAAAGGCGGCGTGGACGCGAAAGGAGGCAAGGGCGTGGAGGGCCGCCTGCGGCACTGGCGGGCGCAGGCCAGGCGGGTCTGGAAGCAGCACCGGCAGCTCTCGATTGCCGTTATCGTCGCCGTGGTGCTGCTGCTCGCCAGCGGCGCGCTGCTCGCCTACGAGTTGCTGAAGCGCCCCGCCGACGTCCACAACTCCGACGTCCCCTTCAAGCACCACAAACCGCCCAAGCAGGAAGCGAAAAGGGTCAACTGGCCCCTCTTCGGCTACAACCGCGCCCGCACCCGCTACCTGCCGGCCAAGGGCGTGCGGCCGCCCTTCCGCAAGCTCTGGCGCTACACGGGCCGCCCGCTGCTCGAGTTCCCGCCGATCTACGTCAGCGGCCGGCTCTACTTCGTCAACAACAGCGGCTTCGCCTATTCGCTCGACGCCGATACCGGCAAGGTGCTCTGGAAACGGCGCATCGGCCGCCTCAACGCCTCCTCGCCGGCCTATTCCAAACACCGCCTCTACATCGTCAACCTCGTGCCGGGCCACATCGTCAAGCTCAACGCGCGGACCGGCGAGGTGATCTGGAAACGGTCCCTGCCGGGGAGGGCCGAGTCCTCGCCGCTGGTGATCGGCCGCACCGTCTACTTCGGCTGCGAATCGGGCGAGCTCTTCGCGCTCAGCACGGTCAACGGCAACGTGCGCTGGTCGACTCCGCTCGGCGGCCCGGTCAAGTCGGCGCCCGCCTACAGCCACGGCACTCTCTATGTGGGCGACTACGGCGGCTACATGAACGCCGTCAACGCCAAGACCGGCAAGCTGGAGTGGCAGAGCGGCTCGCTCGGCCCCGGCTTCGGCGGCTCGGGCGCCTTTTACTCGACGCCGGCGGTCGCCTTCGGGCGCGTCTACGCGGGTAACAACGACGCTCGCGTCTACAGCTTCGACGCCGGCGACGGCACGCTCGCCTGGAGCTACTCCACCGGCGGCTACGCCTACTCGGGCCCCGCGGTGGCGAGCACCCAGCACAGCCCGCCGACCGTCTACATCGGCTCCTTCGACGGCAACATCTACGCCCTCGACGCCAAGGACGGCAGCGTGCGCTGGAGCCGCTCGGCCGGCGGCCAGGTGGTCGGCTCCCTCTCGGCCGTGGGGAACATCGTCTACGTCGCCGAGTTCAGCAACGAGACGACCAGCGGCTACATGATGAGGAGCGGGCGGAAGGTCTTCAGCTACCCGCGCGGCACCTACACCCCGGTGATCTCCGACGGGCGCCGCATCTACCTGACTGGGTACTCGAGCATCACCGCCCTGCAGCCCTACAAGTACAAAGCCGCCGTCGCGAGCAGGGTCGTGGCGCCGAAGCCAAAGCGCGCGCCAAAGCAAAAGCACGCGCCGAAGCCAAAGCAGCCCAAGCAGAAGGCGAAGAGCCGCCGCAAGAAGCACCACCTTCATGCCAAGAAGCACCGAGGTCACGCCAAGCAGGCGAGCGGGGCCTCGAGCGGCAAGTAAGCGCCGCCTATTCATCTCCTGGGCGGTGGCGCTACTTGGGTGCGAGGCCGCCCGGCGGGGGCGGGGGCGCGTGTGGGGGGTCGGGCGCGAAGTGGGGGATGCGCTTGTGGTGCAGCCAGTTCTTCAGCACGTTGAGGCTGGAGGGATAGTTCTGGATCCGGTAGGGGCTCGTCGAGCCGAAGTCCTGGTAGTAGACGAGCATCTTGCAGCGCGGGTGCCGGTCGACCCAGGTCAGCAGGCTCCGGACGAACCGGGGGTCGTCGCCCTGGGAGACGCCCCACTCCGGCAGTGCGAACGGCTTCCTCGAGAAGCGTTCGTAGAGGCCGGTCAGCGCTTTCCAGTCCTGGTTGTCGGAATAGAAGTCGGTGCCGACCCAGTCGACGTAATTCGAGCCCGGATAGAAGTGCCGCGGCCGGTTCTGGGGAATCGTCGGCGAGCCGGCGGGAAGGGTGCTCCAGATCACGGCGATCGGCGCCGCGGGCAGGCCTCGCAGGTCGCTGTTCAGCGGTGGCAGTCCGGCTTTCGCCAGGCGGGCGTTGATCTGCCCCCGCTTGCCGCCCCCGTGCACGACTATGTAGATGCGCCGGAAGGCCTGCTTGTAGGCGCGCGGGCTGTGGGCGGCGTCGCGGAACTTGCCGCCGCAGTCATAGGCGGCGTAGACGTTGAGGCAGCGGTTGGGCTCGCCGAGCGGCCTGATGTAGGCGCGCATTTCCTTCTCCCAGAAGAGCCTGTTGAGCCGGATCAGGTAACCGTCGCCGTCCCCCTGGGCGATAGCGGCGGGGGTGATCAGCTCGTGGCCGTCCTGGTTGTCGGCGGTGGTGAAGTGGAGAACCGGGCGCGCCCGCGCGTCCTGCCAGCGTTCGATCGACTCGGGGAAGTCAGAGCCCCAGGTGCGGAAGGTCTGGATCAGCGCCGGATGCTTGTTCATCAGCTGGCTGAAGCTGCCGAAGTCGGCTGGATCGCCGGTGTCGGAGATGCCGAAGAAGATCTTCTTGCCGTGCGGCAGCAGTGCTCCCGCCTCCGCGGCGCGGGGAGCCAGGGCCAGCAGAGACGTGGCGAACAGCATCGCCGCCACGTAGAGGAGCGCCGCCCGCCCCCAGCGTCTTGTTCCGTGCTCGCAGATCATCCGGGTTCCCTTCGACTGCCCGCCCCACGACCCCTTCTCGACATCCCAACAAGGTGAGCGCCGGGTGGTTTCGATCTCTCCCCAGAGGGGAGGTGTTTGTCACCCCAACGAAGGAGGAGGAGATGTCAGCCCTTGCGATTATCGCCATCGTGGTCGGTGCGCTGATCGTCCTGGCAGTCGTGGTGGCCGCGCTCCGCTCGGCCCAGCAGCGGCGTGAGTTTGGCCAGGTGCAGACCGAGGCCCAGCGCGATGACGCCGTGCACCACAGAGAGCAGGCGCAGGAGCAGCGAACCGAGGCCGCGATCGCCGAGGAGCGGGCGAAGCGCGCCGAGGTCGAGGCTCAGCTGAACGAAGAGCGCGCCGAGCGGCGCGAGCAGGAGGTCTGAGGCTGCCCTGAGGTCCCTGGCCGCCCTGAGGCTCTGTCAGTGACGGGCTCCCAGAGGGCGCCGGCCACCGCTAGGCGCCGGCCAACGGCTAGGACGGAGGCGCCGGCGGTCCGCCTGCCGGCGGCAGCCATGGCTCCTGCCATTGGCAGATGCCGCGCGTCAGGTTGCCGGCCTCCTCAGGCCCCCAGGTGCCGGGCTCGTAGGTGTGTACCGGGCCCGGCGTCTCCAGCAACGGCGCCACGATGCGCCAGGTTTCCTCGACGGTGTCCTCACGGGTGAAGAGTTCTCTGCGCCCGTGCAGGGCGTCGTCGAGCAGCCGCTCGTAGGGCTCGGGGTCCTCGCCGGGCGCTTTCTCGAAGAGGACCTCGAGGTCGGCGTTCTCGAAGGCCTCCTCGCCCGCCTTCTTGGCCAGGAAGCGAAGCCGGGCGCCGGCGTTGGGATCGATGCGCACCGTCATCTGGTTCTGCCCCGGGCGCTTGCCCGACCCGACGCCCAGAGGCGGCGGGCGCTTGAAGGCCACGTTCACCTCGGTCGCCCGCACGGGCATTCTCTTGCCGGCGCGGATGAAGAAGGGCACGCCGCTCCAGCGCCAGTTGTCGATCGCCAGCTCCAGGGCGGCGAAGGTCTCGGTGGTCGAGTCGGGCGCGACTCCGTCGACGTCGTGGTAGCCGGCGTACTGCCCGCGCACGTAGCGCTCGGGGTCGGCGGTGCGCACCGCTTTGAACAGCTCCAGCTTCTTGTCGCGGATCGAGTTGCGCTCGTTGCCGGACGGCGGCTCCATCGCCACCAGCGCCAGCACCTGGAGGATGTGGTTCTGGACCACGTCGCGCAGCGCCCCGACCGGGTCGTAGAAGCGCCCGCGATCGTCGACCCCGAAGTTCTCGGCCATGGTCAGCTGCACGAAGGCGACGTGCTGGCGGTTCCAGACCGGCTCCAGCAGGGAGTTGGCAAAGCGCAGGTAGGTGATGTCCATCACCGGCTCCTTGCCGAGGAAGTGATCGATGCGAAGGATCTGGTCCTCCTCCAGCACCTCGTGCAGTTCGGCGTTGAGGGCGCGGGCGGACTCGAGGTCGTGGCCGAAGGGCTTCTCGATCACGACATGTGCGTTCTCGGCCAGGCCGGCGCCGTGCAGGCCGCGGACGACGGTGGCAAAGAGGGAGGGCGGGACCTCGAGGTAGAAGACCGGCCGCTTCGCGTCCCCGATCGCCTTGGCGACCCGCTCGAAGGTCTCGGCGTCGCCGTAGTCCCCCTGCACATAGGAGATCCGCTTCATCAGGCGGGCGAAGACGTCCTCGTCGGGGTCGTCGACCGTGCTGCCGATCGCTTCGTGGGCGTGCTCGCGCAGCTGATCGATGCTCCAGTCGTCGATCGCCACGCCGACGATCGGGCAGTCGAGCTTGCCGCGGGCCTCCAGCCGGTAGAGCGCCCGGAAGGTCATTTTCTTCGCCAGGTCGCCCGTGATCCCGAAGATCGCCAGCACGTCGGCGGGCGCATCGGCATGCTCTGACCCGGGCTTCGCCATGCGCCCGCCAGGCTACCCGTTGGCTCAGCGTCCAGTCATCGTTCCCTCCCCCCTCCCGGTGGCCATATACGTAGGATTGGCGGGCGGATCTCTCGCCAACGTCATTGCAGCGCAACCAGCGGAGGTTGGGATGGAACTCGGGATCGTCGGCCTCGGTCGCATGGGCGCCAACATGGCTCGCCGCCTCATGCGCGACGGGCATCGCTGCGTCGTCTATGACGTCAACCCCGACGCCGTCACGGCGCTCGCCGGCGAGGGCGCGGTGGGCGCATCCTCGCTGCAGGAGCTCGCCTCTGAGCTCGAGCACCCGCGCGCGGTCTGGGTGATGGTGCCGGCGGGCGAGATCACCGAGCAGACGATCGAATCGGTCGCCGCGGTCCTCAAGGCCGGCGACGCGATCATCGACGGCGGCAACTCCTACTACCGCGACGACATCCGTCGCGCCAAGGCGCTTCGCGAGCAGGGCCTCGACTTCATCGACTGCGGCACCAGCGGCGGCGTCTTCGGCCTCGAGCGCGGCTACTGCCTGATGATCGGCGGTCCCGAGGAGGCGGTGCGGCGGCTGGACCCGATCTTTGCCTCGCTGGCGCCGGGGGTCGATGCCGCCGAGCGCACGCCGGGCCGCGAGGGGGATCCCTCGCCGTCGGAGAACGGCTACCTGCACTGCGGCCCCAACGGGGCGGGCCACTTCGTGAAGATGGTCCACAATGGGATCGAGTACGGGATCATGGCCGCCTACGCGGAGGGCCTCAACATCCTCCGCAATGCCAACGCCGGCAAGGTGGAGCGCGAGGCCGACGCCGAGACCGCGCCGCTCGACAACCCCGAGTACTACGAATACGACCTCGACCTGCCGGAGGTGGCGGAGGTCTGGCGCCGCGGCAGCGTGGTCGGCTCCTGGCTCCTCGACCTGACCGCGGCGGCGCTGCAGGAATCGCCCGACCTCGCCGGCTTCACCGGCCGCGTCTCGGATTCGGGCGAGGGGCGCTGGACCTCGATCGCCGCCATCGACGAGGGGGTCCCGGCCCCGGTCCTGACCACGGCGCTGTATGAGCGCTTCTATTCGCGGGGGCTCGCCGACTACGGCGATCAGGTCCTCTCCGCGATGCGCAAGCAGTTCGGCGGCCACGACGAGAAGGCCGGCTGAGCATGAAGCTCGACGAGAAGGCAGGACTGAGCGTGAAGCTCGACGAGAAGGCAGGCCGAGCATGAAGCTCGAGGTCTTTCCCGACGAGCGTGCGGCCTCGCGGCGCGGGGCCGAGCTGATCGCGGCCGCCGGGCAGGAGGCCGCGGCCGAGCGCGGGCCGTTCGGCCTCGCGATGAGCGGTGGGCGCAACCCCTGGGCGATGCTGGCGATCCTCGGCGACCTCGAGGAGATGCCGTGGTCGCACACCGAGCTCTTCCAGGTCGACGAGCGGATCGCCTCCCCCGGCAGCGAGGACCGCAACCTCACCCACTTCGTCCTCGGCCTCTCGCTCGAGCACCAGTCCGCCCTCCGCCCGATGCCGGTCACGCAGCGCGACCTCGAGGCCGCCGCACGCGAATACGAAAGCTCGCTGCCCGAGCGCTTCGACCTGATCCATCTCGGCCTCGGCCCCGACGGCCATACGGCCTCGCTGGTCCCCGGCGACCCCGTCCTCGAGGTCGCCGACCGCCGCGTCGCCCTCACCGAGACCACCTACCAGGGCTACCGCCGCATGACGCTCACCTATCCCGAGCTGGCCGCGGCGCGCCAGATCATCTGGCTGGTCACCGGCGCCGACAAGCAGGACGCCCTCGCCAAGCTGCTCGACGGCGACGATTCGATCCCCGCCGGCCGCGTCGAAAACGACAACATGATCGTCGTCGCCGACGAGGCCGCGGCGCCTTCGGCTGCTTAGGCCGCCGGCCGTTCCCGCATCTAGAGCCCGCCACACGTCCCTGGTGCCTAGAGGACCTTCGCCTTCAGCTCCTCGAAGCGCTGCAGGCGCGGGTCGTCGTCGCCGACCATTCGCTGCAGCCAGCCCTCGATTGCCGCCACGTCGAGGTCATCGGTGGCGACGAGGATCTGCTCGATGTCCAGCCAGTCCTTGGCGCGGTCGAACATCGCCTTGCAGACGGTGAGGTGCTCGGGGGAGAGGATCGGCAGCGTGGTGTCGGCGAATGGCACTCGCCGCGCCTGCTTTTTCATCTCGGTGTGGATCTCGTCGTAGGCGAAGAAGAGGTCGACCGGATTGTCTCCCCACCAGAGCCGGTACTGGCCATCTCGTTCCAGGGCTGTGGCGTCGAGGCTTTCGGTATTGACGCCGAGCGGGGTCAGGGCAGCGATGACGTCAGGCCAGCGCGTGGGCGCCACGAAGACGTTGAGGTCGATGTCGATCGTTGCCCGCGGCTCGGCGTAATAGGCGAGGGCGAGAGCGCCGCCGATCGCGTGCGGGATCTTTGCCTTGCCAAGAGCCTCGTGGATCCCGATCACCTTTTCCGGCAGCGACGGCCCGGTGCGGGAGTCCTTTGCGGCGCTCATCGGACTGGCTAGACGCTCATCGGACTGGGTTAGGTTGATTCCAGCCGTGGGAAGAGCAGTGGTTTGCCCCGACGTGCGCCGTGGGGCAGCGCGTCGGCCAGTAGCAGCAGGTCCACGAGGGTCTTGCCCCGGTCGGCGGGGGTGGCTGCCATCCATTCGGCAACCGCGCTGCTTGGATCGGGAGGGGTGATGGCGCCCGCGGCACCCTGCTGGAGCTTCGCGTCTAGTAGCCGCTGCAGTCGCGGCTCGGGCTCTTCGCCGCTGGCCAGGCGCGCGATCAACTCCCGGGCGGCTTGGTCCGCGCGGGGCCGCGCCACCGGGGCTCCAGCCCGCCTGGCGGCAATTCGCAGCTCCTCCGCCGTGGGGGGTTTCGAAGCTCGCCTTCGGGCTTTCTCGATTACCTCCTCGGTCAGCTCGTCGAAGCTTGCGAGGGTGCGGCTGCGCGGTCCCTTCGCGGTGCTGCGGGACTCGCGAATCTCAAACGTCCCGCGCTTGGTGGGAACGATGAATGCCATAGTGGGTAAAGCATACCACTACAGAGAAAACGACTCAACTGAAGCTGGTGCGCTCCACGGCATCTCCCCGGGCGACGAAAACCTCGCTGACCAGATCCGGGGGGAAGAGGCCGTGGGCGGCGACGCCGGGGTCAGCCTCGAGCCGGGCGGCGAGGGCGGCTGGGCCGCCGACCTCGCCCCGGTAGTCGGCGATCACGCCGTCGTCGGGGCTGCGGGGGGCGTCGCGCAGGGTGACCGAATCGCCGAGGCGGGAGAGCGTCGCGCTCAAGCCATAGGCGAACAGCTCCAGCGGCACCGGCCCGCTCAGTGCATCCACGGGCTTGCTCGAGTCCGAGATGACGACGAAGCGCTCGGCGGCCGCGGCGACGATCTTCTCGCGCAGGTGGGCGCCGCCGCCCCCCTTGATCAGCCAGCCGTCGGGGGTCACCTGGTCGGTGCCGTCGATCGCGATGTCGAGGCACTCGAGCTTGCTGAACTCCTCGACCGGGATGCCCAGCTCGCGGGCCTGCTGCTCGGTCGCCACAGAGGTGGCGACGCAGCGGATGCCGCTCAGATTGCGCTCGGCGATCGCCGGCAGCAGGAAGGCGACCGTGGAGCCGGTGCCGAGGCCGACCGTCATCCCGTCCTCGACGAGCTCGGCCGCCGCCTCGGCGGCGAGTCGCTTCTCCAGATCCGCGTCCCCCACGGCGGGAACTTTATGCTCGCCGTGCGATGGATGCGCGAATCTGGCTGACCGCAAAGGGGGGCGAGCCGCGCTCGGTCGCGCTCAGTGGCGAGCGGACCGTGATCGGCCGCGATCCCGACGCCGACATCTGCCTCGAGGAAGAGGCCGTCTCCTGGCACCACCTCGAGATCGAGAACCGCGGCGGGGTGCTGATGGCGACCGACCTCGACAGCCGTAACGGCACCGCCCTGAACGGCGAGCCGCTCGACCGCCCGCGCCGCCTGCGCGACGGCGACACCCTGATCGTCGGCGGCCACCGGCTGGAAGTCTCGGACCCGATGCCGGGCCGGGGTGGAGCGACGGTGGCGGCCGCCGAGCCCTCGGTCGCGCTCAGCGACGAGGAGCGCGCGACCGCGGCGGCTCTGGTCGAGCCCTACCGCAGCGAGGGGGCCTTCGCCGGCCGCCCGGCGACCCGGGCCGAGCTCGCCGAGGCCCTGCACGTCAGCGAGCGCACCGCCCAGCGCCGCCTCGACGCCCTCGCGGCCAAGCTGGACGTGCCGGGCGACGCCGGCCGCGAGCGTCCCCGCCTGATCGCCGCCCGCGTGATCGAGCTCGGCCTCGACCTGCGCCGCTAGGCGAGGGCCCCGAGTGCGCCTGCCCCAGAGTGTGCGCCCATACCTCTGGACCCATAACTGAGGTCACTTCCCTGACTTGACCACATCATGTGTGGTCAAGTCGGGGAAGTGCCGTCACAAAACTGTGACGTGTTGCGGGCGGGACGTTCCGCACGGCAGTCCGGTGCGGCGGTGGAGTTCCGCACGGCGGTCCGGTACGGGTCTAAACACGACAGTGACCCGCCGCGAGCCAAACACGTCGGTGGCCCGGGTGGCCCGGTGGGGGCCAAACGTGGCTCGGCAGAGGGCGCCGCTGTCCTTTGTGCGTTCGCACCTGGGGCCGAGCATCGGTCGGGCAGTTGACGCCCTCAGGAAAGGAAATTCAGATGCCCATCACATCCACGCTCATCGCGCCTCTGGTGCGGAAGGCCGGCCTCGTGGCCGCGGTCCTTGCGTTGCTGGCAGGCGTATTTGCCTCGACGGCCGCGGCCAAACCGGGTGCCGTCGTCTTCTCCAAAGTCGTCACCAAGACCGACAAACAGGTCGTGACCGACAAAGAAGGCAACCCCGTCAAAGACAAAGACGGCAAAACCGAATACAAAGAAACCACGACCATCGAAGGTGGCCTCTTCGCGGTTCGCGACCACCACCTCAACCAGCTGACCGAAGATCCGAGCGACACCGAACCGGCCTTCTCTCCGGACGGTCGCACGATCGCCTTCGTGCGCGGCGACGACATCTACTCGGTCCGTCCCGACGGCTCCGGCCAGCGGCACCTGACAAGCGGGGGCGAGCTCGACTCGACTCCGCTGATTGCGCCGAACGGTCGCTATCTCGTCTTCGAGCGGCGGGACGGCGCCGGCGCGGCGGCCGATCTGTACACAGTCGGCGTGCTGGGAGGCGGCGTCCACCGCGTCACCAACTCGCCCGAGGACGATCACGACGCCACCTTCTCTCCGGACGGCAAGGCGATCGCCTTCGTCCGCAGCTCGGTGGTTGGCGGCGACACTCTCGACGACATCTACTCGGTGCGGCCCAGCGGCGCGAAGCTTGCCCGCCTCACCCGGACCGCGAACGTCGACGAGTTCGAGCCCCGCTACTTCTCCGGCGGCATCCTGTTCAGCCGCGGAGAGCGCAGCGAGAGCCCAAGCGCCTACGCGGACATCTACACGATGCGCCGTAACGGCAAGAAGATGCGGCCGCTGGTGCGCGGTGTCGGCTCGGCCTACGTGGAAGACGTCTCCGCCGCCGGCCACCTGCTGCTGTTCCGGCGCGACCAGGGTCTCTGGGTGAAGAAGATCGGGCCCAAGAAGGCCCGCAAGCTGACCCAGCTTCCCGACGGCTCGGAGACCAGTGCGGTCTTCTCTTCCGACGGCCGCAAGGCCGCGGCGTTCATCGAGGCGGGAAGCAGGGAGCAGCTCTCCTCGATCGACGTCAGGAGCGGCTCGGCGACCGAACTCGCCGAAGGGTTCGTGCCCAGCGAAACCTCGGAAACGGGCGGGACGACCACTTCGCTTGGTCCGGTCATCGCCTGGCAGCCGTCGCCCAAAGCCGGGCGTTAGCCGGCGCGGGCATCCGCCGGCCCGCCCGGGCCGGTCGAAGGGGGCTCCCGAGAGGGAGCCCCCTTCCGCGTTCTCAGGGACTGCCTCCAAGTCGCCCGAAGGCGCAAGTCGCCCCAAGGTTCGCCGGAGGTCCCAACAAGGTCGTCTGGGGTCGCCCCAGGGTCGCCGGAGGTCGTTTCGGCGGGAGGGCCGGGTATAACCGCCGCATGGCGGAACCGGCGATTGGCGCAACGCTCGGTGGCTACCGGATCGATGCCCTGATCGCCCGGGGTGGGATGGGGGTGGTCTACCGGGCCACGCATCTGGCGCTCGACCGGCCGGTGGCGCTGAAGGTGATCGCCCGCGAGCTGGCCGGCAAAGAGGGCTTCCAAGAGCGCTTCCTGCGCGAGTCGCGCCTCGCCGCCCGGCTCGACCACCCGGCCGTGGTGCCGATCTTCGACGCCCGCGAGGAGGACGGCGAGCTGATCGTGGCGATGCGCCTCGTCGAGGGCGGCGACCTGAGGAAGGCGATCGAGCGGGAGGGACCGCTGCCGGCCCCGCGGGCGCTGACGCTGCTGGGCCATATCGCCGACGCCCTCGACACCGCGCACGCAGCCGGCATCGTCCACCGCGACGTCAAGCCGCACAACATCCTCGTCGAGCGCGACCGTGCGTTCCTCACCGACTTCGGTCTCGCCAGGGCGCTCGAGGACAGCGGCGTCCTCAGCGACGCCTCGGTGGTCGGCACGCTCGAATACATGTCGCCGGAGCAGTGGCAGGGACGGCGAGTGGGTCCCGCGACGGACGTCTACTCGCTCGGCTGCGTTCTCTACGAGGCGCTGACCGGGATCGCCCCCTACGCGCGCAAGTCCTCCGACACCGAGCCGGAGATACCCGAGGGCCTCGACACGGTGATCGAGCGGGCGGTGGCCAAGGATCCCGGGGACCGCTATCCCAGCGCGGGGGCGTTGATCGCCGCGGCGCGGGAGTACGAGGCCGGGGCGCCGGCGAAGACGCGAGTGCTCAGCGAGCGCCTCGACAAGCCGACCCTGGCGCTGCCCGGCCACGGGAAGGGCCGGTCCGGCGCGTCCGGCCGGTCCAGCGCGTCCGGCCGGTCCAGCCGCCTGCCGTCCTGGCCGTGGCGCTGGATTGCGGTGGGCGTCGCGGCGATCGCCACCATCGCCGCCACCCTGGTCCTGCTGCTCCCCGGAGGCGATGACGTCTCGGTCTCCGCACCGATCGAGGTTGGTCGCGGGCCGTTGCGGGTCGCGGCCGGGGAGGGCGCGGTCTGGGTGACCAGCGCCCCCGAAGGCACCTTGACCAGGATCGATCCCGACACCGAGCGCAAGGCCGGCCGGCCGATCCACCTCGCCACGGGAGTCTCGGGCGTGGCGACCGGGGAGGGCGCGGTCTGGGTCTCCAGCCCCAGGTCCGGCCAGGTCCTGCGCATCGATCCCGATACCGGCCGCGTCACTGCGCGGATCGACGTCGGCGGCTCCCCGGGAGCGATCGTCCTCGGCGGCCACCGCGTCTGGGTCGCCGACGATGACGGCGGGGGCGTGACGGCGATCAACGCGCAGGGAGGCAAGGTCTTCAGGCGCCACATCCCGCCGCTCGCCTCGCCGCTGCGGCTGGCGGTCGGCGCCGCCGGCCTCTGGGTCAGCAGCGCCTCGACGGGGACGGTGCGGCGCATCGACCTCGGCGAAGCGGTCGCCGCCGCCGCGGTGCCCGTCGGCCGCGGCCCGGCTGGAATCACCACGGGCGGCGGCCAGGTCTGGGTCGCCAACGCGCGCGCCGACACGGTGTCCCGCCTCGAACCGGCGACCCGGGCCCTGCTCGCCGTCACCGTCGGCGAAGGGCCGGGCGGCATCGACGCCGGGACCGACTCGGTCTGGGTCGCCAACGTCCGCGAAGGGACCGTGAGCCGCATCGACATCGAGGACGCCGACACGGTCGGCGACCCCATCGACGTCGGTCCCCGCCCGGGAGCGGTCGCGGTGGGCGAGGAAGCCGTCTGGGTGGCCAACAACGGCGACGGCACGATCACCCGCATCGAGCCCTAGCCGGCCAGTCCCAAAGGCCCTGCATCGAGCCGTAGCGCGGCGAGTCCCAGACCCGCGTCCGAGGCCTAAGCCGACGCCACCGAGTCGATAGTGTCGAGAGCATCGACCGGCTCTGCATCAACACGATCCGCACGCTGTCGATAGACGCCATCCAGAAGGCCAATTCGGGCCATCCGGGGACGCCGATGGCGCTGGCGCCGGTCGCCTACACGCTCTGGCAGGACTTCCTCCGCTTCGATCCGGCCGACCCGGTCTGGCCCAACCGCGATCGCTTCGTCCTCTCCGCGGGCCACGCCTCGATGCTGCTCTACTCGATGCTCTTCCTCACCGGCGTGCGGGCGGTCGACCCCGACTACGAGGTCGTCGGCGAGCCCGCCGTCAGCCTCGACGACATCAAGCAGTTCCGCCAGCTCGATTCGCGCGCGCCGGGCCATCCCGAGTACCGCTGGACTTCCGGCGTGGAGACGACCACGGGGCCGCTCGGCCAGGGCGTCGCCACCTCCGTCGGGATGGCGATCTCCTCCAAGTGGCTGGGCGCCCGCTACAACCGACCCGGCGCCGAGCTCTTCGACTTCGACACCTACGCGATCGCCGGCGACGGCTGTCTGATGGAGGGCGTCTCCCACGAAGCGGCCTCGATCGCCGGCCACCTGAAGCTCGACAACCTCTGCTGGATCTACGACAACAACCACATCACGATCGACGGCCGCACCAACCTCACCTACGAAGACGACGTGGCGACCCGCTTCCTCGGCTACGGCTGGAACGTGACCCGGGTCGGCGACGCCAACGACACCGACCTGGTCGCCCGCGCGCTCGGCGAGTTCAAGGCCGAGCCCGACCGCCCGACGCTGATCATCGTCGACAGCCACATCGGCTACGGATCGCCCCACAAGCAGGACACCCCCGAGGCGCACGGAGAGCCGCTCGGCGAGGAGGAGGTGCGGGAGACGAAGCGCGCCTACGACTGGCCCGAGGACGCCCAGTTCCTCGTCCCCGACGGCGTCCAGCAGCACTTCGCCGAGAGGATCGGCAAGCGCGGCGCCGAGCTGCGCGAGGCCTGGGAGGAGAGGCTCGCCGCCTACGCCAAGGACGCCCCCGACCTCGCCGCCGAGGTCGACGCGATACAGCGGCGCGAGCTTCCCGGCGGATGGGACGCCGGCATCCCCAGCTTCGAGGCCGACGAAGAGAAGGGGCTCGCCACCCGCAAGGCCTCCAACAAAGTGCAGAACGCGATCGCCGCGCGCCTTCCCTGGCTGCTCGCCGGCTCCGCCGACCTCACCGACTCGACCTCGGTCCGACTCGACCTCGGTGAGGGCAACGCGGACGAGGCGGGGACG
>DASSTR010000063.1:0-15368 GCA_035707825.1 Solirubrobacterales bacterium
CGTTACCGACTCCGACGCCTACGGCGCGTCCCCAGATCACGGCCTTCAAAGCCGTCCCGAAGAGCTTCCGGGTGAAGCTCCGTGGTGCGGTGGTCTCGAGCGGTAAGGCGGGGCCGCAGGGAACCAAGCTGCAGCTGACCCTTTCAACGGCCGCGAAGGTCGCCTTCACGATCGAATCGAAGCTGGTCTGCAAGCCGACCCAAAAAGTGGCGGGCCGATGCAAGTCCGGGTTCCGCAAGGTGCACGCCTTCTCGCGATCGCTACCGCGCGGAGCAATCTCGCTGCCCTATTCAGGCCGTTACAAGCACGCCGGGAAGATCAAGAACTTGAAGCCAGGGCCCTACCGGGTCACGGCGGTCCCCAGCAACATCGAGGGGTCGGGCACTCCTGTGCGGACCGCGTTCACGGTTCTCCGCTAGGCGCCGCGCCTAGAAGCCGCCCTCAGACCATGCGCGGCGCGTGCTTGGAGCTCAGCTCGCCGCTCTCCTCCGCCTCGGCTCGTTTCGCCCAGCGGTTCAGCTCGCGGCGGGCGAGGACCATTTTGTGGACCTCGTCGGGGCCGTCGGCGAGGCGCAGCATGCGGCTGAAGCGCCAGAGCGCCGCCAGCGGGGTGTCGTCGGTCATACCGAGCGAGCCGTGGATCTGGATCGCCCGGTCGAGCACGTCCATGACCATGTTCGCGGCGACGATCTTGATCGCCGAGATCGCCTGCCGGGCGGCGCGCTTGCCCTCGGTGTCCATTTTCCAGGCCGCGTAGAGGGTGAGCAGGCGAGCCTGGTCGATCTCCATCCGCGAGGCGGCGATCGCCTCCTGGACGAACTGCTTCTCGCCCAGCGGGCCGCCGAAGGCCTGCCGCTCGTTGGCGCGCCGGCACATCATCTCGTGGGCCCGCTCGGCGGTCCCGATCGCCCGCATGCAGTGGTGGATCCGCCCGGGGCCGAGCCGGTCCTGGGCGATGGCGAAGCCCATTCCCTGCTCTCCGAGCAGGTTCGCGGCCGGCACGCGGCATTCTTCGTAGCGGATCTCGCAGTGCCCGGGCCCGGCGGCATGTCCCATCACCGGGATCGGCCGCACCAGGTTGAAGCCGGGGTTGTCGGTCGGCACGCAGATCATCGAGGCGCGGGCATAGGGATGAGCCTCGGGGTCGGTGACGACCATCGCGATCGCGAGCTCGGCGCCGACCGCACCGGAGGTGAACCACTTGTGGCCGTCGATCACCCACTCGTCTCCGTCGCGGACGGCCCGCGCCTGCAGCAGGGTCGGATCCGAGCCGGAGACCTCGGGCTCGGTCATCGAGAAGCAGGAGCGGATCCGACCCTCGAGCAGCGGATCCAGCCAACGCTCACGCTGCTCCTCGGTCCCGTGCTCGGCGAGGATCTCCATGTTGCCGGTGTCCGGCGCCGAGCAGTTGAAGGCCATCGGCGCCGCGGCGGGGCTGCGCCCCATCTCCTCGCAGAGCAGCCCGTACTCCCAGTTGGTCAGGCCGGGGCCAAAGCGCTCATCGGGCATGAAGAGGTTCCAGAGGCCCTCCGACTTCGCCTTCTCGCGAACCTCGACCAGGATCTTCGGGTAGGGGACGCCGGGGCCGACCTCGGCATCGAGCGCCTCCATGATCTCCCGCTCCTGCGGGTAGATCTCCTCATCCATGAAGTCGAGAATCCGCTCGCGCAGAGCCTCGACCTGGGGGCTGGGCTTGAAGTCCACTGAGTTCCTCTCCTCGGGTGTGGTGGCGGGAAAGCTAACTCAGGCGCGGCGGTAGCGGGCGAAGAGCTCTCCCCCGTTCTCGAGCAGCCAGGCCAGCTCCAGGGGGGCGACGGTGGGGAGGAGGCCCTCGAGGATGCGGGGGGCGTCCCCGCCGGCCAGCTTCGGCGCGATCGTCAGAAAGAGCTCGTCGGCGAGGCCGCCGGCCTGCAGCTCGCCGTGCAGCGTCGGCCCCCCCTCGCAGAGCAAGGCGCGCACGCCGCACTCGTCGCGCAGGTGCCGCAGCGCCTCGACGAGGTCGACGGGCCCCTCGTGGCGGACGACGCGCAGCGGCGTCTCCGTCTGCGGCGGCTCGGCCTCCGAGGAGGTGAAGACGAGCACCTCGCCGGCCCCCTCGGTGAAAAGCGATGCGTCCCAGGGAAGATCGAGGCGGCCGCTGACGATGACCATCAGCGGGTCCGGCGGGAGGCCGACGGCCTTGCGCTGCTCCCGCCTCTCCGGGCTCGCGGCGGGAGGGCCGTAGCGCTCCGCCCGCATCGTCCCGCCGCCGATCATCACGGCATCGAAGCGGGTGCGCAGCTGGAGGAGGAGCTCGGTATCCGTGCCCGACCCGATCGGCCCGGAGCGATCGCCGATGGCGGCCCGCCCATCCACGGTCACGGCGAAGTTCATCGCCACGAGGGGCCGCTCCCCGTGGGGAAGCTCCCAGGGCCGATAGGAGTCGAGTTGCCCCGCGACCGTGGTCGGACCAGGGTCTGGAATCAGTCGCCGCACGACGAAACAAGCCTAATGGGGGGCCGCCCCCGTCCCCGGGGCGAGGGCGCAGCTGCCTGGAGGCGGCTCAGGAGTAGTCGTGCCAGCCGGCGAACTCGCGGCCGGCGAACTGCTGCAGGGCGGCGACGTCCTCGCCGAAGTGGCCGCGGACCGTCTCGAAGAGGTCGTCGGGGAGCTTCGGCTTCGGGGCCGACGGCTTGTCTGGGTCGTGGACCACCTTCTCCACCAGCCAGCGCATCGACTCGGGCAGGCGGTCGAAGTTGCGGTCGAAGGAACGGAAGCCCGGCAGTTTGATCAGCTTCTCCATGAACTGGTATTTGTCGCTCTGCTTGGCGCTCGACTTCTCCCACTCGCGGTCGAACTGCTCGGAGGTGAAGGTCTCGTCGACGCCGGCGAAGGCGAATGCCTTGCGCATCGTCTCCTCGCGTTCGCTCTGCAGCTCCTCCTGGGCGATGACCTCGATCTGGGAGCGATCGAAGGCCTCCAGATAGGGCTGCAGCTGCATCCAGTACATCGAGCGGTGGATGTAGGAGGAGTCGGGCTCGCTGAGCGTCGGGACCAGCTCGCGGGTCTCGTAGCCGGCCCCGGTCGCGTGCACCCAGTGGGAGAGGATGCGCTTGATCGGGTCGCGCACCATGTAGATCAGCCGCGCGTCGGGGCAGTGCTCGCGGATCCGCGCCGCGACGCCCTCGAAACGGGGCAGGTTGGTGTAGTGGGGGGAGGACTCGCCACGGACCTTGAAGCGATCGTCGAAGCGGCTCGCGTACCAGTCGAGGCCGAGGTCCCAATTCAGCTCCTCGACGAAGAAATTGAGCTCCTTCGGCTTCGACATCTGGATTTCCGGATGCAGCCCCAGGTAGTGGTGGATGCTCGTCGTGCCGCACTTGAGGCCGCCGATGATGATCAGGCTCGGCAGCTCCGCATGCCGTTTGCGACGCCTGCGCAGGCGGCTCCGGCGGTCGGCCGTATAGCGCTCGCGAGCACGCGCGCACATCGCCTCGTCGGCGGGATCGTAGGGCGCCGCGGGGCTTGTCTGGGTCGTCTCGGCCTCTGACACGAGCGGGCTAGTGTAGCTTCGATAGCCCCCCTCGGATGGCCCCCTTCGCCGATTTCGACTCCAGCCTCAATTCCTTTCTCAATCGCGCAGGGGAGTTCTTCGCCCACCTCTCCGATATCCGCTGGACGTCGTTCGCGCTGGCCCTGGCTTTCCTGGCGGCGATGCAGCTGGCCCGGGTCTGGGCGTGGCGAAACGTGCTGCGCGCCGCCTATCCGGGGACCCCGATCTCCTACCTGCGCCTCAGCGCCGCCTACCTGGCCGGCGCCGGGATCAACGCGATCGTCCCCGCGCGCGCCGGCGACGTCACCAAAGTCTTCCTGGCCAAGCGCCAGATCCCCGGCTCCTCCTACCCGGCGGTGACCTCCTCCTTCCTGGTCCAGACCGTCTTCGACACCAGCGCCGGCATCCTCGTCTTCCTCTACGCGGTCACCCAGGGCCTGCTGCCAAAGCCCCCGCGGTTGCCCCACCTACCCGCCTTCGAGATCTCCTTTTGGGCCGACCACCCGCGCGCCTTCCTGATCACCACGGCGGCCGTGCTGATCGCGATCGCGATTGCGATCTACGTGCTGGCCCATCGGGTGCGCCGCTTCTGGGAGCGGGTGAAACAGGGTCTCGTGATCCTCACCGAGCCGCGCCGCTACCTGCGCGAGGTGGCGGCCTGGCAGGGAGTCGGCTGGCTCTGCCGCTTCGCCGCCTTCTGGTTCTTCCTCGAGGCCTTCGGGATCGGCGGCTCGATAGGCAACGTGATGCTGGTGATGAGCGTGCAGGCGATCTCGACCATCGTCCCCTTCACGCCCGGGGGCGCCGGCGCCCAACAGGCCCTGCTCGTCGCCACTTTGCACGGGCCTTCGCGGACGGCCGTGCTCTCCTTTTCGGTGGGGACTCAGATCGCGATGGCGGCCTGGTCCGTGGTGCTCGGCTTCACGGCGATGGTGCTCGTCTTCCGCACCACCGATTGGCGCGGCCTGATCAAGCAGGCCGAGGAAGACGCGGCCTCAGACGCCGCCGTGCTGCGTCCTCAGTCACCTCAATAGCGCTGCTGTTGGGCCCCCCGCGTTCTTGCCTGGCGACGTCTGAGCCTCGCCTGTCTGGAGCTCGGATCAGGCAGCGGGCTGCTGCGCCCTGCCGGCCAGCGGGTCGGCACCGTCCCAGCGGCCCTGCGAGGCATAGGGGCGGAAGCGGATGAAGGCGGATTCGTGGTGGAAGGGGTCCCCCCGGTGGATGGCGGTCGCCGCCGGATGGGCGCCGTCGCGCCGCCCCCGGGCGTACTGGCGCATCGACTCCACGTTTCGCCAAAGGGAGAAGGTGGCGACCATGCCGGGCGGCCGGGCAAGGCCGATCGAGGCGAGCATGTCGGGATCGGAGACCGCCTCGCGCTCGGCGTTGGCGCTGGCGCGCAGGAAGGGCCGCAGCCGGGTGAGGCGGGGCTTGCCCAGGGTGAGGACTGCGACCGGCTCGTCGGTGCCGACCTGGACCTCCCGCTCCGGGAGGCCCTCGAGGCCGGCCCAGGCGCCATACACGTTGAGTGGTTGCAGCCGCGCCATCCAGCCGCGCGAGAGGCGCCGCGCGAGGGGATCCGAGGCGAGGAAGCCGTCGAGGCTCTCGTCGTCGTCCCAGGCGGCGACGAGAGCGACCCGGCTGGGGCTGGGGGTGGGTAGGAAGCGAGGCCCGAGCGGCGCCGTGGTGGCGGTGATCGCATAGCGCAGGCCCGGGGCCTCGCCGGGCTTGGGCCGGCGCCGCAGCACGGCGGGCGCGGAGCGCAGGCCCACATCAGCCAGATGGACCGAGACGATCATGGGGATCCTTCCTTTCCGGACGCTAACCTAGTGACCACTAGGAAAGTATCAAGGAGGGCCACCGTGTCAACCGAGGAGTCGTCGAGCGGCGAGGGGCCGGCGAAGGCCGGCAGGCAAGAGGACCGGCCGCGGAAGGGCGATCCCCGCAAAGGGGCGCCGCGGCGGACGCGGATGAGCGGCGCGGCGCGGCGCGAGGAGATCGTCCGGGCCGCCACCGAGGTCTTTGCCGAGCGCGGCTACCAGGGCGCATCGACCGATGAGATCGCGAGGCGCTCGGGCATCACGCCGCCCGTCCTCTACGAACACTTCGACTCCAAGCTCGACCTCTATCGCTCCCTGCTGGAGCGCCATTTCGCCGACCTGCGCCAGGTCTGGCTCGGCAACTTCACCGGCGAGGATCCTCCCCAGCTGCGGGTGGCCCGCTCCTTCGATGCCTGGTTCTCCTACATAGAGGAGCACCCGTTCGCGGGACGGATGCTGTTCCGCGACACCAGCGGCGACCCAGAGGTCGCCGCTGTCCACGACGAAGTCGCCGGCGCCAGCCGTGCCGCCATCCTGCCTCTCTTCGCAACCCAGCCGGGCGCCGAGAAAGTCGCCGGATCGGTGTCGGGGGAGGGGCTGGAGATGGTCTGGGTCGTGCTGCGCGGGGTGCTGCAGGGGCTGGCGATCTGGTGGAGCAAGAACCCGCAGGTGTCGCGCGAGCGGGTCGTGGCGACGGCGATGAACTCGCTCTGGATCGGCTTCGAGAGGGTGTTCGAGGGGGAGGGCTGGCAGCCGCCGCCGGGGAGCGGCGCGGCTCAGCTCGACCAGCCCGGATAGCGGCCGCGGACGCTCCATTGCCAGGGAGGCCGCTCGGCGGCCGGGAAGTCGTAGTGGTCGCGGCCGGGGAGGGTCTCCAGCGGCACCAGGGCCGGGTCGTCCTTCTGCAGCAGCCGCACGTCGCCGGCCGCTTCGACGTCGGCCTCGGTGGCTCTGCGCGCCACCCGTTCCCAACCCAGGCCCGGCCTGTAGAGCCAGTAGGTCAGCTCGACCCAGCCCAGCGATCCGCGGCGATCGTCCAGCTGCACGAAGGCCGTCGTTCGCCGCCCCGATGCGCTCAGGTGGGGCCCGGCGGCTACGGCGCAGCTTTCGCGCCGGCAGCGGCGAAAGTCGACCGGCACCAGCGGCAGGCCCGACGGCCCGGGCCTCGCCAGCGGCGGCGGCGCCATCGCCCGGGCGAGGCGCGCCAGCGGCCAGCCGTAGGCGGGGACGAGTGGGTGGTGCCGGCAGGCGTCCGGAGCGCGGGGCGCGCAGGCGATCTTCGTGGCGATGGCCCGGCCCAGGCTGGATCTCGAATCGAGGTCGTCGCCGGCGACTATTGCCGCGATCAGGACGGCGAGGAGCATGGCGATCAGCGCCACGAGACCCACCTGCTCGACGCTTGCCGAGCCCGCCTGCGTTGGTTTCCCGCCTGCCATGGCGCCGACGCTAGAGCCGCTCGGCGCGCGGGAGGCGCGCCGAAAGCAAAGCCTTGGAATCGACTTCCGGGCTCGTTTGCTTTCATGTCCCCATGGAGGGCAGCCCGTTCAACCTCTTCGGCGATCCGGACGAGTTCCGCAACCGCATGGAGGAGCTCTCCGAGCAGATGCAGTCCTCGCAGCGCGTCGCCTGGGCCGACAACGCGATCAAGCTGGCCGTCGAGATGACCGTCGCCTCGGTGGCCCAGATCGACCTCACCGGCAGCAGCGACGAGCAGGTGATGCAGGTGCGCGACGCGATTCGCGTCCTCTTCCCGGAGGCAGTGACGCTGGTTCGCGAGGCCCGCGAAGGCCTCTCCTAGCCCCTAGAGCAGCTCCCACTCCAGGCTCGCCGCGCCGCCGCGTTTGAATGCCGCGGCAAGGAGCTCGAGGGGCAGCGCGACCAACATCGCCGGCAGCGCCACAACCACGCTGATCAAGGCGTCGATGCGCCGCTGCCATGGCCGCTCGGCAGTGCTCGCCGCCGCACGTCCCAGGGCGCCGAGGGCGACGTTGCGGCCAAACGTGAAGCCGTTGAGGATCGTCTGCCACATCGTCGCGATGCCGAGCCCGGGCGCCCAGCGCTCTCTCGTGACGACCTGGTCGCGGTTGGCGATCAGACGGCGCACGGCCTCGACCGTGAACAGGTAGCGCGCGCCCGGCTCGAGGCCCGCCCAGCCGGCGCCGCCGATCCAGGCCGAGAAGCCGGTGCGGTCGGCGATCTTCAGCTCTCCGCCGTCGGCGAGGAGGTCGAGCGCGCGCAGCGCCTCCTCGGCTTCGCCCCGCCCGCCGATGACGCCGAGGCCGCAGCTCTCGCATCGACTCACCGGGCCGGCAAGGCCGGGCCGCTCGTCGATCCAGCCGAAGAGAGGCTCGCCGCAGGCCGGACAGGGCGGGTTCTCGGGGCCGACCCCGGCCATCAGCGGCACGACGGGGATGCGCTCGGGCTCGCCCGCCTCCTGTTCGTGCCGGTCGCCGGTTGGGGTGCGCTCTGGCTTGCTCACGGTTGTAGCGTACGCGGCATGCAGATCAGCGAGATCATGACCGCCGGAGTCGTCACGGCCGCGCCCGACGCGAGCGCGGTCTCGGTGGCCAGGCAGATGCGCGACCACCGCGTCGGCTCCGTCGTCATCGTCGATCCCGGCGGCTCTCCCATCGCCATGGTCACCGACCGCGATCTCGCCCTGCGGGTGTTCGCCGAGCGGGTCGATCCCGATTCAGCCATCGGCGAGCACGCCTCGCGGCCTCTGGTCTGCGGCGAGCCGGCGATGGAGCTCGAGGAGGCCGCGGCGCTGATGGTCCGCCATCGGGTCCGGCGCCTGCCGGTGGTCGACGGCGCCAGCCTGGCCGGCATCGTCAGCCTCGACGACATCGCCGTGCGCACAGGCGACCTCGAGGTGGCGCAGAAGATGACCGCCGACGTGATCGAAGGCGCGCTGCCCCAGTTCTACTTTCACGAGCGGGACTAGCTCGATGCCAGATTCGAGCGAGGTCGTCGAACGCGAGGACCGCTGGACGGTTCGCAGCGGGATCGCCGCCATGGCGGGGGCGATCCTCGGCGTCGCCGGCTTCGTGCTGCTGCAAGCGGCGCTGAGCGGGGGCGCCAACTTCGAAGGGCTGCGGGAAGCCCACGCGAACGCCTCGACCCTCTGGATATCCGGGGTGGCCACGGGCATCAGCTACCTGCTGCTCGCCGCGCCGCTGCTCTTCCTCTTCCGGGCGGCGCAGGCTCGCAGCGAGAGAGTCAGGAACCAGATGGTCGGCGTCGTCCTGCTCGGGCCGCTGCTGCTCGGCGTCGCCGCCTTCCTGCTTGCCGGCGGGACCCAGGACGCCGCCAACACCTACATAGAAGGCAAGTCCGCGCCGACCCGCTCGGCGGTCAAGGAAGCGCCGGAAGAATGCCGCTCGGAGGCCAAGGACAAGAGCGCCAAGGATTTCTCGGCCGACTACCCGGCCGAGCCCGGGTCGACTTCGCGGCAGGCCTGCCAGGACAAGAAGATCGAGGAAAGCAGGGCCTCGGAGGCGATCAGGGGCTCGACCCTGGTGAGCTTTGCCCAATACATGGGGCTGGCCGGCGGGCTGGCCCTGGTGGTTTCGCTCTTCTACTGCGGGCTCTGGGGGATGCGGACCGGCCTGCTGACGAGGTTCTGGGGCTCCCTCGGCATGGCCTCCGGCGTCGCCGCCCTGATCGGCCTATCTCCGCTCGTCCTGATCTGGTTCTTCTATCTCGGCCTGCTGCTGATCGGCAAGGTGCCGGGCGGGAGGCCTCCGGCCTGGGCGGCAGGCGAAGCGATCCCCTGGCCGACGCCCGGAGAACAGGCGGCGGCGCAGCTGGACGGCGCAGAGCCCGGTGCGGGCCCGGCGGCGGGCGATCCGGCCACGTCGGAGCGCGGCGGCGGTGGGGGCGAAGCTCCCCGCCGCAAGCGCAAGCAGCGCGACTGATTCGAGCCGGACGCCGGCCGCGCTCAGCCGAGCGGGTTAAGGCCCGGCGGCGCCTCGCTGCCCGCGGGCTGGGCGGTGGCGCGCTTGCGCTGGGTCCTGATCTCGCTGAGGATCCGCTCCAGGCGCGGCTCCTGGGAGTCGTCGACGAAGCTCATCGCCGCCGCGACGGCGGGATGGATCGCGGCGATCCGCTCGTGCATCGCCTGCGCGACGGCGCGGTAGGTGGGATGCCCCTCGCGGCCTGAGCGCAGCTCGATCAGATGCATGGCCTCGCGGGCGTTGAGGTCGAGGGTGTAGCGGATCCTGAACGCGAGGCTGAGCGCGTAGGGCGCCTGCTCGGCCAGCCCGGCGGCCGCGAGGCGCTCGTACTCGTTTCGCGAGACCTCGAGGGCGCGCTCGAACTCCCCGCCGACCCCCGCTTCCCGAACCTCGTCGGGGACCCCGGCGCCCAGGTCCGGCCCCAGCCGCTGCCACTGGCAGGTCAGCATCCGGTGGCGCTGCAGATCGCGGAAGGCGCCGTAGTCGGAGACGATCTCGAAGCGGTAGCGCAGCGACTCGAAGCCGCGGCCGGGCCGGTGGCGCCGGTTGGCTCGCTCGCCGACCATCGCCGCCAGCAGCTCGGCCCGCTCGGAGCGATCGAGCACGTCGATGCGGGCGAGGATCTCGGTCTCGGGGGCGCTCGCCGCCTCGAACAGGCAGGCGGCGAGGAGGTCCTCTTCGCTGCCGTCGACGTGAACCAGCTCCACCGAGGGAGCGTCGTCCCCGGCGCCGCGGCGATCGAGGCCGAGGCGCGCTACCCAGCTCTCGGTCGCCTCGCGGCGGCGCTGCAGGTAAGTGACCCACTCGCCGCCCCGGTCGGGCCGCTCGACGCGCGAGACGAAGCTCGGCATCACCTGCTGCAGCTCGCGCAGGATCATCCCGCCGTACTCGCGCGCCTCGGGAAGCGGGGAGGCCATCAGCCGCAGCAGCAGCTGCTCGTAGGCCTGGCCGGAGGCGTAGATGCCGACGTGGCTGAGGGTCGCGGCGGGGAGAAGGCCCCGCAGGAGGTCGAGCGCCTTGGCGCGGATCGAGCGGCGCCAGGGCCCCTCCGGCTCCTCGTCGCCGCGGGGCCAGCGCTCCGCCGCCCAGCTCTCGACCTGCTCCAGCGATCGCGAGTAGATCGCGAACAGCTCGTCCATCGCGGCCGAGAACCGCGGGCCGAGCTCCTCGTTGCGGTAGTAGCGATAGCCCCCGTCGGCGTCGGGCGGAAGCTCCTTGTCGTAGGGGATGTAGCGGGTGGATTGCTCGAGGTAGGCCGCGAGCCGGCCGCGCTGCAGCACCTTGGTGAGAACGTTGGAGACCCACTCGCAGGCGACGTGAGCGCCGCCGACCTGGGCTATCGAATCGTCTCCGTAGCCGAGGAAGACGCGTTCGTAGAGTTTTGCCGCCCGCTCCCCCTCGGCCCCGTCGAAAGGCCGCTCGCCCGTTCCGACGTCAGCGGCGAACTCCTCCAGGTAGAGGCGGCGAACCGTCCCCGAATAGCGGGAATAGCGGGCAAAAAGGGCGCCCTTGACGGTCTCCGGCAGATTGACCAGGGCGAAGACCGGCCGGTCCAGGTTGGTGAAATGCGGGGCGAGGAGGTTCCGCTCCTCGGCGGTGAAGGACTCGACTGGGTAGCGCACCGACGCATCGTAGCCGCGCCGCTGGTTGTCAAAGCGCGGCCGCCGCGAGCGCTGTTTGCTGAGTTCTCCACCCCTCCTGCGCCTTGCTGCTCCGGCCGGTCCCCTTACTGGAGGAGATGCCTCCAGTACTGAAAAAAAGGTTCAGTAATTAGGCTGATATAAGGAAGTCTGCTCGAGCGAGGGAACACTCCAGGAGCGAAACAAGATTCTGCTGCTCAATAACTTCGGGAGGAACGACGTGGCGCAAAAAAAGCAGAGAGGGGCTGTCAGCGAGCGGTTGGCGATGGCGATCGGCCACCCGATTCGCATCGAGGCCCTGCGAATCCTCAACGAGCGAGTGGCGAGCCCGAGCGAACTGGCCAAGGAGCTCGACATGGGCGTGAGCCAGGTCAGCTACCACATCAAAGAGCTGCGCAGGCAGAACTGCATCGAACTGGTCAGGACCGAGCCGCGGCGCGGCGCCGTCGAGCACTACTACCGGGCGACCGAGCCGGAGCTGGTCTCCGACCGGGAGCTGGCGCAGCTCTCCGAGGCCAAGCGCCAGGAGGTCTCGATCGGTGTGCTGCAAACCGTCATCGCCGCCACCGCCGGCTCGCTGCAGGCCGGCACCTTCGACAAGCGAAGCGACCGCCACCTCAGCTGGGCGCCGATGCAGCTCGACGAGACGGGCTGGAAGGAACTCACCAAGGCGCTGGCCAAGGCGCTGAAAGAGGTCGAGGGGATCAAAGCCGCCAGCGCCAAGCGCCTCGGCGACGGCGATGCGCCCGGGATTGCCGCGATGGTGGCGATGATGGGCTTCGAGACGGCGAGCGGCGCGGCACCCGAGGCGAGTTAGGCGGCCGGAGGCGGCGCGGCCATCAGCTCGACGCGATGGCCGCCGGGGGCGAGGGCGTGAACGCGCGGCGCCCCCCAGTGTTCGCGTCCCGGACGCAGCTCGAATCCCCGCTCCCGCAGGCCGGCCACGGTGCGCTCGAAGTCCGGCGCGACGACGGCGACGTGGCCGCGGGCGGGGACCGAGGGGGCCTCGGTGTGCATGAGGTGTATCTGCGTCCCCTCGCGCTCCAGCCAGGTGAAGGCATCGGCGAGGGCGGCCGGTGGCTCGAGAAGGGAGAAGCCGAGCAATTGCCAGAACTCCACGGCGCGCTCGAGGTCGGCCGGCGCGATCTCGATCCCGACGTGATGCAGCATCAGCGCTGAAGCTCCGGCGTCATCGCCTCCCAGCATAGGCACGCTCCTCAGAAGAGCAGCGAGGCCAGCGCCGCCAGCACCACGATCGCGGTCGACCAGGTGACGGCCTCGGCGGTTATTTCCATGTCGAGGTCGTAGGCGTGGGCGACGACCATCGAGTTGATCCCTGTCGGCATCGAGGCGATCAGCATGTAGGCGGCGGGAAGGTCCACCAGCGGCAGCGCGAACAGGATCAGCAGCCCCGGCGCCACCGCCAGCCGCGAGACGATTGCCAGGGCAACCGGCCGCGAGAGGGGCGGCGGCATCGGCAGCTCCCCGTGTTCGGCGTTCTCGGCCAGGGTGGCGCCGACGGCGAAGAAGCCGACCGGCAGGATCGCGATGACGAGGCCCTGGGAGATGTCGACGGCGATATCGGGGGCCAGCGCGGCAGGGGCCAGCAGCCCGGCGATAGCCGCATAGAGCGGCGGATTGCGGGTGAAAAAGGCGCGCACCCGTTCGCCCGTGCTCTCCCCGGCCGACCTGCCGAATGCGGCGCCGACCGCAAAGGCGCCGAGCAGCAGCGAGGGCGCGCAGACGAGCACATCGAAGAGGACGGCCGTTGAGAGCTCGTCGTGGCCCAGCAGCGCGATCGTCAGCGGGTAGCCGAGATAGGCGCTGTTGATCGCCAGCACCGAGCAGATGACGGCGCCGGTCTGGTGGCGGGGCAGGTCGAGGATCCGCGTCGCGACCCACCAGGCGAGCAACGCCGCCAGCGAGACGGAGAGCAGGCCGAGCAGGAGGCCGACTCCATGGTCGAGGTCGAGTTCGGCCGCGGCGAGGTTGAAGAAGACGACCGGCGGGATCAGCACGTAGAGGATCAGCGTCAGGGCCCGCCTCGCGGCGGTCGCGGCCCCCCGCGGCCAGCGGCGCTCCGATAGGACCCCGACGGCGACGGCGCCGACGATCGCAGCGGTTGTGAGCACGACCCCCATTCCGCCACCCTTTCATTCAGCGATCCGCTGCCGCTGCCCCCGGACGCGAAGCGGAGGAGATGGCGGTTAAAACAGGGACGCGCCGGCGTGCTCGGCGAACTCGACCAGGGGCTGGGGGACGATGCCGAAGGCGATCACGGCCGCGGCGGCGAGGATGGCCGGGACGAGAAGGTAGAGGCGGCGGCCGGCATCGGGGTCGATCGGGTCGGCTTCGGGGGCGGCGCCCGCGATCGCGGGCCCTGGGCTGGCGGCCGTGGACCGTGCCGGCTCGGCGCTGCCCATCCACATCGCGCTGACGATGCGCAGGTAGTAGGCGAGCGAGATCATCGTGCCGACGGCGATGAACACCGCCAGCCAGGTGTAGTCGCCCTCGACGAGCGCCTCGATCAGGTACAGCTTGCCGATGAAGCCCGCCGTCGCCGGCAGGCCGGCGAGGCCGAACATCGAGATCGTCAGCGGCCAGGCGAGCAGCGGCTTCTCACCTCCCAGTCCCCTCACCCCGGCGATGTCGTCGCCGTAGGAGGTTTCGCGCTCCCGGGCGACGATCACCGCGAAGGCGGCGAGGTTCATGAACGCGTAGGCGGCGAGGTAGAAGACGATCGCGCTGACGCCGGCCTCGGTGGCGACGACGAGGCCGCCGAGGATGTAGCCGGCCTGGGCGATGCCCGAGTAGCCGAGCAGCCGCTTCAGGGAGTCCTGGCCCAGCGCCCCGACGTTGCCGATCACGATCGAGGCGGCGGCGAGGACGGCGAGGGCGGGTTGCCAGTCGCTTGCCTGCGGCGCCAGTGCGACGTCGAAGAAGCGAACGAAGACGGCGAACGCGGCCACCTTGGTCGCCACGGCCATGAAGCCGGTGACCGGCGTCGGCGCTCCCTCGTAGACGTCGGGCGTCCACTGGTGGAAGGGCGCGATCGAGGTCTTGAAGGCGAGCCCCACCGCCGCGAGCGCGATGCCGATCAGGACGAGTGGGTCTCCGAGGACCCTCTCGCTGCCGATCCCGGACGCGATCCCGGCGAAGTCGGTCGACCCCGAGCCGCCGTAGAGGAAGGCCATCCCGTAGAGCAGGGTCGCCGAGCCCAGGGAGCCGATGATCAGGTACTTGAGCCCCGACTCCAAGGACTGCTCGCGCTGCAGGTTGCTGGCGCAGAGGATGTAGAGGGGAATCGAGAGCGTCTCGATCGCGATGAAGAAGCTGACCAGGTTCTGCGCCTGGGCCAGCAGCGTCATCCCCAGCACCGAGCCGAGCAGGAGGGCGTGGTACTCGCCCCTGCCCACCTGCTCCGCGGCCGGCTCGCGGATCGAGAGCAGCACGGTGGCCGCCGCCATCAGCAACGCGATCAACGCCGCCGAGATCGCCAGCTCGTCGATGCGCAGCGCGCCTGAGATGAGGTCCTGGGGATCGTTCCAGCGCCAGATCAGCAGCCCGGCCGCGACGGCGAGGGTGAGCAGGGTCAGGCCCGGCGCGGTGCGGCGCAGCGGCGCGAAGACCGCGGTCAGGAGGACGATGCAGATCCCGGCCGTGAGGGCGATGACCGGCGAGAGCCCGGCGTAATCGATGACCGGCGCTTCGAAGCTCACCGTTCCACCTGCTCGAGCGGGCCGTAGCCGGTCCAGCCGTTGCTCTCCCGCGAGGAGGCCAGCTGCGCCTGCGGGGCGGGCTGCCTTTCGCCGGAGACCGCCGCGACGCTCGCCTTGGCGGCGGCATCGGTGCGCTCGAGGATCAGCTGGGGATAGAACGCCAGCGCGACGATGCAGGCGACCAGCGGCGCCAGGACGAGGCCGTCGCGCCAGCCGATCTCACGCGAGACGAGCCCCTCGGGCTTGCGGTTGTGCATCGTGCGTTGGTAGAGGCGCAGGGCGTAGTAGGCGGACATCGCGATGCCGGAGACGGCGACGAGAGCGAAGACGATCTTGGCGTCGAAGAGGCTGTTGAGGATGTAGAACTCGCCGATGAAGTTGGCCGACCCCGGCATCGCCAGGGTTGCCAGGGTGACGATCAGAAAGAGGGCGGCCAGGACCGGCGCGCGCATCGCCATCCCCCCCATCTCGCGCAGGTCCTCGCTGCCCGAGCGCTCGGCGAGGATCGCGACGATGACGAAGAGCGGCGCGACGACGAGCCCGTGGTTGACCATCTGCAGCACCGCGCCGTCGGAGCCGTCGGGGCGCAGGGCGAAGATGCCGGCGGTGATGAAGCCGAGCTGGGCTACCGAGGAGTAGCCGGCGATCAGCCGCAGGTTGGTCTGGGTGAAGGCCATCACCGAGCCGTAGAGGATCGAGGCCAG
>DASSTR010000064.1:0-2409 GCA_035707825.1 Solirubrobacterales bacterium
GGCACGCATGGCACGCCTGGCGACATCCACGACAGGCCACGACTTGCGGAAGGCGCCACGCTCCGCCCGCGCATGCGGGGTCTCCGGCACGTCCGGTGCGGGCGACCGTCGGCAGCGCGTGGTAGAATTGGGGGCATCCCATCCCTTCTGGAGCGACCAAGCCTTTCACCTGAAGTGCGGCAGAGCCCGGATGTCATGGCGAGGTGTGTTGGCTGCTACATATCGGTTCAGCGTCTTGTTCGCGGGTCGAGCGCGTCGCGCAGGCCGTCACCGATGAAGTTGAAGCCGGTGACCGTGAGCGTGATGAGGAGGCCGGGGAAGAGCGCGATCCAGGGCGCGTCGCCGAAGTACCCCTGCGCGTTGTTGAGCATGTTACCCCAACTTGCCGTCGGCGGCTGGATGCCGTAGCCGAGATACGAGATGTACGACTCGGCCAGCACCGCGTTGGCGACGTTGAGCGTCGCCGCGACCAGAATCGGCGCCAGCGAGTTCGGCAGCAGGTGGCGGACGAGGATCCGGGTGTGGCTCGCGCCCAGCGCTTCGGCGGCTTGGACGAAGTCGCGCTCGCGCAGGGCCAGCGTCTGGTTGCGGAGGATGCGGGCCAGCTCCATCCACGCCGTCAGGCCGATGATGAGCGTGATCGAGAGGAGGGAGGCGCCGACGAAGGAGGCGAGGATGAGGAGGAGGAAGATGGTCGGGAAGCAGAGGAGGGCGTCAGTCACGCGCATCAGCACCGTGTCGACCCAGCCACCGAGGTAGCCGGCCAGCAGCCCGACCACCGTGCCCACGCTGACGGTGACCACCATCGCGGCGAAGCCGACGACGAGCGAGATGCGGCCGGCGTAGAGGAGACGGCTGAGGAGATCACGCCCGAGCTCATCGGCGCCGAGGAGGTAGCCGCCGTGCAAGGGCGACACGAACTTGTCGAGGATGCTGATCTGGTCCGGGTTGCGCGGGGCCAAGAGGGGGGCGAGCAGCGCCGAGCCGAGGAGGAGGACGACGAGCACCAGCCCGATCGCCGCCAAGCGGTGCCGGAAGAAGCGGCGCAGGGCGAGCCGCCAGGGGCTCTCGACTCGCCACTGGCGGGCCGGCCCCGTCCGCTGCACCCCCGGTGCCCCCGGCCCACCGAGCGCGGGCGGGGCCGGCGTCCGCGAGATCGTCGTCTGCTCACCGCTCACCATGCCGCGCGCCTCGCCTATCGCAGCCGGATGCGCGGGTCGACCAGCGCGACCAGCACGTCGGCCAGCAGGTTGAAGCCGATGACGAGGAAGGCGGTGACCATCAGCACGCCCATCAGCACCGGGTAGTCGCGGTAGCCGAGCGAGTCGACGAAGAGGCGCCCCATCCCCGGCCAGGAGAAGATGCTCTCGGTCACGAGGGCGCCACCGAAGAGGAGCGGCAATTGGATGCCGCCGAGCGTGATCAGCGGCGCCACGGCGTTACGAAAGGCGTGGCCGAGGAGGACGCGCCCCTCCGCCAGCCCCTTCGCCCGCGCCGTTCGCACGTAGTCCTGCCCGACCACCTCCAGCATCGCCGCCCGCGTGTAGCGACTCCAGGTCGCGACGAGGACCAGCCCGAGCACGAGCGCTGGCGCCACGAGGTGGTGCAGCCGGTCGATGAGGGAGAAGGGCCGGCCGAGCGACTCCCGCCCGCCGGCCGGGATCCAGCCCAACTGCTCGGCGAAGACGTAGATGACCATCAGCCCGAACCAGAAGGTCGGGATCGACAACGCCAACATCGCGCCGACCGTCGCCAGGTAATCGGCGCCCGAGTACTGGCGAACCGCCCCCAGGACGCCGATGCCAACACCGAGGACGACGGCGATGACCAGCGCCGTCGCCGTCAGCTCGAGGGTGGCCGGCACGCGATCGAGGATCACGCGGTCGACGGGCCGGCTGTCGCGGTAGGAGCGCCCCCAGTCGCCGGTCAGCATGCCCCGCGCCCACTTCGCGTACTGGACGTAGACCGGCCGGTCGAGCCCGAAGTTGTGCTCGATCCGCTTCAGGTCCTCGGCCCGCATCGACGGATTGAGGGCATAGACGGCTAGCGGCCCCCCCGGCGCCAGGTGCATCAGCCCGAAGGCGATGATCGTCACCAGGACCAGGAGGAGGGCGCTCTGGGCAACGCGGCGGAGGAGATAGGCGGTCATCGGCGAGCCCCGAGGATCAGGGGGATGGAGGGCGGGGGCAGGGGTCGCGGACTGGGGGGCGGCCGGAAGGCGCCCCGCTCGTTGCCGCCGCCCGTCCCCTGCCCTCGCGCCGCAACCCCGCCGCTGCTACTTCGCCCAATACCACTCGAACACGTTCCACATGTTGCTTTGCACATAGGCGTTCTGCTTGTAGTTGACGAGGCCAGCCTTCGTTCCCTCGGTCCAGGTGTATTGGAAGATCGGCAGGTAGGCCAGGTCCT
>DASSTR010000065.1:0-43209 GCA_035707825.1 Solirubrobacterales bacterium
TTCACCCACCGCCACACGATCCGCTACCGCCTCGAGCGCGTCCGCGAGCTCTGCGGCCACGACGTCTCCGGCACCGAAGGCCGAGAGAAGCTCGGCCTCGGCCTGAAAGCGATGCGCGTCCTCGGCATCGCCTCCCCCCGCGGCCCCGCCTTCGAGCCCGGCGCCGAAGGCGGCAAGGTCCCCCGCGGCTCAGAGGAGTAGCGGGCAGTAGTTCCGGGGGGGGGATTCGAACCCAAAACCGCTTCTTGGACCAAAACCAAGCGTGCTACCGATTACACCACCCCGGAACGCCTCGGTCACCTTAGTGCCTTCCCTGAACGACTTGACCGTCCGGTAATCGAACTAGTGTTCGATTATGCCGCGCTATACGGAGGAAGAGGCCCAAGAAGCCGTTGCACAATCCCGCTCCTACAGCGAGGTTTTACGCCGACTCGGTATGCGGCCAGCGGGAGGCAATCATGCGCTCTTGCGTCGATATGTGGACGAAGTGTGGGGAATCTCCACCGATCATTTCGATGGCGGTGCCTCGGCGCGAGAAAACCCCAATCGACCCCCCAAGCCGATGAGCGAGATTCTTGTTGAAAAGTCTTCTTACTCTCGCGGCACCCTGAAGAGGCGTCTTTTCGCTGAGGGTTACAAAGAGAGACGTTGTGAGCTCTGTGGTCAGGACGAGCACTGGCGAGGGCACTGGATGTCTCTGATCATCGACCACATCAACGGGATCCCAGACGACAATCGGATCGAGAACTTGAGGATCATCTGTCCTAACTGCGCTGCCACCTTGGACACTCACTGTGGTCGCAAGAACAAGGGAGTCTCTCCACGGCGCTCATGTAAGCACTGTGGAAATGAGTTCATGGCGAAATACAGTCAGCACCGGTATTGCTCGCAGGTGTGTGCATGCCGGGACCGCTCAGTGCAGCGCGGTAAACCCAAGCGGTCGTTGCGACGCTGCAATCGGCCCCCTTACGAGCAGCTGCTCGCCGAGATCCAATCGACGAGCTACGTAGCCGTGGGTCGCAAGTACGGCGTCTCGGACAACGCGGTTCGAAAGTGGGTGCGCTTCTACGAGCGGCAGATGGAGCGCGAAGCGGCTGAACGTGAGGCAGGTGCGGTCGACGAGCCAGACAGTGCCGTCGAGGGTTGATCTCGTCCGGTGGGGGACTTAGGGTCGGCTCATGGAGATGGGTGGAGCGGCACTAGACCCTGAAGTGCGCGAGGGGCTGCGGCGAACTTGGCGGACGCTGATGGCGGTCGGCGTGATCGCGATCGCGATCGGCTGCATCGCAATCCTCGTGCCCGCCGTTGCCTCCGTGGGCACGGCGATCTTCATCGGCTGGATCCTGCTCATCGCCGGGCTCTTCATGGTCGCCGGCGCGTTCACGGCGCACTCGCTCGGCACGGTTGTGTTGCGGCTCTTGTGGGCGGCGCTCACGATCATCGTCGGGCTCTGGCTGATCGTCGAACCCCACAACGGCACCCTGACCCTGACTGTCGTGCTCGGGATCTACTTCCTCTTCATGGGCCTGACCCGGCTCGCCATCGCCTTTGCGGGGCGCGGTCAGCAGGGGGCGGGGATCGTCGGCCTCAGCGGCTTCGCCGGCTTGTTGATCGGCATCCTCATCCTCGCCAAGCTGCCCAGCTCGGCGGACTGGGCGATCGGCCTGCTGGTCGGTATCGACCTGATCTTCGCCGGTTGGATGCTGGTTAGCCTCGCCCTCGTCGGCAAAGACCTCTCCCGCACCAGCTGAGCTCTCCGATCCACGGGGGCTCGGCTTTGGCCCGGGTGGGTGTCGTTCGAAAGGGGCGGTGTTGCGCAGTGCGGAGTCTGCGGAGCTGAAGATTGGCTTGCCGCGGGCCGGGGTCCCGGCCAGCGAAGCAGAGCGCAGCGCAAGCAAGGCCACCCCTTTCTAACGACAGGACCCGCCCGCCACTACGATTCCAACGTGAGCTCGCCTCTGGTCCTGGTCATGGCGGCGGGCGAGGGTACGCGCATGCGCTCCTCGCTGCCGAAGGTTCTGCATCCCGTTTGCGGGCGGCCGATGGTCGCCTGGCCGATCCTTGCCGCCCGCGAGGCGGGCGCCGGCAGAGTGGCCGTGATCACCTCGCCGAACCGCGACATCTCCGCCGGTTTGCCGGAGGGCGTGGAGACGGTGGTCCAGCCCGAGTCCGACGGCACCGGGGGTGCGATTCGCGCCGCGCTCGAGCTGATCCGCGAGGCCGAGACGGTGGTCGTCCTCTCCGGCGATCACCCGCTGGTCTCGGCGACGACGATCGCCGAGCTGCTCGCCACCCACGATGAGGCGGGCGCCGCCGCGACCGTGACGACGGCGCTGCTCGAGGACCCTGGCAGCTACGGGCGCGTCGTCCGCGACGAGTCCGGCGATCTGGCCCGCATCGTCGAGGCCAAGGCGCCGGGCGACGCCACCGAGGAGGAGCTGGCGATCACGGAGGTCAACGCCGGCACGTATGCCTTCGCGGCCGCGCCGCTCGCCGACGCGCTGGAGCGGATCAGCAACGACAACGCCCAGGGCGAGTACTACCTCGGCGACGTCCTGCCTCTGATGCGCGATGGGGGCCACCGGGTCGCCGTGTACGCGGCCACCGACATGACTGTGATGCATGGGGTCAACACCCGGGTCGAGCTGGCCGGCGCCGAGGCCGAGGCGCGCAGCCGCATCCTCGAGGGCCACATGCTCGCCGGCGTCACCGTCGCCGACCCGGCCTCCACCTGGATCGACGCCGATGTCGAGATCGCCGCGGACGCCCGGATCGAACCCGGCTGCAGCCTGCGGGGCGCCACCGCCATCGGCGCCGGCTCTGTCGTGGGACCGCTGACGACTCTGATCGACGCCCGGCTGGGGGAGGGGGTATCGGCTCCCCATTCCTATCTGGTCGAGTGCGAGGTGCTCGACGGCTGCACGGTCGGCCCCTTCGCCTACCTGCGTCCCAGGACCCAGCTCGGGCCGGGCGCCAAGGCGGGCACCTTCGTGGAGCTGAAGAACGCCCGGGTTGGCGAGGGCGCCAAGGTTCCCCACCTCTCCTACATCGGCGACGCCGAGATCGGCCCCGGCGCCAATCTCGGCGCCGGCACGATCACCGCCAACTACGACGGATTCCGCAAGCACCGGACGGTAATCGGGGCCGGAGCGCGCGTTGGTGTTGACACCATGCTCGTCGCACCGGTAGAAGTCGGGCAGTCCGCCTACACTGGCGCCGGAGCAGTGGTGAAGGAGAACGTGCCGGACGGCTCGCTCTCCGTGAGCCAGAACGAGCAGAGAAACATCGACGGATACGCCGATCGCAAGGCGGCCGAGGCAGAAGAGGAAGACAACTCGTGAGCACGATCGAGCAGCGCCCAGAAACGGCCGCGACCGCCATCCCGCACGACTACTCGAAGCGGTTGATGGTCTTCGGCGGCCGCAGCTCCGGCGAGCTGGCGGCGAAAGTGGCCGGGAAGCTCGAACTCGACCTCGGTCAGGTGACGTTGAAGACCTTCGCCAACGGCGAGGTCTACTGCCGCTACGAGGAGTCGATCCGCGGCGCCGACGTCTTCCTCGTCCAGTCGACCTGCGCCAACGAACAGACCGAGATGACTCCCAACGACGCGCTGGTCGAGCTGCTGACGATGATCGATGCCGCGCAGGGCGCCTCCGCGCACCGCATCATCGCCGTGATGCCCTGGTACGGCTACGCGCGCCAGGACAAGAAGTCGGCGCCGCGCGAGCCGATCTCGGCCCGCATCGTCGCCAAGTGCCTGGAGGGAGTCGGCGTCGACCGCGTCCTGACCATGGACCTGCACGCCGGTCAGGTGCAGGGCTTCTTCCACGTCCCCGTCGACCACATGACCGCGATGCCGATGCTGACCCAGTGGTTCTCCGACCAGCACCTGACCGAAGAGCTGGTGATCGTCTCCCCCGACGCCGGCCGGGTGAAGACGGCGCGCAACTTCGCCCGCCGCGTGGGCACGCACTGGGCCGTGATGGAGAAGGAGCGCCCCGCCCAGCAGGTCGCCGAGATCGGCTACGTGGTCGGTGACGTGAAGGGCAAGACCGCGGTGCTCGTCGACGACATGATCGACACCGCGGGGACCCTCTGCGCGGCGGCGCAGACCGTTCTCGACGAGGGAGCGGCGCGGGTGATCGCCTGCGCCACCCACGGAGTCTTCTCCGGCCCCGCTTACGAGCGCCTCGCCTACGAGAACTCGGGCATCGAGCAGATCGTCGTCACCGACACGCTGCCGCTGCGCCCGGGCGCGCCCGACAACATCACCGTCCTCTCGACCGCCACGACCTTCGCCGACTCGATCCGCCGCATCTTCACCGACGACTCCGTCTCCGAGATCTTCGCCGGCGAGAACCAGCTTTTCTGACGGTGGCAGAGGTTAGGCTGGCGCCCGCCAGATGATCGACGAATACACCATCGTCAAGAGCATCCACGTGCTGGCCGCCTCGCTGTGGGTGGGGACCGGCTTCGCAGTCAACATCGCGATGCTCCTCGGCGCGCGCAGCGGCGAACCGGCGAGCATGCTGGCGGCGATGCGCTTTGCCAAGTTCCTCGGCAGGTTCATCTTCCCGACGCTCTCGCTGATCACGCTGGCCTTCGGGATCTGGCTGACCGAGAGCTTCTATTCCTGGGATCTGCTCTGGATCCAGCTCGGCCTGGCGGGCGTGGTCATCTCGACCGCGATCGGGATCTTCTATCTCGGGCCCAGGGCCGAGGCGGGCATTGCCGGCCTCGAAAGCGGCTCCCCGCCGCCGCCGGGCCGCAATTGGGTGCCGATCGTCGCCCGCTTCAACGCGCTGCTGGTCGCCGCGGTGCTTGTCGTGATGGTGATCAGGCCCGCCTGAGGGGTCCGAGCTGCGACTGGTGGGACACAAGGGCGCCGACCTGATCGCGCCCGGCAACACGCTGGAGAGCTTTCACGCCGCGGTCGAGGCGGCCGTCGACACGATCGAGTTCGACGTGCTCTGGCGCCCAGACGGCCATCCACGGCTGCCGGCGGCCGAGCGCTCCCCGCTGGTCGTCGCCCACGATTGGCACGACGCCGAGCGCCGCACGCCGATGACCTTGGAGGAGGCACTCGATGCCTTCGCGCAGGCGCCGCTCGAGGGGGTCGAGATCGACCTCGACATCAAGCTGCCGGGACGGGAGGACGAGATCGTCGCCGCCGTCCGCGAGCGAGGGCTCGTCGAGAGGGCGATGGTCTCGACGATGGAGATCTCGACTCTGAATCGCATTCGTAAGCTCGAGCCCGGCTTGCGACGAGGCTGGACCTATCCGAAAGTGCGCCGCGACTGGGCCTCGAAGCGCTGGGCGCGGGCGCCGATGGTGGCAGCCCTGGGAGTGATGCGCCAGCGCCTACCGGGGCTGGCGGCCCGCGAACTCCCCCGCCTGGGCGTCGAGGCGATGTGGGTCTACCACCCGCTCGCCAGCAGCCGCCTCGCCCGCATAGCCGAGATCGCCGGGGTCGAGCTGATCGCCTGGACGGTCGACGACCCGGCGCGTATGCGCAAGCTGGTCAAGGCAGGGGTTAACGGCATCTGCTCGAACGACCCCCGCCTCTTCGCGCGCATCCGAGATTGACCCCACTGGGGTGTGGTCGATGTCCGATGCGGTGATTTATTGAGATAGAGCCCGGCTCTGAGCGAGCCGACGTCTAAACGGTTCCCGGTGTCGCGGTCGGCGGCGCGTCCCCGCCACGCCCCCGCCGCCGCTTGACGGCCGAGTCAAACTCCTCGGGCGTGAAGCCGCCAACCGCTTCGCCTTCGAGCGCGTAGCGATAGAGAGCGACCCCGAAGATTCCCTTGAGGGCGGCGCTTAGCAGCAGCGCGACGGCAAGGACAACCACTCCTACAACGACGCAGAGGGCGCCGGCGAAGCCACTCGAGGACCAGATCGAGAGGCCCATGACAATTAGAAAGATCGCCGGCAGCGTGCCCAGCAGGGCAATGCCGCCGCCAATCGCCACGTTGCCGGTCACCTGCTCCCCCCAGCGAGACTTGAACAGGCTTCCCGAGCGCTTCAAAGTCTCGATTGGGCCGGTTCCCTCGAAGGCGATCACCGGCGGAGCAAGAAAGGTCGCCAGCGACCAGCCGACTGCGAGCAGGCGGCCGAAGATCTGGCCGAAGATTCCGCCCTCGTCTTCGAGCACGGAGAGAAGAATCCCAACCGTGGTCGACAGCGCGGCCCAGCCCGCAATCTGGGGGAGGCATTCTCGCGCCAATGCGACGCCGTCGGAGACGCTCGCTTCGTGGCCGCGGAAAATCAGGCCCGCGGAGGCCGCGAGGGCGACGCTGAAGAACAACCCAATCGTTGCGAGCAGGTAGATGCCGATCGCGACCACTCCTAGTCCAACCGCCGTCTGCTCGTCATCGATCAGCAGCAGGCCGGGTCCGATCACGATCGGCGCGCAGAGGATCGTCAGGACGCCGCCGTAGAGGGGGAACCGCAGCAGGGCCGGGTGTTCTCTCAGAAGCGCCCAGCTTTTCTTGCTCAGCGCCCAGCCGCGTCGAATCTTTCGCATCTCTCTTCCTTTCGGCCCGTCCTCGCTTCAGCCCGTGCTCGCGAGCCGGCGGGCTCAGCCTCTCAACTCAGGCAGGCTCCGCCAACCCTGGTGTTCGCGCCACACCTCTTTGCTCGAAGTAGTCCCATTCCTCCTTGCCGAGCTCTGTGGCTGGCTCGTCGGCATAGACCCACTCGCGGAAGATCCGGTGCCAGTTTCGCTTCGCCCGCAACTGGCCGAGGACGGCGACGACGCCGATTTCCATCCGCCTTCCCATCAGCTCGTCGGCGGGGATCGACTCGCGCCGCATCAGGTCGTAGTACTCCGAGCGCGGGTCGTTGGTCGACTCGATGATCTTCATCACCCGTTTCGGCGTGATTTCGATCTCGCGGTCCTCGATGTACCAGCCGCCGACCGCGCCCATGTGCTCCATCAGCCGCTCGGCGTCCAGCTTTGAGGGGTTCTTGATGAAGCCGAGGTCGTGCAGAGCCGAGCGGAAGGCCTCCGGGTCGTCGCGCGAGGCGGCGTCGAAGGCACGCTGCTCGAGGACGATCTGCTCGCGATCGAGCTTTTTGGTCATCCCGAAATCGAGGAAGGCGACGTGCCCGTCCTCCATCAGGATGTAGTTGCCGGGATGGGGGTCGGCGTTGAAGTGCTGCAGGTTGAACATCGAGCCGATGCTGCCGCGAAAGACGATCTCGCCGAAGCGGCTGCGCTCATCCTGGGGCAGCTCTTTGATCTCCTCGAAGCCGAGCCCTTCGACCAGCTCCGTGACCAGGACGCGCCGCCGGGAGAGCCGCGTCACCACTTCGGGCACGTAGACGAAGGGATGGTCGCGGTAGGCGCGCGAGAAGGTGCGCTGGTTCTGGGCCTCGTACTCGTAGTCGAGCTCCTCCATCACGCGCTCGCGCAGCTCTTTGGCGATCGCCTTGGCGTCGAGCCCCGGCGCCAGGGCGCGGGCGAGGCGGACGATCGTCCCCGCGTTTCGCAGGTCGGCGTCGAGGGCCTCGGCGATGCCGGGGTACTGGATCTTCACCGCCACCCGGCGCCCGTCGAGCAACTCGGCGCGGTGCACCTGGCCGATCGAGGCGGCGGCAAAGGCCTCCTGCTCGAACTCGGCGAAGAGCTCTGAGATCGATTCCCCTTCGTACTCCTCGTCGAGCACTTTCTCGACTTTCTCCCAGGGCATCGGCGGCGCGTCGGTGCGCAGCTTCGCCAGCTGCTCCTGATAGATCTCGCGGTACTCCTCGGGAATGAACTCGGTGTCGATGAAGGAGGCGAACTGCCCCAGCTTCATCGCCGCGCCCTTCATCTGGCCGAGCGCCCCGACCATCTTCATCGCGGTCTCGATGTGGCGCTGCTCGAGCCGCTCTTTGCCGCCCTCCTCGGAGCGGGCGACGTTCGTCGCTTTGGTCCCCGCGTAGCGGGCCCCCTGCACGCCGATGATCGAGCCCAGCTTCGCCGAACGGCGGATCCTGCCCTTGGGGATCTTCGCGTCGTCGGCCATGCCCGAAGGTTGCCACAGGTTCGATTTTGTGTCGGTTCTCTATTCTCTCGGACCCATGGCTGCAGGACGCGAAACGCTGAAAGCCGCTCCGCGCGCCGATTTCGGTTCGCGGGCCTCTCGACGCCTGCGTAGAGAGGGCCTTGTGCCCGGCGTCGTCTACAGCGCCGGCGCCGACGCTCGCCCCTTTCAGGTGGCCGAGCGCGACGTGCGCACGGTGCTTGGCGAGGGCCACGCCCTCTTCGATCTGGAGATCGAGGGCGCGAAAGCGGTGCCGGTCGTGGTCAAGGAACAGCAGCTGCACCCCGTGCGGGGGAATCTCGAGCACATCGACCTGCATGAGGTGAGGCTCGACGAGGCGATCCAGGCGGAGGTCGCGATCGAGCTCGAGGGCACCGAGGTCGCGCCCGGCGTCAAAGAGGGCGGCGTGCTCGAGCATGTCACCCGCGAGGTGACCGTCGAAGCGCTGCCCACCGACATCCCCGAGCGGATCGTCGCCGACGTCTCCGAGATGCAGATCAACGACACGCTTCAGCTCTCCACCCTCGCTATCCCGGAGGGGGTCAAGCTCGCCGCCGAGGATCCCGAGGAGATCACGATCGCCACCCTCTCCCCGCCGCGGGTCGAGGAAGAGCCCGAGCCCTCCGTCGAAGAGGAGGCCGAGCTGGTCGGCGAGGAGGGCGAGGCGCCCGCCGCCGACGAGGGCGGCGAGGGCGGCGGCGAGGAGTCGGGCGACTCCGGCGAGGAGTAACCGCTGTCGATCTTCCGCCGCCGGGGAAAGCGCGGCGAGGACGAGCTTCGCGCCGGCGACGGCGACCGCATCCTGATCGTCGGCCTCGGCAACCCGGGGCCCGAGTACGAGCGCACCCGCCACAACGTCGGCTTCGCGGTGGCGAGCGAGCTGGCCGAGCGCTGGGACCTGCCGAAGCCGAAGCAGAAGTTCAACGGGGTGATCTCCGAAGGACGGACCCGACCGGGGGGCCCGCGAGTGGCGCTGCTGCAGCCGCGCACCTATATGAACGAATCCGGCAGCTCGGCCGGGCCGGCCCGCGGCTCGCTGAAGGTTCCCCTCGACCGGGTTGTCGTCGTCCACGACGAGATCGACCTGCCGTTTGGCGAGGTTCAGGCCCGCCTCGGCGGCGGCCTCGCCGGCCACAACGGCCTCAAGAGCCTCAAGCGCGGCTTCGGCGACGCCGAGTTCTGGCGCGTCCGGGTCGGTGTGGGGAGGCCGGAGTCGACCGACCCCGAGATCGTCTCGGCGTACGTGCTCGGCCGCTTCCGGGAGCCGAAGGCCGAGGTCGAGGAGCTGCTCTCCCGCGCCGCCGAGGAGACCGAGCGCCTCGTCGAAAAGCTAGGTTCCGAGGGCGATGAGCGATAACGGCGGCCAGGACGGGACGGTGACCAGCTACAGGGTCGACGAGCAGGGCATTGCCCTGCTCCGGCTCGAACGGCCCAAAGCCCGCAACGCCATCGACAGCAAGATGCTGACCGAGCTGCTGGAGCATCTCGCGGCTGCCCGCGCCGACGAGGCGGTGCGCGTCCTGGTGATCAGCTCCGGTGACAGCATGGGACTCTCCGCCGGCGCCGACGTCCGCGAGGAGCTCGACTCCGAGGCCCACGTGCGCCGCATGCAGCTCTTCTCCGACCTCTATGACGCGATCGTCTCCTTTCCCAAGCCGACGATTGCCGTCTGCCACGGCCACGTCGTCGGCGGCGGCGCCGAGATCGCGGTTGCTTGCGACATGCGGGTCGGCGGCTCAAACCTGCGAATGCGCTTCCCCGGTGCGGCCCTGGGGATACCCGTCGGCCCGGCGCGGCTGGTCACTCTTTGCGGCCTCTCGGCCGCCAAGTACCTGCTGCTCTCCTCACGGACCATCGGCGCCGACGAGGCGCTGCGCCTGGGCCTCGTCAACCGCGTCGCGCCCGCGGCCGGGACCGAGGACGCGGCGCTGGAGCTGGCCGCGGGAGTCGCCACCCACCCACCCGAGGCCGTCGCCCGCCTGAAGGCGATGCTGCACGAGTGGGACGACATAGTCGGCCGCTCCGCCCAGGAGGGCCGCGGCCAGGTCGAGCACGTGCGCAGCGCCGACGACCTCCCCTTCGGCTCACCCGGGTAGCGCGGCCGGCGGGGCCGCGGTGGAAGAATCCCGGCGATGCTGACCGTCGCCGTCACCGGCCCCACGGGGGAGATCGGCAAGCCCTTCGTCACCGCGCTCGAGCGCCTGCCCGAGGTCGGGCGCGTCGTCGGCATGGGGCGGCGCTACTTCGACCCCGAATCCGTGGGCTGGCGCAAGTTCGAGTACCTGCGCGGCGACATCCTCGATCGCGGCGCGGTCGAGGAGCTGGTGACCGGCGCCGACGTGGTCGTCCACCTCGCCTTCGCGATCATCGCCGGCAGCGGCGATACGCGCGAGGTCAATCTGCGCGGCTCGCGCAACGTCTTCGAGGCGACGGCGGCCGCCGGCCCCGAGCGGCTCGTCTACACGTCGTCGGTCGCCGCCTACGGCTTCCATCGCGACCTTCCGGGACTGCTGACCGAGGACCTGCCGGTGCGCGGCACCGACCGGCATCCCTATTCGGCCGACAAGGCAGCGGTGGAGGAGGAGCTGGAGCTGGCGCTGAGCGGCTCGCGCACCAGCGCCTACGTCTTCCGCCCCTGCATCGTCGCCGGCCCCGACGCGACGCTGCTGCTCGACATGATGCCGCTGCTGGCGCTGGCCCGGCGCATTCCCACCCCGCTGCGCTGGGCGCTCGGCCGGGTGCCCGAGCTGCGGCCGGTCCTGCCCGACCCCGGCGTCCGCTTTCAGCTGGTCCACCAGGATGACGTCGCCGCGGCGCTCGTCGCGGCCGTGCTCGGCCACGGCGAGCCCGGCGTCTACAACCTCGCCGGCCCCGGCGAGCTCACCGTCACCGACTTCGCGCATGAGCTCGGCTGGCACGCGGTGCCGGCTCCGCAGTTCGCCGTCGGCGCTGCGGCGGAGGCGGCGGCGATGCTTCCGTTTCTCCCCGATGAGGCGGCCTGGATCGAGGCGATGCGGCGGCCGATGTTGATGGACACCTCGCGCGCCCGCCGCGAGCTGCGCTGGGTGCCCCATCACGACGCTCGGGAAACCCTGCGAGAGACGATCGCCGCCGTACGCGCTCAGCGCTGAGGCGCACAGGCTCGGCCAGCCCTCTCAGGCTCGGCTTTCCCCTCTATCTAGAATCGAGGGAGCGGCGCCGGATCGGTCGATCTGGGCGCTTTGCCTGCCATGAGCCTCAGACCTCTGATCGAGCTAGTCGCCGAGCACGAGCGCGTCCACGCGCTCGCCGGCCGGGTGCGCGATGTTCCAGCCGGAGGGGAGGCCGTTACCGTGCGCGCCTCCTCGATGCTGCGCCCGGCGCTGCTGGCGGCGCTGCTCGAAGACGACCGCGGCCTCGCCGGCCGGCCGGCGCTGCTGGTCAGCGCCGACGATCGCTCCGCCCGCGACCTCGCCGCCGACCTGCACGCCTACATGGCCCCCCGCCGCGTCCGCCTCTACCCCTCGCGAGGCACCGGCTACGCCTCCCACCTCAGCCCGCCCCCTCACCTGGTCGGCCTGCGCATCGACGCCCTCGAGGCGCTCCGCTCCGACCCCGAGGCGGTGGTCGTGGCGAGCGCGACCGCGCTTGCCGAGGCGGTGCCCGACGGCTCGCTGCGGCCGGCGGGCTTCGCGGTGGCGCTCGGCGAGGAGATCGAGCTCGACGCGGTCGCGCGCGACCTCTCCTCGGCCGGCTACGAACGCGTCGACCAGGTCGAGGAGCGCGGCCAGTTCGCCGTCCGCGGCGGCATCCTCGACGTCTTCCCGGCGACCGAGGAGCGGGCGGTGCGGGTCGAACTCTTCGGCGACGAGGTCGAGTCGATGCGCTGGTTCTCCACCTTCACCCAGCGCTCGCTAGGCGACGCCGAGCGGGTCGAGCTGGCGCCGGCGGCCGAGCTCGACGCCGAGCACCGCGAACTGGCCGAGCTGGCGGCGATGGAGGCGGCCGAGCAGGGCGGGGAGCCGCCGAGCCTGGCCGAGGTGCTGCCCCTGGAGCGCTTCGGCGCCCCCCTGGACCTGGTTCCCGACGCCGCCGCGGTGATCCTCGCCGCGGCCGAGGAGATCGAGCCCGCCCTGCGCGACCACTGGGAGGACGCGACCACCGCCCTGCACGCCGACGACGCCCGCCACCTCTACGTCGACGTCGCCGAGCCGCTGGCGGAACGGGCCACGCTCTCGCTGACGGCGGCGGGCGCCGATGACGAGGACGCCTTCCGCGCCGCCCGCGCCGAGTCGCCGGCCCGCAGCATCAAGGAGGCCGAGGGCGAGCTGGAGAAATTGATCCGCTCCGGGTACCGCACGGTCGTCGCCTTCGACAATCGCGGCGAGGCCGAGCGGGCGCGCTATGGCTTCGACCGCCTCGACGCCCGCTTGCTCGAGGGGGGGCACCTCTCGCCCGAACCCGGCCTCGTCTTCGCTGAGGCGCGCCTGCGCGAGGGCTTCGTCAGCCCGGAGCTGAAACTCGCCGTCTATCCCTTCCGGCGCCTCGTCCACCGCCGCAAACGCACCGAGGACCGCGTGCCGGGCGCCGGCCGCGGCCGGCTCGCCTTCAGCGACCTGCGGGTCGGCGACTACGTCGTCCACGAGGACCACGGCGTCGCCCGCTTCGCCGGCTTCGAGACCCGCGAGGTCGGCGGCGTCACGCGCGACTACCTCTACCTCGAATACAAGGGAGAGGACCGCGTCTACGTCCCCACCGACCAGCTGGCGAAGCTGAGCCGCTACGTCGGCGCCGGCGGCGAACCGACGCTCTCGGCGCTGGGCGGCAAGCGCTGGCAGAACATGAAGGCGCGGGCGCGCAAAGCCGCCGGCGCCCTGGCCGGGGAGCTGCTCAACCTCTACGCCGAGCGGCGCACGCGCAAAGGCCACGCCTTCTCCCCCGATGGCGAATGGCAGATCTCGATGGAGGCGGCCTTCCCCTACCGGGAGACCGCCGATCAGCTGGAAGCGATCGAGGCGGTGAAGGGCGACATGGAGGTAGAGCAGCCGATGGACCGCCTCGTCTGCGGCGACGTCGGCTTCGGCAAGACCGAGGTCGCTCTGCGTGCGGCGGTCAAGGCGGCCGCCGACGGCAAGCAGGTGATGATGCTGGTGCCGACGACGATCCTCGCCCAGCAGCACTTCGGCACCTTCCGCGAGCGGCTCGCCGACCTTCCCTTCGTCGTCGAGGGAGTCTCGCGGCTGCGCAAGGCGGCCGAGGTGAAAGCCGTCCTGGCCGACTTCGCCGAGGGGAAGGTCGACGTCCTGATCGGCACCCACCGCCTGCTCTCCCGCGACGTGCGCGCCAAGGACCTGGGCCTGGTCATCGTCGACGAGGAGCAGCGCTTCGGCGTCAAGCAGAAGGAGCTGCTGCGGCAGCTGAAGCTGAAGGTCGACGTGCTCTCCCTCTCGGCGACGCCGATCCCCCGCACGCTGCAGATGAGCCTGGCCGGGCTGCGCGACATCTCCGTGATCGAGACCCCGCCGGAGGGGCGCCGGCCGGTCCGCACCTACGTCGGCCCCTACGACGAGGACCTGGTGCGCAAGGCGATCCAGCGCGAGGTCGAGCGCGCGGGCCAGGCCTTCTTCCTGCACAACCGCATCGACTCGCTGCCCGAGGTCACCGAGCGGCTGCGCGGCCTGCTGCCGGGCGTGCGCTTCTCCGAAGCCCACGGGCAGATGGACGAGGGCCGGCTGGAGGAAACGATGCTGGACTTCCTCCGCGGCGGCGCCGACTGCCTGGTCACGACGACGATCATCGAGTCCGGCCTCGACATCCCCACCGCCAACACCCTGATCGTCGAGCGCGCCGACCAGCTCGGCCTCTCCCAGGCCTACCAGATACGCGGCCGCGTCGGCCGCTCTCGCGAGCGCGCCTTCGCCTACCTGCTCTATCCCTCGGCGGAGGCGCTGACCGAGGAGGCGGCGGCGCGGCTCTCGACCCTCGCCGACCACACCGAGCTCGGCTCGGGCTTCAAGATCGCGATGCGCGACCTCGACATCCGCGGCGCCGGCGACCTGCTCGGCGAGGAGCAGTCCGGCCACGTCGCCGCGGTCGGCTTCGAGCTCTACTGCCAGATGATCGACGAGGCGGTTGCCGGGGCCGCTGCCGCCGCCGGCGACGGCGAGGCCCCCGAACCGGTGCGCTTCGACGTGCCCGTCGACGCCTACCTGCCGGCGGCCTTCATCCCCTTCGAGGCGGCGAAGATCGACGTCCACCGGCGCATCGCCGCGGCCCGCGAGACCGGAGAGCTGCGGGCGATCCGCGACGAGCTGAACGATCGCTTCGGGCCGCCCCCGCGCGAGGTCGAGAACCTGCTCGCCCTGCAGCGTGCCCGGATCGAGCTCAGCCAGGCCGGCGCCCGCAGCGTCGAGCTGCGTGGCGGGCGGCTCAGCATCGCCGGTGTGGAGCTCGAATCCGAGCAGGCGAGCGTCCTGCACGAGCGCGTCGAGGGGTCGCTCTACGAGTGGCGGGAGAAAACGGCCTCGGTCCGCGTCCCGGAGGAGCCAGAGCCGCGCCTCGCGGCCGTGCTGGCGATGGCCGCCGCCCTCTCGGAGGCGAAGCGCTCGCAAACCGCGACAGAAGATATGCTGCCCGCCTCGTGAGTCCGAGTCAGCGCAAGAGGCCCACGTCTGGACGCGGCAAGGGGCCTGGGAGGCCCGGGGGCGGCAAATCCGGCAGCGGTAGCGGCGCCGGCAAGGGCCCCACGCCTAGAGAGGCCGCGCGCCGCCTGGGCCTGCTGATCTTCGGCAGCGTCCTGGTCGTGCTCTTCATCGTCCTTGCGGTTGCCGAGGGCGTCGGCAACCCGAGCATTCCCTCCGGCGACGTCGCCCTGGTCGAAAACGTTCCCGGCGACGGCGGTCACATCAGCGAAGGCGACTTCAACCACACCCTCGACCTGGTTGCCGCCGAAATGAAAAAAAAGACGCCCAAGCCAGGCGATGACGAATACGACGAACTGATGGAAAAAGCGATGGGGAATCTGCTCAACGCCGCCTGGCTCGAAGGCGAGGCAGAGGAACTGGGCATCTCGGTGAACGAGAAAGAAGTCGAAAAAGAATTCAAGAAAGTAAAAGGCGAAGCGTTCAAAACCGAAGCCGAATACAAGAAATTCCTCAAGGAAGCCCACTACACGAAGGCCGACGTCCTCGACCGGGTGAAGCTGCAGATGCTGACCGAACAGGTCGAAGAAAAGGTCGCCAAAAGCGCTCCCAAACCGAGCGAAAGCGAAGTCAAGGACTACTACGAAGCTGCGAAGTCGACCCAGTACGTCAAACCGGCGAGCCGCAACGTCCGCGTCATCCTCAACAAGGACAAGGCGAAGGTCGAAGCGGCGAAGAAGGAGCTCGAAAAGGACAGCTCCGAAGCCAGCTGGCAGAAGGTCGCCAAGAAGTACTCGACCGAAAGCCTGAGCAAGGACAGCGGCGGCCTGCGCACGGAACTCACCGAAGCGACAGCCGACGAACCGCTGAAAACGGACGCCTTCACCGCTCCCGAAGGCAAGCTCGAAGGCCCGGTCAAAGGCCCGAAAGGCTTCTACCTCTTCGAAGTCGTCTCAGAAAAACCGGAGTCGACACAGTCGCTCGACGAAGTGAAGTCCTCGATCAGCGCCCAGCTCGAAGGGCAGCTCCAGCAGTCCTACTTCGCCGAATTCGTCGCCGACTTCTCCAGCAAGTGGACCTCGCGGACCTTCTGCGCCGACGGCTTCGTGATCGAGACCTGCTCGAACTTCAAGAGCAGCGGCCACCCGTCGGAAGCCGACCCCACCTGCTACGAACCCAGCGCCAAAGGGGGCGTCGCCAAGGAATGCCCGGCTCCCGTGACCCAGACCAAGCCCGCTTTCCCGGGCAGCGTCGACGTCCTGACGCCTGAAGGCGAAAGGCTGGTCCAGCGGCCGCGGCCGGTTGGCCTCGAAGAAGGGGAAGAAGCAAGCACCACCCTGGAAGGCATTCCGGGCGTTCCCCCGACTTCGCCCTAGTCCCCAGTGGCCGCCTTGTTCCAGCGCACCCGAGTGAGGCGTCGATGAGCGTCATCGCCTCGATCCACGCCCGCCAGATCGTCGACTCGCGCGGCAATCCCACCGTGGAGGCGGAAGTGGCGCTCGATTCGGGGGCCCGCGGGCTTGCCGCGGTGCCATCGGGGGCCTCGACCGGCGAGTTCGAGGCGGTTGAGCTGCGCGACGGCGGGGAGCGCTGGGCGGGCAAGGGAGTCTCACGCGCGGTCGCGCACGTCAACGAGGAGATCGCGGCGGCTTTGAAGGGAGCCCGGGCCGCGGAACAGCGAGCCCTGGACCAGACGATGATCGAGCTCGACGGCACGCCCAACAAGGGCAGGCTCGGCGCCAACGCGATCCTGGGTGTTTCGCTGGCGGCCGCCAAGGCGGCGGCGGCCGACGCCGAGCTGCCCCTCTACCGCTACCTGGCGGAGCTCTACGGCGGCGGCGAGCCGGCCGTGCTGCCGGTGCCGATGATGAACGTCCTCAACGGCGGCGCCCACGCCGACAACTCGGTCGACTTCCAGGAGTTCATGGTCGTGCCCGCGGGGGCCGGCAGCTTTTCCGAATGCCTGCGCGTCGGCGCGGAGGTCTTCCATGCGCTGAAGAAGAGCCTGGCCGGAAAGGGCCTTGCGACCGCGGTCGGGGACGAGGGCGGCTTCGCGCCCAACCTCGAGTCCAACGAGGCGGCGCTGGAGGCCGTTCTCGCCGGCGTCGAAGCGGCGGGATACAGGCCCGGCAAGGACGTCTTCATCGCCCTCGACCCGGCGACCAGCGAGGTCTTCGACGGCAGCGCCTACGTGCTCGAGCACGAGGGCCGCACGCTCTCCTCGCAGGAGATGGCCGCCTACTGGGAGGACGCCTGCGGGCGCTTCCCGATCCTCTCGATCGAGGACGGCATGGACGAGGAGGACTGGGAGGGCTGGAAGCTGCTCACCGAGCGGCTCGGCGAGCGCGTGCAGCTGGTCGGCGACGATCTCTTCGTCACCAACCCCGAGCGGCTGGGCCGCGGCATCGAGCTGGGCGTCGGCAACTCGATCCTCGTCAAGGTCAATCAGATCGGCACCCTGACCGAGACCCTGGAGGCGATCCGCATGGCCCGCGAGGCCGGCTACACCGCCGTCATCTCCCATCGCTCGGGTGAGACGGAGGACACGACGATCGCCGATCTCGCGGTGGCGACCGGCGCCGGGCAGATCAAGACCGGCGCGCCGTCGCGCTCCGATCGCGTCGCCAAGTACAACCGCCTGCTGCGAATCGAGGAGCAGCTGGGGGAGACCGCCCGGTTTCCCGGCCTGCAGGCATTCCTTCAACGGTCCAGCCAGTGAAGGAATGCGGCGCTCGGCCGCAAATCACCGAGCATGGCCACACGTGCCTACGCGGGGAATTCGGCCGCCCACCGGGCGCGCCGCCGTCCGGCGCCCCGCAGACGCCCCGGCGCCCGCAGCGGCGCCAGCCGCATCCAGTGGGACAGGGTCGGCCGGATCGCGCTGACGCTGGTCCTCGCCGCCGTCCTCTACTCCTACCTGAACCCGGTGATCGATTTCGTCAAGACCTACACCGCGACGGGCGCGGCGAAAGTGGAACGGGCCGCGCAGCAGGCCGAAAACACGCGCCTGCACAGGCGGATCCAGAGCGCCGACGACCCCGCCGTCATCGATCGCAAGGCCCGCGTCCAGGGCATGGTCGGCCCCGGCGAGACGCCGGTCTCGATCCGCGGCAGCCTCAAGTAGCCGCCCGGCCGGAGCCCACCGGTGGTTAGCGCCGGCTCCTACGCCCTCAGCGCCCTCGGCATCGCCGCGCTGGTCCTTTCGCTTGGCTTCGGCGCCGTTCGCATTCGCCGTCGCCTGATGCCCGAGTGGGAGGGGGCGCCGGCCCACCTCGTCGAGGCGGTCCTCGCCATCGCCCTGCTGATCTGGCTCGGCGAGCTGCTCGGCCTCTTCGGCGTCCTCTACGCCTCGACGCTCCTGATCGCGAGCCTCTTGCTCGCAGCGGCGGTTGCGATCGGAATCAAGAATCTCTCGCCAGCGGGTGGTGTCGGAGACGGCGTGGCTCCGCAGCCCGGAGGCCGCGAAGCCGAGGATTCAAAGCAACCTGCGCAAGGGTCCCGGCCAGCGGAGCGGCGCGCAGGGCAAGGAGGCGCTCCGCCTCCGATAACAGGACCCGCTGCAGGGGCGCTCATGACCCTGATCGCGGTCGGCGTAATGGCCGTCGTCTTCGCCCACTGGGGCCTGACGACCAAGGACGCGCTCGATCGCGGCATCTTCAACTTCGACTCGCTCTGGTACCACATGCCCTACGCCGTCGATATCGCGCAGAGCCACTCCGTCACCGGCCTGCACTACAGCGAGACGGTCTTCGTCAACTGGTTCTACCCGCAGAACTCAGAGCTCCTGCACGCGGTCGGCGTCCTCTTCACGGGGCGCGACACGCTTTCGCTGTTCGTCAACTTCGGCTGGCTGGCGATCGCCTTCCTCGCCGCCTGGTGTATCGGCAGGCCCTACGCGAGGGGGCCGCTGAGCGTCGTCGCCACTGGGGTGATCCTCGAGTGCCACACGCTGGTCGTGCGCGAGCCCGGGGCGGCCAAGAACGACCTGATGGCCGCGGCGCTGCTGCTTGCCGCGATCGCGATCCTCGTCAATGCCTGGGTGCTGCATGGCCGCGAGGGGCGCCTCGCGCCGGGCTGGCCGCTGGCCGCGGCGGGGCTCTCCGTCGGGCTGGCGGTGGGGACCAAGTCCACGGCGGTGGCTATGGCGGCTGCGCTGACGATCGCCGTGATCGCCCTGGCGCCGACCGGCAGGCGCTGGGCCGCCGCCGGCTGGTGGGCCCTGCCTGCGTTCGCGGGCGCCGGCTTCTGGTACCTGCGCAACCTGATCGTCGCGGGCAATCCGCTGCCGCAGGCAACCAGCCTTGGCCCGTTGTCGCTGCCCCACCCGGAGCGGCTGCAGACGGGACGGCCGGACTTCAGCGTCGCCCACTATCTGACCGATACCACGGTCTGGCGTCACTACTTCGGCCCCGGCCTCGATCAGGCCTTCGGCTCGCTCTGGCCGCTGGTGGTCGTGGGGGCGATCGCAGGCGCCGTGATGGCGCTGCTCTGGGGCGCGGATCGGATGGTTCGCTGCGCGGGGGGCGTCGCGCTGGCCGGTTTCCTCGCCTATCTGTTCACGCCGCTCAGCGCCGCCGGCGTCGAGGGCGAACCGGTCGGCTTCGGCATCAACATCCGCTACGCGATCCCGGCGCTGCTGGCCGGGGCGGCGCTGCTGCCACTCGGCCTCCGCGGTCTAGGCGGCGCCCTGGGGCGCTCTGGCCTGCTCCGGCGGGGGAAGGGAGCCGGCGGACGAGGGGAAGGAGCAGGCGGACGAGGGGAAGGAGCCGGCGGACGAGGGGAAGGAGCAGGCGGACTAGGGGGAGGAGCCGGCGAGGCGCCTCGGGGAGCGCAGGCAGGCAGGGCAGGCGGGGAGTCGGATGTCTCAGGGGGCGACTGGGTGCTGCTGGGCGTCCTGCTGGCCGTGATGGTCATCACCAACCGCGCCGACGCTGTGCTGCGCGATCCGAACCGATTCTTCGGCCTGCTCCTCGCCGGCCTCGCCGTGCTGGCTCCCGCGGCCCTGCTGCTGGCCCGCCGGCGCGGCGCGGTGCGAGGCGCGGTGATCGGCTTCGCCGCTCTCGCCATCGCCGTGGCGGTGATCGGCTATCCGATTCAGCGCGACTACCTGCGCGACCGCTTCCACCTCGGCGCCGGCATCCCCGGCATGCATCTCGATCACGCCTACAACTGGGCGCGGGATGTCCGCGGCGCCCGGATCGGCCTGGCCGGCACCACCGCCGGCTTCCTCGGCTACGGCTTCTTCGGCACCGACCTCTCCAACGAGGTCAGTTACCTGGGGGAAAAGGGCCCCCACGGGGCTTTCAACGCGATCCCGGACTGCCGTGCCTTCCGGGAGGCCGTCAACGAGGCCGACCTCGACTACCTAGTCACCGCCCCCTTCCTCAACTTCGTCGACCCGGACCATCCCGTCTCCTCGCCCGAGGAGGCCTGGCTGCGCGGCGTCAAGGGGGTTGAAGCGCTCGAACGCAGCGGCCCGGTGACCGTCTGGCGCATACACGGGTCCCTCGACCCGAATGCCTGCGGCCCGGCAAACGCCCCTCTGCACCGGGTACCTGAGACGCCGGGCGTCTGAGCCGGCTCAGCATCTGGCCAGCTTTTGGCCGGTGCTCGTCGCCGGAGTAGGCGTGCGTTGCCTTGAGGGCGAGAACTTGGGCGCTTCTTCCTGCCTTTTTTGAGACGCCGTGCGTCTTTCATGGCGGCCTCAAGGTTGATGGGCCGCAAACGTGCCGATATGGCACGGAAGCGGCCCATCAACACGGCCCCACGACATGAGCGGCGGAGTGAAGGGTGCGTGGTGTCGTCGGCGCGGGGGTAACCTCGTCGCATGGGCTATCCACTCGAGAACGCGCTCTTTCTCTGGGAGGAGGGTGCGCGGGCTCTCGAGGAGGTGAGCCGCGATCCCGCCGCCCGCCGGCGCGCCGAGCGGGTTGTCAGGGCGGTGCAGGACGAGCTGCGCCGCCGCATCGGGCCGACCTTCAAGGCTGAGGAGTTGGCGGAGCTCTATGCCGCCGGCACCGACTGGTGCCTGCAGGCTGCCTTCGATGCGGCTCCCGGCATCGAGACCGACCCCCAATCGCTGGCCGACGCCGCTTTCTGGCTCTATCTACGCGGCGCCGAAGACTTTGCCGGCGGGCGCCAGCTTGCCCGCGACTGACGGCGCGCGTCCAGCCTCTCGCGCGTCCAGCCCCTCGCGCGTCCAGCCCCTCTATGGATCGCTCAGCGCCGCTTCGGCGCCGAGGCTTCAGTCTTCGTCTTCGTCGGAGCCGGCAGGCTCCGCGGTGACGCGCCGGATCACGATCTGATCCTGGTCGATCCTCACCGTGACCTCGCGCTGGCCGGCCCAGTGCTCGGAGTAGACGGGATCGTCTTTGACTGCCGGGTCCAGCCACAGCCCGTAGCCGTCGCTCTCCCCGTGATCGAAGGTCGCCTCCAGCTCTTTACGGCGGCCGCGGCCGCGGCGTCCGCGGCGGCGCCGGCGTTTCGGCCGCTCGCCACCTGCACCGGCACCCGCGCTGCCACCCTCGCCGTCGGCATCGTCGCCGCCGGCACCCTCGCCGTCGGCCTCGCTTCCGTCGCCGTCTTCGTCAGCCTCTTCGCCGGCATCCTCGTCTTCCTCGTCCTCGCGGGCCGCCTCCTCTGCCGTGGCGGCCTCGATCTCGGCCTCGATCTCGTCGCGGAGGTCGAGATCCCCGGATGCGGCGTCCTCCTCGTCGGGAGTGAAGCCGTGCTGTTTGCGGAACTCGCGCAGCTCGGAGGCGCTGACTTCGAGCTGGTGCGCGATCCAAGCATCGGTCCTGCCCTGTTTTACCCAGGCGCGGATCTGGTTGAGCTGTGGCTTAAGTGAGCGTCGGGCCATCGGCGCGCGAGTCTATTCGACCGTGGGTTCACCCGCGCGGTCGCTATGCCATCAAGAAGGCAAGCGCCTCGAACATCGAGACGACGACGACCACGACAGTCACGGTGAGGCAGACGGCGAGGACGCTGAAGCGCACCTTGCCCTCCTGCTCGGTGCGGCTGATCCGGCGCTCGCGCGACCGGTTAGCCGCCCGGCGGCGAAGCTGCTCGCGCCGGCGACGCTCGAGGATGGTCTCCTGCTCGAAGGCCGTCTCGAACTGGGTGATGCTCTGTCGCATTCTCATAGATGGGGGCGGCCCGAGGGCCGCTGGGCACCGTAGCAAGCTGAAACGTGGCTTGCAGAGGGCAAATGTGGCAAAGATCACGACCGTGTGAGGAGCCGAGCATGGCCCAGGGTGCGCCCAGTCGCAGTCCCGGCCGAGGCCAAAGGGACGCGGGGGGCGGCGTCTAGCAGGCTCCCCAAAGGCCTCGCCCGCTCCGCGCCGCTCGCAGCTCCAGGCCATGAAGCAGCGGCGCGAAGCGGTCGTTGGGCGGGATCGTCAGGGTGCGCGCCAGGCCGCGCTCGATCAGCAGCGCATTGACGAAGCGGCGCTTCAGATGGACGTAGGCCAGCAGCCTCCCGTAGATGTCGCGCCGCTCGACCCCGAAGAGGAGGCGGACCCATTTCCCTTCGAGGAGGCGATGGGTGAAGTGGGAGGCCTGAGGCCCGAAGCACTGCACCGGCGTCCCGGGCTTCACGGTCTCCGGCGTGTCGACGCCGATCAGGCGCACGTCCTCCCGCCGGCCGCCGATGCGGACTTCGATCGTGTCGCCGTCGATCACCCGGACGACGTAGGCGGTGGCGCGCTCGCCGGCGGGGCCGCCCCCGGCGCCCAGCAAGCCGCCGAAGTCGGGCCGCAGCACGGTCAGCAGCGCGACCACGACGATCACGCCGCTGCCGGTCAGGCCTCTACCCACGCTGTGCCCTCAGGCCTCTACCCACGCTGCGTCCTCATTGCCCCCACAAGACGAGAGGCGCGGCGGGTTCACCCCCCTCGTTTTTCTCCCCGCGGCGGGTTCACCCCCCTCGGGGAGAACCCGCACCGAACCGCGCCGCGTCCTACTAAGGGATGCGGCGCACGTTGGAGAGCAGAGACTCCTTGATCTGCTCGATGATCTCCAGCGCCTCGTTCCACTCGCGCTGCCAGACGTTGCGGCCGAAGATGACGCCCGAGCCGCCCGCCTGCATGATCTCGCTGGTGTTGCGCAGCACGGTCTCGTTGTCGACCTTGGAGCCGCCGGAGAGGACGACGAGCGACCGGCCCGCCGACTCGACGCACTGGCGGATCGCCTCCGCCTCGTCGACCTCCATCTCGTTGTAGGGGGCCTGCGCGTCCTTGTCCTTGTCGGCGTTGACCTTCGGCATGTTGAGCTTGACTACGTCGGCGCCCATCTCCATCGCCAGCCGCGCCGCGTAGTCGATCGCGTAGAAGGAATTGGGGCCGCCCTTGGCGTCGACGGCTTCGCCGCGCGGGTAGGACCAGACGATCAGCGGCATCCCGAAGCGGTCGCAGTCCTGGCGCACCTGGCGCAGCTGGGCGAGGTCCTCGTCCTGGCGCGGCGAGCCGACGTAGAGGGTGTAGCCGACCGCGTCGGCGCCCAGCCGCACCGCGTCCTCGACGCTGGCGTTGCAGGAGGAAAAGGCGTGCGCGGAGGAGGGGATGTCGGTCTTGCCGTTGACCTTGAGGATCAGCGGCACCTGCCCCGCGTAGTCCGGGTAGTACTTGCTCGCCATCCCGATCTGGCAGGCGAGGGCCGAGTAGCCGGCCTCGGCGGCGAGCCGGAACTGGTAGTCGGGGTCCTTGGAGGCGGGGTTGGGGAAGAAGTCGCGCGGGCCGTGCTCGATTCCCTGGTCGATCGGCAGCAGCATCAGGGTGCCGTTGCCGGGGCCGAACTCGAACAGCAGCCGCCGCAGCCGGGTGCGTTTGCCGGGCGCCAGCTCGGCCAGCAGAGATTTCTGCTCGGTCAGACTCTTCAACTCCACGCTGATTCCTCCTCGTGATTCACCGAATAAAGGGGCCTTCGCAGTATGCCACTGGGACTGGGTTGCGGGCGCTCGGCCCGCGGGCGGCTATCCTCGAAACAACATGAGCGAGACCGAGCTCAGCGTCGTCTGCAAGAACTGCGGCTCAGAGGTCAGCCCCTACGTAACCGAGTGCCCTTACTGCGGCGCTCGCCTGCGCAAGCGCGCCCCGAAGCTGGAGCGCCACGGCGACGCCCTGGAGGCCAAGACCAGCCGCCGCCGGCGACCGCTGGCGCTGCTCAAACGACGCCGCCGCTCGGGCGCGCCCCGCTGGCCGCGCCCCTACGCGACGATGGCGGCGATTCTCGGCTCGGCGGGGCTGCTGCTGGTGCAGAAGGCAAGCGGCGACCCGATCAGCACCTTCGGCGGCCTGATCGTCCCCCTGCAGGGGGAGTGGTGGCGCTACTTCACGGCCCCCTTTGCCTATGTCGACGTCGGCTACCTCTTCGTCGTGGCCGTCGGGCTGGCGATCTTCGCCCCGGGGGTGGAGCGGCGCCTGGGCAGCTTCGCGACGGCCGTCCTGCTGATCGCCTGCGGGACGCTGGGAATGCTGGCGGCGGCGGGGATCGCAAATGCCCAGGACAACGTCACCGTGATCGCCGGCGGCAACGGCATGGCGCTGGGCGCGCTCGCCGCCTGGCTGGCGATCCGGCGCAGCGAGGCTCGCGGCGCCGTCGACGACGACTATGACCTGGTCGGCGTCACGGTCGCCGCGGTGGTGCTGCTGGCCCTGCCGATCTTCGTGCCGGCCGCCGACGTCTTCGCCGGCCTGGTGGGCGGCATCGTCGGGGGCTTTGCCGGCCTCATCGCCTCGGCGCTCGGTGGGCCGGACTAGTCTGCCTCCGATGACTTCGCGGGAAGAGCGCCTGGAGGCGGCGGTCGAGCGGCTGCTCGACGCCGAGCGCTTCGCCGAGGCGGAGCGGGTTGTCACCCAGGTCGCGCCCCAGTTGCAGCACGTGCTGGCCGCCGCCCTCGCCGAGGGCGGATGGTTCGGGGAGTCCCACGACGCCGAGACCCTCCGGGCGGCGACCGTGCCCGATCCCGACGAGCGCCTCAGTGCCGTGCGCACCCTGCTCGCCGAGGAGGCGAGGATGGGAATGATGGTTGGAGTCGCCGTGGGCTGGGCACTTCGCGAGGAGATGGACGACGACAAAGAGCTGAAAGGAGAGCGCTGAGGATGGAGATCAAGTTTCTCGGACACTCGTGCTTCGAACTGAGCGACGGCGACACAAGGCTGCTGGTGGACCCGTTCCTGGCGCCGAACAATCCCACCGCCGTGCTGACGGCGGAGGAGGTTGACCCGACCCACATCGCCCTCAGCCACGGCCACGCCGACCACGTCGCCGATGCCGTCGCCGTCGCCAAGCGCAGCGGAGCTTTCTGCGTCGCCATCGTCGAGCTGGCCAAGTGGCTGGAGGCGCGGGGCGTCGAGCAGGTCAGCGACCCCAACCTCGGCGGCACGGTCGAGTTCGACTGGGGCTCGATCAAGCTCGTCCCGGCCTGGCACACGAGCACGGCGCCGGGCTCCGCGGAGTCGCCCTTCAGCGCCGAGCACGGCGTCGCGCTCGGCAGCGCAGCGGGCCTGATCATCCGCCTCGGCGGGACGACCGTCTACCACTCGGGGGACACCTGCCTGTTCGGCGACATGAAGCTGATCGCCGAACGCGATCCGGTCGATGTGGCCCTGATCCCGATCGGCGGCCACTACACGATGGATCGCCACGACGCCGTGGCGGCGGCGGGGCTGATCGGCGCGAAGACGGTGATCCCGATGCACTACGACACCTTCCCGGCGATCGAGACCGACAGCGACGCCTTCAAGGCGGATGTCGAGGCGCAGACCTCCTCCGAGGTGGCGCTGCTGAAGCCGGGAGAGACGTTCTCCGTCTGAGCGCCTGAATGCCACGGGCGGAGCGGCTTTGAGGCACCCACCCCGCTCGAGTCAGAAACTGGCTGGGCAGCCAGGCCGGTGCTAGGCTCGCTCGGACCGCGAAGTCGAGCCGAGGAGAGCGTGCAGATGGAGGCAAAGGACGCAGTCGGAAGCCGGTCGATCACCGAGCGCGAGGACTTCCAGGCCACTGCCGACCCGGCCCTGATGGAGGCCGCCGACCGCACGGCGGAGGTGAAGCTGCTCACCTACGAGGAGCTCTACGCGCTCTGGGAGCGCCAGCAGTGGCAGACGCAGGAGCTCGACTTCAGCCGCGACCGCGAGGACTGGCACGAGCGGATCAGCCCCGAGGAGCGCTTCCAGCGCATGTATGGGCTGTCCTCGTTCTTCATCGGCGAGCAGAAGGTGGCTGAGGAGCTGGGCCCGATCATGCGCGCGGCCCCGACCGAGGACCAGAAAATCTTCCTCTGCACGCAGATCGCCGACGAGGCGCGCCACGTCCGCTTCTTCGAGCGCTTCTACCGCGAGGTGGGCGTGCTCGAGTCCGACGAGCTCTCCCAGATGCTCGAGGAGACCTCCGAGCACCTGAACGAGAACTTCGGCCGCCTCTTCGACGGGATGCTGAAGCAGCGCACCGACCGGCTCTCCGCCGAGCCCGGCGACACCGAGGCCCTGGTCGAGGCGGTGACGCTCTACCACATGGTGATCGAGGGGATGCTGGCCCTCACCGGCCAGCACTTCATCATCGACTACAACGAAGAGCAGGGCCTGCTGCCGGGCTTCGTCGAGGGCTTTCAGAACGTCGCTCGCGACGAGCATCGCCATGTCGCCTTCGGCTCCGTGTTCCTGCGCGAAAAGGCCCGCGAGGACGACCGCTACAAGCAGGCGATCCAGCGCACGCTCGAGGAGTCGCTGCCGATCGCCGAGGGGGTCCTCTCGCCGCCCTGGGCGCCGGAGGACGACGACTGGGAGCTGTTTGGCTACTCCCTCGCCGATACCCGCGAGTTCGCCGGCACCTGCCTGATGCGGCGCCTCAAAGTCATCGGCCTCACCTAGTGTCCTGACACTAGCCGCGGGGGCAAGGCCGGTCGGGAGCCGAGGGTCAGGCCGGGGCGCTAGGGCTGCGGGACTTCCGAAGAGGTTTCGGCGCCCGAAGAGGTTTCGCCTTCGCTACCGGTGCCGGTTTCGGTGGTCGATGCCGGTGGCGTCGACGGCGTTTCGCTTTCGACCGGTGGCGGCGGCGAGGTTTCGGCCGGCGGTGGGGGTGAGGTGCTTTCCGCCGGTGGGCTGCTCGGGGGCGGCGCGCTTTCGCCGAAGGTGACGACGACGACGTCGGTGCCCTGGGGCGCCCCGGCCTGCCCCGCCTGAGGCGCGGCGGCGCCGGTCAGGCTCGCCCCCGGTGGCTTGGTGCCGCCGTCATCGGGAGCCCCGGTCGACTGCCCGGCTTCTTCAGCGGGCGGCGGCGTTGCCGGCGGCTGGTCTGCGGCGGCGGGTTCGGCCGGCGGCGCGGGCGGCGCTTCGGCGAGGGCTTCCGACGGCTCCGTGGCCGGCGCCACCCGGGCCGAGCCGAGCGCGGGAACAGCCGCCGCCTCGCGGACGTGCGTGGCGGCGGACCTCGAAGTCTCGGGAGTGGGGGTCAGCAGGTGATGCTGGTTGACCTCCACCGCGCCCGCGGTGATCACCGCCGCGGTGACGACGCCGGCGACGGCCTTGGTCCCGATCGCACCGCCGATCGCGCCGAGGCCGCCCGCGGCCCCGCCGCTGCTCAGCGCCGCGCCGACGCTGCTCATCGCGCCGGCACTCGAAACGGCGCCTGCACTCGAGACGGCGCCGGCGCTCGAAACGGCGCCTGCTCCAACCCCTCCGCCGGCCGCCGCGCCGGTGCCCCCGGCGCTCGCGCCGCCGATGCCCAGCTTGGCGGCGAGGAAGCCTTTCAGCGCCAGCAGCGGGCCGGCCGGGAAGAGCGCCGCCAGGACCTTGTCGTTGGACTGGATCTGGCTGCGGAAGTCGGCGCACTCGTCGCAGTCGCGAACGTGCCTGCGGACCGGCCCGGAGATCTTGCGCAGGCCCTCGGCGGCCTCGGCCAGCTCCAGCCTCACTTCGCCGCAGGTGAGCTGGCGGGCCTGGCTCGCCTCGGCGAGCGAGATCCGCGCCCGCACGAGCAGCGACTTGATCGACGGCACGCTGGTCTCCATCGCCTGGGCGATTTCCTCGTAGGACATCGCGTCCATCTCGCGCAGCAGCAGTGCTGAGCGCTGCGTCTCGGGAAGCTTGCCGACGTCGCTGAGCAGCTGGCGGAACTCCTCGCGGTTGTGGACCTTCTCGGCGGTCGAGGCGGCCTCGACCATCGGCACCAGGTCCATCGATTCCTGCGGATCGGCGGTCGGTTTGCGCAGGTGGTTGAGGCAGCGATTGCGAGCGATCCGGTACAGCCACGGGCGGAGGTTGATCTCACGCTCGTCGGCCAGCATCGCCCGGTAGGCGTTGACGAAGACCTCCTGCAGCACGTCCTCCGCGTCCTCCGTGGAGCCGAGCATCTGGCGGCAGAAGCCGAGCAGGCGCCCCTGGTAGCGGTCGACGATCGTTTCGAAGGCGCCGCTGTTGCCGCTTCGCACCATCGCGATCAGGCGGGCGTCGCCTTGAAGCTTGAGCAGCGGAGAGCGCCGGGCGAGTAGTCCGCGTTGACTGGCGTGCGTTAGAGCGGATGCCTCCAAGCTGTCCTCCCAGGGAAGCGGGGTTTCTAGCTCTAGAGACACCGTAGCAGCGCGTTAGTTGCGCCATTGCAAGATTTTTCGAGAGGTCGCCACGCAACGGTGTAGAGAAGCCTCGGCAGGCCGCCAGGGGCCGCGGTTACCATCGCGGAGCCCGGGTGGCGAAACTGGTAAAAGCGGCGCCCTTAAAAGGCGCTGCCCCTAACGGGGCTTGCGGGTTCGAATCCCGCCCCGGGCACTCTTTGTAGGCTGCCGGTCATGGAGCACGGGGGGCGGATAGTCGCGAAGGTCCTTGCGTCGAGGGGCGTCAGCCATCTCTTCACGCTCTCCGGCGGCCACCTCTTCTCGATCTATGACGGCTGCCTCGCGGAGGGAGTCGAGATCGTCGACGTGCGCCACGAGCAGACCGCCACCTTCGCTGCCGAGGGCTTCGCGAAGGCGACGAGGACGCTCGGCGTGGCGGCGCTGACCGCCGGCCCGGGAGTGACCAACGGCATCAGCGCCATCGCCGGCGCCCAGGCAAACGGCTCGCCGCTCTGCGTGCTCGGCGGGCGAGCGCCCGAGCTGCGCTGGGGCTCGGGCTCTCTGCAGGAGATCGACCACCTCCCCTTCGTCTCACCGCTGGTGAAGTCGGCGGCCACCGTGAAGGAGCCGGGGCGGATCGCCGCCGAGACGGCGGCCGCTCTCGACCTGGCGCTCGCCGCCCCCAGCGGCCCGACCTTCGTCGATTACCCGCTCGACGTCGTCTTCACCGAGGCCGAGGTCGAGATACCGCCGGCCGGGACCGCCGAGGAGACTCCCGCCGCGGGCATCGAGGAGGCGGCGGCCCTGCTGGCCGCGGCGGAGCGGCCGGTCGTCATGGCCGGCACCGGCCTCTACTGGGGCCGCGGGGAGGGAGAGCTGCGCGCTCTGGCCGAGCAGCTGGGGATCCCGGTTTTCCTCAACGGCCTGGGCAGGGGCTGCCTGCCCGCCGATCACGAGCTTGCCTTCAGCCGCGCCCGCGGCACCGGGCTGAAGGGGGCCGACGTGGCCCTCGTCGTCGGCGTCCCACTCGACTTCCGTCTCGGCTTCGGAGGCAGCTTCGGCGAGGAGACGAAGCTGATCCGCCTCGACGTCTCGCCCAACGAGCTGACCGCCAACCGCGCCCCCGAGCTGGACATGGTCGGGAACGTGGCGGCCACGCTGGCCGCGCTCCGCGAGGCCACCGCCGGCGGTCAGCGCCGCAGCGACGCCTGGATCGAGCAGCTGCGCGGCGTCGAGGAGGAAAAGCGCGCCGCCGAGCGGGAGGAGCTCGAGGATTCCCGCTCCCCGCTGCATCCGGTGCGCATCTACAAAGAGCTCGGCGAAGTGCTGGACCGCGACGCGATCGTCGTCGGCGACGGCGGCGACTTCGTCTCCTACGCCGGGCGCTTCATCGACACCTACGAGCCCGGCTGCTGGATGGACCCCGGGCCATTCGGCTGCCTGGGTGCGGGCCCCGGCCAGGCGATCGGCGCCAAGCTCGCGCACCCCGATCGCCAGGTCTGCCTGCTGCTGGGGGATGGCGCCTTTGGCTTCGCGGGCATCGAGTTCGACACCATGGCCCGGCACGGTCTCGGCGTCGTCGGGGTGATGGGCAACAACGGCATCTGGGCGCTCGAGCACCACCCGATGAAATTCCTCTACGGCTACTCGGTGGCGGCCGAGCTGCGGCCGGAGACCCGCTATGACCAGATGGTCGAAGCGCTGGGTTGCGACGGCATCCTCGTCCGCGAGCCGGAGGAGCTCAAGCCCGCTCTCGAGCGCGCCTTCGCATCGGGCCGGCCCACTCTCGTCAACGTGCTCACCGACCCCGAGGTCGTCTACCCCCGCAAGTCGAATTTGGCTTGATCAAGCCGAACTTCGCCCCTTAGAACCTCGCGAAACGAACGAGAATCGACCGCCATCGCTGGCGGTCGATTCACATTGGTCCCTCAGGACGGGCAGGGGTACGTCTTCAGGGACCGGCTTTATATGGTGGACCCAGACGGCGGGAGGCGCCATGGTGCGGCAAACGTCTGAGCCCTATCTCCGGGATATTGCTTTGGGCTTCAATTTGATCCCATTCGCTTCCCGGTGATCCGATTATCGGCGGGCCTGTAGCCGCAGTCCACAGCAGACTTTCGCCGTTACCCATAAACGACGAAATGCGGTTTACCCACTTCTATGGGATCGATTGGTTGATTGACCCATATGTAGTGGGGCGATCTTTAGGCCTGTCCAGCAGGGCTGAAGAAACACCGCATCGTTCCTCGGACAGACGTCCTTGATCGCCCGGCCGCGCTCGCGCCATCGAGGGATGAAGTCAATCCGCGGCGGCGGAAATGGCGGTGCCGTAGAGGATGTCGTGCTCGGAGGCCTCGATGCGCTCGAGGTCGAAGGCGCGCATGACCTCGACGAGGATGACGACGCCGGCGACGATCGTGGGAGCGCGGTCGGGGTGCATGCCGGGGATCTCGACACGCTCCTCGAGCGGTGCGGCGGACAGCCGGGAGAGCAGCCGCTGAATCGTGGGAAGGGGCAGGACGTGCCCGTGCACGCGCTCCGAGTCGTAGGGCTCGAGGCCGAGCTCGATGGCGGCCAGCGAGGTCGGGGTCCCGGCGACGGCGATGCCGGCGCTGGCCGCCGGGGCGCCGCCTTCGAGAGCCGATTCGATCAGTCCCCGCGCATCGGCCGCCAGGGCCTCCAGCTCCGCCGGCGCCGGCGGATCGGAGGAGAGGTGGCGCTCGCTGTGGCGGACGACGCCGGCCTGCAGCGAAGCGTGAAAGGCGATCTCCTTGCCAGTGCCGACGATGAGCTCAGTCGACCCGCCGCCGATGTCGACGACCAGGGTCGGGACCTCGGGAGGGCGTTCGGAGGTTGCGCCCAGGTAGGTGAGCCGCGCCTCCTCCTCGCCATCGAGAACCTGGGCTGAGATCGCGAACCTCTCCCGCAGCTCGGCGATGAAGGCTTCACCGTTGGAGGCGTCTCGCACGGCGCTGGTGGCGATCGCCTTCACGGTCTCGACGCCTGCTTCCCCGTAGATCGAGACGTAGTCGGCGATCGCCGCGCAGACGTCCTCGATCGCCTCGGCCGCCAGCTGGCCCGAGAGATCGACGCCGCGGCCGAGGCGCGTGACCCGGCTCTGGCGGGCCACCTCCGTGACGTTGCCGCCATCGACGTCGGCGACCAGCAAGCGAGTGGAGTTGGTTCCGACGTCGACCACCGCCACCCTCTGAGTTCCCCCGGGCATTGGAGCGGCACTTTAGACCGGCTGGCCGGGACGGCGATGCGTCCACTCGCCAACCCGACCGCCTCCGGCTTCCATCTCGAAGACCGGGCGATCGCTGCCATCGCATGGCGCGCAGCGAAAATGTCAGCGAGCCGCTGCCGGCGGCCCGGAAATTTTCCTGGTGCTAGCATGATTTAACCGTCGCGGGGTGGAGCAGCCAGGTAGCTCGTCGGGCTCATAACCCGAAGGTCGCGGGTTCGAATCCCGCCCCCGCTACTTCACGAAAGCCCCGCAAATCGCGGGGTTTTTGTGTTTCTGGGACGGCGATCGGTCTCAAATGGCCCCTGGGCGGCCCGTCCCCGGACACCAGGTATGGCAGGCGGCTTGAATCTGACGCAGCGTCATCGTTTAGCTTCGCGTCCATGGAGCACGACGACGCTTGCGAGATGACCATCGGAGATATCGCCGATGCTGCCGGGGTGACGGCAAGGACCGTCCGGCACTACGAGTCCGTGGGACTGTTGGGTCCCGCCGATCGTTCTGTCGGTGGCCATCGCCGCTACGCCCGGGACGACCTCGAGCGCCTACGCCGCGTTATCGCCCTGCGCCGATGCGGCTTCGGACTGGACGCAATCCGGCGGCTTCTCGCCTCTTCGCAAGAGGGGGCTCTGGCGCTGGCCAAGCGCCAGCTTGAGCGCTCGGAAGTCGAGCTGGAAGTGGCTCGTCGCCTGCGCTCGCGGATGTCTCGGTTCGTGGGCCTCCTCGAAGGCACCAGCGGGGAGTCAATCGATCAATTGATCGCGGAGATGGAGGAAGATGAAATGAGCGTCAGCCTGAACAGCATCTCGACTCGACTCGGGGACGCTGGGGAGACCGATCTCGCCGACGGCACCAGGGTCGCCAAGAGCCACGCCGTGATCGACGCCGTCGGCGTCATCGAAGAGCTCGGATCCCATCTCGGCCTCCTGCTCGCCGAGGGGGACGTTTCCGATCCCCAGCGAGAGCTGCTCCAGCGGGTTGCGAACGACCTGTTCGACATCGGCTCCGACCTGTCGTCGCCCCCCACGGACGGAGACGGACGGCCAAGGGTCGGCGCGGAGTACGTGGAGTGGCTGGAGAGCGCATGCGGCGAGGCCAATGCCGCCTTGGACCCGATCGACTCCTTTGTGGTCTGGTTCGAGGCGCCGGGCGCCTCCCGTCTCAACGTATGCCGCGCCATATGCCGGCGAGCCGAGCGCGCGACGTTCGCGGTGGAAGGCGCCAACCCGCAGATCGGCCGGTATCTCAATCGCCTCTCGGACCTGTTCTTCGTCCTCGCTCGCGCGAGCGGCGCCGGGCGCGAGCACCTGTGGGAGCCTGGCCGGAGCGCAGCGTAGCCACGAGTCGGCGAAGGTAGGCGATGGCCGCGGCATTGATGGTGCAGGGCACCTCCAGTTGGGCGGGCAAGAGTTTGATTGCCACGGCGCTCTGCCGCCACTTCGCGCGGCTCGGGGTTCGGGTGGCGCCGTTCAAGGCGCAGAACATGTCGAACAACGCGCGGGTTGTCGCCGGCGGGGAGATCGGCGTTGCGCAGTACCTGCAGGCACGGGCCGCCGGGGTCGAGCCGGACACGCGGATGAATCCGGTGCTGGTGAAGCCCGAGGATGAGACGCAGAGCCAGGTCGTTCTGCAGGGCAGGGCCTCTGCGGAGATCAGCGCCCTGCCCTGGCGGGAGCGCGCGCCCCGGCTTTGGCCGGCGATCGCGCAGTCCCTCGATTCGCTGCTGGCCGAGTACGACCTGATCGTGCTCGAGGGTGCGGGGAGCCCGGCGGAGATCAACCTCAGCGATTGCGACCTGACGAACTCACGCGCCGCCGCCGCCGCGGATGCAGCCGTCCTGCTGGTTTGCGACATCGACCGAGGCGGGGCGTTCGCCCATCTGTACGGCACCTGGGGGTTGCTCGGCCCCGCCGAGCGCGAGCGGATCGCGGGCTTCGTCCTCAACAAGTTCCGCGGCGATCCGGCGCTTCTGCCGCCGGCCCCCGAACGCCTGACAGAGCTGACCGGGATCGATTGCCTGGGTGTCGTGCCCTGGATAGAGCACGGGCTTCCCGATGAGGATGGAGCAGCGCCTCCGGCGGCGGCAGCCGATGACGCGCCGGTCGTGGCGGTGATCCGCTATCCCTTCGCCTCCAACCTGGACGAGTTCAAAGCGATGGAGCAGGTCGCCTCGGTTCGCTGGGCCCACCGTCCCGTGGACCTCGACGGCGCCGCGCTCGTCGTGCTCCCGGGCTCAAAGCACGTCGCCGACGACCTGGCCTGGCTGCGCTCGACCGGGCTCGATCGCGCCGTCCTCTCGCGGGCGCGCGACGGCGAACCGACGATCGGCATCTGCGGCGGCCTGCAGATGCTCGGCGAGGAGCTTCGCGACGAAGCCGGGGTCGACGGCGACGCGAGGGGCCTCGGCCTGCTGCCCTTGCGCACCGTCTTTCGCGCTGAGAAGGTCGCGCGACCGGTTGAGCTGCGCTTCGCCGGCGACCTGGAGGAGCCGTGGGCGCGACTGGCCGGGATCGAGGTCGGGGCGGGCTACGAGATCCGCCATGGGCGCAGCGAACCCCTCGCCCCTCTCCGGGAGGCGATGCCGGGGGGTCTCGGGTGGGCCGGGGGGCCGTTGCTGGCGCTGAGCGCGCACGGGGCTTTGGAGTCCCCGCAGGTCCTCGCGGCCCTCTTCGGATCGCCGCCCGCGCGATCCCTGGAGGAGGCTCTCGACGAGATGACGGACGCGGTGATGGGCGCCCTCGACGCCGCCGCGATCGAGTCGCTGCTCGTCCGCTAGGCAGCCTTCGCCGCCTCGGCGAGGGCGGTCGGTACCTCCGGAGCGGAGGCGAAGTGGAGATGGACGTAGCTGGCGACGACGCTCCCCTGGACGAAACCGTCGCGGCGCGTCTGTCCGTCGCTGGCGGTGAGCTCATAGAGCGCGGCGTCGATCTCGGAGCTTGTGACCCGGGATTGATGGAACTCCTGCCCGCGTGCTTCGGTTCCGGCCGGTCCGAGAGGCGAGGACGTGGTGGTGCGGGCTTTGACGTAGCTGATCGCGAGGTACTCGCGGTCCATGGCGATGTCGAGGGGCAGAACCCCGGCCATCTCGTGACGAGACCCGTCGAAGCCGGTCAGCGACCGGGCCAGGTAGAGCAGGCCGCCGCACTCGGCATAGAGCGGCATCCCCGCAGCCGTCCGCGCTCGCAGCTCCTCGGCGAGGGAGCGGTTGGCCGCCAGCTCGGCGGCAAAGCTCTCGGGGTAGCCGCCCCCGATGTAGGCGGCATCGACGTCCGGCGGCAGGCGTCGATCGACGGTCGGCTGGAACGGCACAAGCTCGAACCCCGCCTCGCTCAACCGCCGAAGGTTCTCCTCGTAGTAGAAGCAGAAGGCGCGGTCGCGGGCGATTGCGAGCCTGGCCGTGGGGCCGAGCTCGGGCTGGGGCGTTTTCGATTCCTTCGAGGCCCTGTTCCGTCCCAGCCGCACGGCCCTTTGGATATCGAGGTGACCGCCGGCCCTCCGGTGGGCTGCTGCCAGCGAGGATCGCCTCGCGTCGTTCTCCTCGACGGTGAGCAGGCCCAGATGCCTTTCGGATATTTCCAGTTCGTCGTCGCGGGGGATGGCGCCCCAAACGAGCTCCCGAAGCTCGCGCGGCAGGCCTTGCATGACCATCTCGGCGTGCTTTGAGCTGCCGACCCTGTTGAGGACGATGCCGGCGATCTCGACCGCGGGGTCGAACGCGATCAGGCCCGTGAGGATGGCCGCCGCCGTCCGCGTCATCCCGGCGACATCGACGACGATCAGGATCGGCAGGCCCAGCAGCTTGGCGAGGTGAGCGGCGCTGCCGTGCCCGGTCCCGTCCGTGCCGTCGTGGAGGGCGCCCATCGCCTCGATCACGGCAATGTCGGCGTCCTCACTCGCGGTCCGGAAGGAGCGCCGCACGCCCTCGGCCCCCATCATCCACAGGTCGAGGTTGATCGCTCTCCGCCCCGCTGCCTGGCTCAGGTATGCGGTGTCGATGAAGTCCGGGCCCAGCTTGAACGGCTGAACGTCGACGCCCGCCTCGCGGAGCTGCCGGATGAGGCTGACCGTGACGGTGGTCTTGCCGGCGCCGCTGTGCGTCCCCGAGACGATGAAGCCGCCCCCATGGGCTTGCTGCCGGTTCATGGCCGAGCTTCCGGCAGGAAGCAGCGCCGGTAGAGCCGCAGCAGCCACTGGCTCACCTCGGCTTCCTCCAACCCGAGCTCGCGCGTGGCCAAGCGGTAGGCATCCCAGCCGATGGTAAGAAGGAAGATCTGCTCAGCCTCTTCGACTCCGACGTCAGAGCGCACGCCGGGCTTGCCGACCAGATTCTCCGCCGCCCAGCGCGCACCGAGGCGGCGGTTTGCGTTCATCTGGTTCCAGAGCCCGGCCGGTGGACCGCCCGCCTGCGCCGCGCTCTCGACCACCGCCGCGATCTGGGCCGAACGCGAAACGATGGCGACGACGTACTCGACATGGAGGACGAGCATCGCCTCGGCGTCGGGCGCCTCTTCGATCGCCCTGCTGTTCGGCCGCTCGAAGACAGGGACCGCCTCGGCGTCTCCGCGGATCGCCAAGTCGACGACTGCGCTGAGCAGAGCGGGCTTGGTCCCGAAGGCGAGCTCGACCGTCTTGAGGGAGACCGCGGCGCGCTCTGCGATAGCCGCCATCGTCGCCCCGCTCCATCCCTTCACCTCGAATTCCGCCTTGGCGGCTGTGAGGATCCGCTGCCGGGTCCGCTTCGCCGCCGCTCGACGACGTGGCGCGTCGTAGCGCCTCTTGAGAGGAGGTTTCTTGCCCTGCATATTCGCTACGCTTACACCCTATTGAATTGACTGACACTCATCGACGGCGAGCATAAGAGAGCAGCCGTCCGATTAACCCAAGGGAGAGCGCTGAGAGATGGAGATCAGGTACCACGGTCATTCCTGCTTTGAGCTGAGCGACGGCAAGGTGTCCCTGCTGCTCGATCCGTTCCTAAAGCCCAACAATCCGGCCGCGGTGGCGAGCGCGGAGGAGGTCAACCCAACCCATGTCGCGCTCACCCACGGCCACGCCGACCACATGGCCGACGCGATTCCGGTGGCGAGCCGGACCGGCGCCCACTGCGTGGCGATCGTCGAGATCGCCGAATGGCTGAAGGGGCAGGGGATCGAGGAGCTCAGCGATCCCAACCTGGGCGGCACCGTGAGCTTCGACTGGGGCTCGATCAAGCTCGTCCCCGCCTGGCACACCAGCACCCTGCCCGGGTCCGAAGAGGCGCCTTTCAGCGCCGAGCACGGGATCTCGATCAGCACCCCGAGTGGCCTGATCATCAAGATCGGCGGACTCACCGTGTACGACGCCGGCGACACATGTCTGTTCGGTGACATGAAGCTGATCGGCGAGCTCGAGCAGCCCGACGTGGCGCTGCTGCCGATCGGCGGCCATTACACGATGGACCGCCACGACGCGGTCCACGCCGCTCGGCTGATTGGCGCGAGGACCGTGATCCCGATCCACTTCGACACCTTTCCGCCGATCGAAACCGATGCCCAGGCGTTCAAAGCCGACGTCGAAGAGCAGACCTCGTCAAGCGTCGTGGTGATGAAGCCGGGGGAGACCCACACAATCGCCTAATTTGGGGCTGGCGCGATAGCGATATGAATAGGGGGCGATGCAGTGGGACTCCCTGCACAACTTCGTCCTCCTCTGCCACATCCTGGGCGCGCTGCTGTTCGTCGCCGGCGTCGTCCTCGCCGGTGTCCTCTTCGAGGCCGCGAAGCGAAGCGATCGCCCGGGCGACATCGCCGTGCTCTTGGGAGTGACAAGGATGGGAGTCCTCTTTGTCGCCCTCGGCGGACTGATGGTGCCCGTCTTCGGCCTCTGGCTCGTCCATCTCGACGGCTACGACTTCGGCACGCGCTGGATCTCGATCTCGCTCGGGCTCTACATCGTGGCGATGCTCCTCGGCGGCGCCGGCGGCCAGCGTCCCAAGCGGGCGCGGATTCTCGCCACCGAGCTGGCCGAGCGGGGCGAGGGGGTGAGCGCCGAGCTGCGGGCGCTGCTCGACGATCGGCGCTCGCAGGCGCTGAACTACCTTTCCGCGGCGCTGATCCTGGCGATCCTGGTCCTGATGGTCTACAAGCCCGTCTAGCCTGGGCCGAGGGCCGCCCCCGCTACTCCGCTTCGGCGAGGGCCGCTTCGACTTCGGCGGCGGAGCTCGGCGTGCCCAGTGCCAGGGTCCCGCGCGGGCCCTCGACGGCGAAGGAGGGGGTGCCGCTGAAGCCGTGGGCGCGGGCTTCGGCTTCGGTTCGGCTCATCCGGGCGCGCCAGCGCACCACGCGCCGATCGCGCTCCCAGCGCGCGAGGTCGGGGACGCCGGCGCCCTGGGCGATCTCGCGCAGGAAGGCCGGGGTGACGTAGCCGGAGTTCTCGGTTTGCTGGTTTCGGTAGAAGAGCTCGACGAAGTTCCAGAAGCGGTTCTGCTCGGCGGCGGCGTAGGCCGCGGCGCCGGCGAGACGCGATTCGCCGCCGAGGATCGACCAGTTGCGGAACTCGATTCGGGCTCGGCCTGAGCGGACCGGGCCGTCGATCAGCTCGGCGACGAGGGAGGTCGAGTACTCCCTGCAGACCGGGCACTGCAGGTCCCCGAACTCGACCACGGTGGTTGGGGCGCCCGGCCGCCCGAGGAGCGTCCCGTGCTGCTCGAGCCCAGCGAGGCGCTCGGCGACGTCTTCGCCGCCCTGCACCTTGCCGCCGTCCCCACCACCGCCGCCGCTTGCCAGGATCGCGACGGCGACCGCGCAAAGAACCAGCAGGCACGCCGCGGCGGCCAGGCGGGTGAGGCGCCGCTGGCGCGCGCGATCCCGCTCCTGCGCTTCTTCGCGCAGGTTGCGCAGGCGCTCCCTCTCCTCGCGGCGGGTCGCCATCGGCGACGCTCAGCCGGCGACCGGGGCTGCCGCCTCGCCGAGGCTGCCGCGCAGCCGTACGAAGAGGACGTTGTTCTCCTCGTGGATGTGCTGGTGGAGGTCGCGCTCCAGCCCGCGCAGCGATTCCAGCAGCACTCCGTGGGTGGTGCAGAGGGCCGCCGAGGAGTCATAGCCTCCGGCCAGCTCGCGCATCCGCCCAAGCGCCTCCCCGACATTGGAATGAGCGGCCTCGTGCATCCCCAGCTGGGGCATCGCCTCGAGATCCAGCTCGCGATCGCCGTCGAGGCTGCGGCAGAGGGGAAAGAGGATCTCCTCCTCGCGGTCGATGTGCTCGATCAGGTCGGCGTGGAGGGTCTTGAACTCGGCTTGCAGCTGGGACAGGGTCGGTACCGCTTCGCCGTGGCGCGGGACGACCTTTTCGAGCAGGGCTTCGATGCGGGGCAGTTCGCGGCGCAGGAACGAGTGGTGTACGGAGACGATGTGGTCGCAGAGCTCGGCAAGGGGCGCCTCGCGCCAGTCGCGCTCGCCCGAGTTGGCGTCGAGGGCCCGTCCTTCGGCCTCCAGGACGATGGCCACGGTGCGGGGGTCGAGGCCGTGCTCGGCCGCGGCTTCGGCGAGGGTGGCACCACCGCCGCAGCAGTAGTCGAAGCCCATCTCCTCGAAGGTTCGCGCCAGCCCTGGCTGCTCTGCCACCAGCTGACCGAGGCTCATCTTGGGATCGATCGTGATCATCGGGGATCTCCTTTCGAGGGGGCTCGCAAACTCACTGCGATCTTCGGCGCCGGGGCGCCGGCCTCCATCCGCTCCGCCCGCGACAGCGCCAGGGGCGGACCCCGCGCCCGGCGCGGGGAAAGCCCGAGGTGGGAGCTAGCTGCATAGGAACTGCCCTATCGAAGCTGCGCATTAACCCCGATATCACCTAGGTAAGGCTCTGCTAGAAAGGTGGCGTGCGCCGCGTTCTGCTCATCCTTGCCGCTGCTGTGCTTGCCGGCTCCCTTCTGGCCGGCTGCGGCAGCGACGGCGAAGAGCCGCCGCTCACCGTGCTCGGCGCCTCGTCGCTGGAAACGGCCCTGAGCGAATACGACAGATCGGCCGGCGCCGCCGTGCGCGCCTCTTTCGCCGGTTCGGATCAGCTGGCGGCGCAGATCCGCCGGGGGGCGCCGGCCGACGTCTTCGCGTCGGCCGACACCGAGTATCCGGCAGAGCTGTATCGCGCCGGCCTGGTGGAGAAGCCGGTCGTCTTCGCCGCCAACGAACTCGTCCTTGCCGTCCCGCCTGGCAGTCCGGTCGCCTCGCTCGCCGATCTCGCTCGCCCCGGGACGAAGCTCGTCGTCGGCGCTCCCAGCGTGCCCGTCGGCCGCTACACCCGCGCCCTGCTGGCGCGGCTGCCGCGCGGCGAGCGTCGGGCGATCGAGCGAAATATCCGCTCCGAAGAGCCCGAGGTCGGCTCGGTCGTCGCCAAGCTCGAGCAGGGGGCCGCTGACGCCGGCTTCCTCTACGTCACCGATGCCGAGGCGGCTGGCGACGGGCTGGCGACGGTGAGGACCCCGGCGCGCCTGCAGCCCACGATTGCCTACGCCGCCGCGGTCGTGAGCCACAGCGACGTGCGGGCCGCGGCCCATCGCTACCTGGACGGCCTCCTACACGGGCAGGGGGCCGGCGCCTTACGCCGGTCGGGCTTCCTGCCGCCACCCTGAGGCGAGCCCGTGCGCCGGTCCCCCTTCTCTGCCCTGGCCGCGCTGGCGTTGCTGGCGACGGTCGCCTTCCTGCTCGTCCCGGTCGTTGCCGTCTTCGCCGACGTCGGCCCCGGCCGCCTGCTCGAGGCGCTCGGCGAAGAGAGCGCACGCGAAGCGCTGCGACTGAGCCTGTGGACGACGCTGCTGGCGGTCGTGATCGTGGTCGCGGTCGGCACCCCGGCGGCCTATCTGCTGGCCCGGTACGAGGGGCTGCCGGGCCGCTCGCTGATCCTCACCGCGATCGAGCTGCCGCTGGTGATGCCGCCGGCGGTCGCCGGGGTCGCGCTGCTGGCCGCCTTCGGTCCGCAGGGAATCTTCGGGCCGCTGCTCGACTCGGCCGGCGTCGAGCTCGTCTTCGAGACGGCCGGCGTCGTCGTCGCTCTCGTCTTCGTCGCTGCTCCCTTCTACCTGAGCCAGGGGGTTGCCGCCTTCGCGGCGCTTGACGGTCGCCAGCTGGAGGCGGCGCGCACGCTGGGCGCCGGCCCCTTTCGTACCTTCGCGACGGTTGCGCTGCCGGGCGCCCGCGAGGGCCTGGCTTCCGGTCTGGCCCTCGCCTGGGGGAGGGCGTTGGGGGAGTTCGGCGCCACGCTGCTGTTTGCCGGCTCGCTGCAGGGAGTAACGCAGACGACGCCGCTGGCGATCTTTGCCGAGTTCAGCCGTCCCGGCGGTTTCACCGCCGCTCTCGCCCTCTCGGCGGTGCTGATCGTCGTCTCGGGGGCGCTGCTGCTGGGTGTAAAGCTGCTGGTCGGCGAGCGGGGGCCGGCGCGGGGGAGGCCATGGACGTCCTGACGATCGGCGCCGAGACGCGGCTGCGGGACCTGCGGCTGAGCGCCGAGCTGGCGGTGCGCGCCGGCGAGCCGCTGGCGCTGGCCGGGCCGTCGGGGGCGGGGAAGACGACCGTGCTGCGGGTCGCCGCGGGTTTGCTGCGGCCTCAACGAGGCCGCGTCTCACTCGGCGAGGAGGTCTGGCTCGACACCGCCGCCGCCATCGAGGTGGCGGCTGAGCGACGGCGCTGCGGGCTCGTCTTCCAGGACTACGCGCTCTTTCCCCGCCTCAACGTCTGGCGCAACGTCGCCTATGGGATGCGCGGTCCGCGACGGACACGACGGGCGGCGGCGCTCGTGCTGCTCGAGCGCTTCGGGGTCGGCCACCTCGCCGAGGCCCGTCCGGGCGCCATCTCCGGCGGCGAGCGCCAGCGAGTGGCGCTGGCTCGCACGCTGGCGGCGCAGCCGCGGGCGCTGTTGCTCGACGAGCCGCTTGCGGCCCTGGACCCCGCCAGTCGCCGCGGCGCCCTCGCCGAGCTGCGCACCGTCCTCGCCGAGTTGGCGCTGCCGGCGATCGTCGTCACCCATTCCTTCGAGGAGGCGGCGCTGCTGGCGCCGCGGTTGGCGGTTATCGACCGCGGTGAAGTCGTCCAGACCGGCGCCCCGGCCGAGGTCTCGGCCCGGCCTCGTTCGGCCTTCGTCGCCGACTTCGCCGGGGCCGCCGTCCTGCATGGCAGCGCCGCCGGCGAGGGTGGCGAGCTAACCATGGTGCGGCTCCAAGGCGGTGGCGAGGTGCGCAGCGTCGACGCCGCTCGCGGGCCCGTCGCCGTCAGCGTCTTTCCCTGGGAGGTCTCGCTGGAGCCGCCCGGCAGGGGCGGCGGCGACTCCATCCTCAACCGGGTGCCGGGCGAGGTGAGCACGGTGACGATCGTCGGCAACCGCGCCCGGGTTGGGATCGCGCTGCCGCAGCCGCTCGTCGCCGAGGTGACCGCCGCCTCGGCGGAGCGGCTCGGCTTGCGCCCCGGCAGTGCGGTCGTCGCCGCCTGGAAGGCCGCGGCGACGCGGCTGATTCCGCTCAGCCCTCGCGGGTCAGCATCACCGAGGTCGCCTTGACCAGGGCGGTGGCCTCGACGCCGGGCTTCAGGCCGAGCTCCTCGACCGAGTCGCGGGTGATCGCCGCGGTGATCAGATGGGGACCGGCCTCGATCTCGACGAGCGCCATCACGTCGCCGGCATCGACCGAGCGGACGATGCCGGGGAAGCGGTTTCGTGCCGAGAGCTTGTCGCCGGTGGCGTGGCGCGGAGGCGATCCCCGAAGCCGCTCGACCTCGGCGACCGGGACCCGGCGATGGTTTCGCCTGTCGCGGGTCACCCGCAGCTTGCCCTCCCGGTCCCAGCGGCGCAGCGTGTCGGCGCTGACCCCGAGAGCACGGGCCGCCTCGCCCATGGCCATGTCCTCGCTCATCGCGGCTGAGCATGACACAGCACGGGCCGGATCCGCCCCCACTTGGTTGCCGCCGCGGGAGCCCGGCGAGCCGCCTCAGCGGTTGTGAGCGGCTAGGGCCCGCTCGCGCTCGGCGAGCGCCGCCTCGGCGACCGCCTCGCTCTGGTGCTCGATCGCGTCGCAAAGCGCGTCGCAGCTGATCACCGACTGCCGTGCGCCGCGCAGCAGGCGGCGGGTCTCCGATGCCGCGGACTCGCGCACGGTGGCGGGCCCGGCAAGCTCTTCGATCCGCACCAGCGCTTCGACGACGCTGCCCTGAGCGGCCTGCATTTCCTCGACGCAGGCGGCGCCGACGGTCTCGGCCAGATGGGGGAAGAGGGAGCTCTGCTCGTAGGAGAAATGCGCCTGGGCGAGGGCCCGCAGCTCATCGACGAGGGTGACCACGCGCCCGGCGTCGCGGTCCTCACTGGCGAGCTCGATCTCGGTCAGGAGCTCGAGCAGGCGGCCGTGCTCCGCATGGGCGGCGGCCTCCAGGCGCTGTACGGCCGGCGCCGGCCGCACCTGAACGGGAGCTGGCGGCGCCTGCGCTGGGGCCGCCTGCACCTGCGCGGGAGCCAGGGGGGTCTGTGCGGGAGCCAGGGTCTGTTCGGCGGGGGCGGCGGGCTCGCCGACGTGCTCGATCTGGGGCATCAGGCGATCGAGCCAGGCGGGCAGCCACCATGCCCGGGGGCCGACGGCGCGCATCAGCGCCGGCAGGAGGACCAGCCGCACGACCGTGGCGTCGAGGATCACGGCGAAGGCGAGCCCGGCGCCAAATTGCTGCAGAGAGGCGATCTCGGCCGTCGCGAAGACGAGGAAGACCGAGCACATGATCGTCGCGGCGCCGGTGATCACGCCGCCCGTGCTGGCGAGCCCCTCTG
>DASSTR010000066.1:0-4989 GCA_035707825.1 Solirubrobacterales bacterium
GGCAAAGACGGCTTCGTGCCGCTCCGCCCCCGCGATCGCCGTCGCGTTGGAGTCGGCGCCGAGGCCGACGTTCAGCATCCGGTCCACCCCCGCGCCAAGCGCCGCGCCGACGATGTCGTCCTCCGCCCGCTCGCAGAGGAAGAGATGGGTATGGGAATCGATCATCCGCGGCCAGACTACCCACGCGGGTCGGCAACCCGATCCCCGCCGCAGATCGCCCCACCTGCTGGCCGCCGAGCCACTTCCTCCCAGTTCGCTGGCATAGCCTTTCCCCGTGGCCGACTTCGCCGACTACTACCGCGAGATCTACGCCCGCGGCCTCGGCGGCGAGCAGCCCGCCATCCCGGTCTCGGTCGCCGAGCTGGAGAGCCGCGCCGCCGAGGCGATGGACCCGAAGGCGGCCAGCTACGTCTTCGCCGGCGCCGGCAGCGAGACGACCATCGACGCCAACCGAGCTGCCTTCGCGCGGCAGCGGATCGTGCCGCGCATGTTGCGCGACGTCGCCGAGCGCGACCTCTCGACGACGCTGCTGGGCGCCCAGCTTCCGGCGCCGGTGATGCTCGCTCCGATCGGCGTGCAGAAGATCCTCCACGAGGAAGGAGAGCAGGCGACGGCTCGCGCCGCGGCCTCACTCGGCCTGCCGATGATCGCCAGCACCGCGTCGCACTTCACGATGGAGGAGATCGCCGAGGCCGGCGGCGAGAGTCCGCGCTGGTTCCAGCTCTACTGGCCCAACGACCCCGACCTGCTGACCAGCTTCGTCGGCCGCGCCGAGGCGGCGGGCTACGAAGCGATCGTGGTCACCGTCGACACCTTCATTCCCGGCTGGAAGCCGCGCGACCTACAGCAGGCATGGCTGCCGTTCCTGGAAGGGATGGGCAATCGCAACTACATGCAGGACCCCGTCTTCCGCGCCGGCCTAGAGAAGACGCCGGAGGAGGACCTCGGCGCCGCCACCGGCCACTACCTCGGCGTGCTCGCCAACCCGTCGCTGACCTGGGACGACCTGGCGCTGCTGCGCGAGCTGACTTCGCTGCCGATTCTGGTCAAGGGCATCCAGCACGTCGACGATGCCCGCGAGGCGGCGCGGCGCGGTGTCGACGGGATCGTCGTCTCCAATCACGGCGGCCGCCAGGTCGACGGAGCGATCGGCTCCCTCGACGCGCTGCCGCCGATCGCCGAGGCCGTCGGCGACGAGTTGGCGATCCTCTTCGACAGCGGCGTCCGCACCGGCTCCGACGTGCTGAAGGCACTGGCGCTCGGCGCCGACGCCGTCTGCATCGGCCGTCCCTACGCCTGGGGCCTGGCCCTCGACGGTCAGGCCGGAGTGGAAACCGTGCTGAAGATGATCCTCGGCGAGTTCGACCTGACGATGGCGCTCTGCGGCTACACCCGTCCCGACCAGCTCACCCCCGACGCACTGCAGTAGAGCCGCTATCTCCCGCGAGGGCAGCCTGGCTAAGCAGGCGTCTCGATCTTGGGGAAGAGCGGCGGCACCCGCTCAACCTGCTGGCCACCGGGCCGCGAACCCAGCTCGGCCAGGCCGCGGTCCTCTTCCGCCAGCGCCGCCAGCAGCGTCTCGGCACTTGCCGGCAGGTAAGGGACGAGCAGCAGCGTCGTCACCCGCAGTCCCTCGACGAGGTTGTAGAGGACTTCGTCGAGGCGCTCGGGGTCGGCCTCATCCTTGGCCAGCTCCCAAGGCTTGGTCTCCTCGACGAAGCGGTTGAGGCGGCGGACCAGCGCCCAGGCCACCTCCAGCGCCTGGGTCAGCTCGGCGCGGTCGAGCAGCTCGCTGAAGCGGCCCACGACGCCTTCGAAGTCCTCGGCCAGCGTCGCGTCGACCTGGGCGACCGGCACGGTGCCGTCGCGGTAACGGTCGACCATCGCCAGCACGCGGCTCGCCAGGTTGCCGTAGTCGTTGGCCAGCTCGGTCTCGTAGCGGGCCTCGAAGCCCGCCGTGGAGATCGAACCGTCCTGGCCGAAGCTGACCTCGCGGAAGCAGTAGAAGCGCAGCGCGTCGGCGCCGAAGCGCTCGATCGCCTCGAAGGGATCGAGCACGTTGCCGAGGCTCTTCGACATCTTTTTCTCGCCCATCAGCAGGTAGCCGTGGATCGCCATCCGCCGCGGCGGCTCCAGGTCGGCGGCCCAGAGGAGCGCCGGCCAGATCACGGCGTGGAACTTGAGGATGTCCTTCGCCATCACGTGCATGTCGGCGGGCCAGTAGCGGTCGCTGAGGTCCTCCCCATCGCGGGCAAAGGTGAGCGCGGTGACGTAATTGAGCAGCGCGTCGAACCACACATACATCCGCTGCTCGGGGTCCCAGGGGAGCGGCAACCCCCACTTCAAGTTGGGCCGCGAGAGCGAGACATCCTCCAGCCCTCCCTTGATGAAGGAGACGGCCTCGTTGCGACGGAACTCGGGGACGACGAAGTCGGGGCGCTCCTCATAGAGGCCTTCGAGCTGCGCCTGGAAGGCCGAGAGGCGGAAGAACCAGTTCTCCTCGCGCAGCTTCTCGAGCTCGATCTCGTGGATCGGGCAGGTCTGCCCCGGCCCCAGCTCGCGCTCGGTTTTGAAGTCGGCGCAGCGCGGGCAGTACCAGCCTTCGTAGACCCCCTTGGTCACCCAGCCGTTGTCGTAGACGCGCTGCATGATCTCGGCGACCTTCTCTTTGTGCCGCGGGTCGGAGGTGCGGATGAAGAAGTCGTTGCTGGCTCCGATGATCGGCATCAGGTCCGCGAACTTGGCGGCGTTGCGGTCGGCCAGCTCCTGCGGCGTGATCCCCTCGCGCTCGGCCGCCGTCTCGATCGGCTCGCCATGCTCATCGGTGCCGGTGAGAAAGAAGACGTCGCGGCCGCGCTGGCGCATGTGGCGGGCGAGCACGTCGGCCGCCAGCGTCGAGTACGCATGGCCGAGATGCGGCTCGGCGTTGACGTAGTAGATCGGCGTTGTGACGTAGTAGGTGTCCGTGCCCATCGTGCCCACGCTAGCCGAAGAAAGAGCGCCGCCGTGGCAACGTGATCACGCACTGTCGGCAACCAGCGATGGCAGATCGGCCATCGCTGCGAAGAGGGCATCCGCCCCGGCGAGATCTTCCGGAGGGGTCGTTGCCGCGTAGCCGAGCACGTGCATTCCGGCAGCCTTTGCGGCGGTCACGCCAAGGGGACTGTCCTCGACGACGACGCATTCCTCTGGTGAGGCCCCCATCGAGGCTGCCGCGTGCTGGAACAAGTCCGGAGCCGGCTTCCCCCGCTGCACTTCGTCCGCGGAGAAGATCCGGCCAGCGAAGCGGTCGTACAAGCCGGTGAGGCCGAGCGTAAGGCGCATCTTCTCGTGGCTGCCACTGGACGCCACACAGGTCGGCAACTCGATCGCATCTAGGGCCGCGGAGACACCGGGCACCGGCTTCAGTTCGCGCTCGAATGCCTCCTTGACTGCGACGTCCAACTCCGTGACCCAGCTTGCCGATACCGGCTCGCCAAGGCGCTGAGAGAGACGCTGCAGAGTCGCGGGCATCCCCAAGCCAAGGGATTCGGCCACGCAGTCCTCGTATGTCATGTCGATGCCGAGCGCCGAGATTCGTTCTGCCTGGATGCGCAGTGAGATCCGATCGCTATCGACCAGCACGCCATCGCAATCGAAAATCACAAGCTCGGCAGACATCTACTTCATCGGCGTAACTGCCCGACTTACGGGCTCCTACTGCCGGGCCTCGCGGCCGGTCAGGGCTTTGTAGAGGTCGTTGGCGCGGGTGCCGGTGAGGGCGGCGACGACGCTGGCGGCGGCGCGGGGGCGGGCGCCGGACTGGACCAGGTGACGCAGGGCGTCGACGGCGAAGCCGACGTCTTTGTCGTGCTCCTCGGAGGAGGCGGGCCCGATCACGAGCACGATCTCTCCCTTGACGTCGCCGCGGAAGCGGCGCGCCAGCTCGGCCAGCGAACCGCGCGAGACCTCCTCGTGCATCTTCGTCAGCTCACGGCAGACGGCGGCGGGACGGTCGGGGGCGATCGCGGCCAGGGCCGCCAGCGACTCGCCGACCCGGCGCGGGGACTCGAAGGCGACGACCGTCTCGGCCGAGCGCAGCACCCGCTCCATCTCACCGGAGCGCTTGGGCAGGAAGCCCTCGAAGCGCCAGCGATCGGTGGGCAGTCCGGAGGCGACCAGGGCCACCGGGATCACGGACGGGCCGGGCAGCACGGTGATCTCGAGGTTGCGTTCGATGCAGCGACGGATCAGCCGGTAGCCGGGGTCGGAGATCGCCGGCATGCCGGCGTCGGAGACGAGGACGACGGTTTCGCCGCGCTCGATCCGCTGCGCCAGCTCGGTGGCCCGTGCTGCTTCGTTGCCCTCGTGGTTGGAGACGAGCGGCGGGGCCGGGCGGATGCCGAGCTTGTCGAGCAGGCCACCGGTGCGGCGGGTGTCCTCACAGGCGATGTAGTCGGCGGCGACGAGGGCGTCGCGGGTCCGCAGGGTGATGTCGTCGAGGTTGCCGATCGGGGTCGGGCAGACGATCAGGGCGCCTGGCATCAGCCCTCGCGCTCCAGTTCGATCCGCGCCATCGCCGCGGCGCCGATCATTCCGGCCTCGGGACCCAGCTGCGCCGCGACGACCGGGGTGCGGTTCATCGGCGGCAGCGCGCGTGCCTCGAGCTCGCGGCGGGCCGGCTCCAGCAGCAGGTCCCCGGCCGCCATCACACCGCCGCCGATCACGATCACTTCCGGCTCGAAGATGTTGGCGAAGCTGGTCAGGGCGGCGCCGAGCCGCCTGCCGACCAGGTCGAAGACGTCGATCGCGGTCGCGTCCCCGGCGTGGGCCGCCTCGGTGACCGCCCTGCCGTCGATCTCGCGCCCGGCGGCGCTCATCTTCCCCAGCTCGGACTCCGGCTCGCGCGCCGCAGCCTCGCGGCCCTCCCGTCCGATCGCGGTGCCGGACGCGAGCGTCTCGATGCAGCCGCGGCCGGGGCAGTTGCCCTGGCATCGGGGCCCGTCGAAG
>DASSTR010000067.1:0-40827 GCA_035707825.1 Solirubrobacterales bacterium
CGAAGCAGCCGCTCAAGGGCGCGCGGGTCGCAGGCTCCTTGCACATGACGATCCAGACCGCGGTCCTGATCGAGACGCTGAAGGCGCTCGGCGCCGATGTGCGCTGGGCCTCCTGCAACATCTATTCGACCCAGGACCACGCCGCCGCGGCCATCGCAGCCGCCGGCATCCCGGTCTTCGCCTGGAAAGGCGAGACCCTGGAGGAGTACTGGTGGTGCACGGAGCAGGCCCTGCTCTGGCCCGACGGCGAGGGCCCGAACATGATCCTCGACGACGGTGGCGACGCCACCCTGCTCGTCCACAAGGGGGTCGAGTTCGAGAAGGCGGGTGCCGTGCCCGATCCCGCCTCGGCCGACTCGGAGGAGTTCCGGGTGGTGCTCGAGACGCTGCAGCGCTCGCTCGAGGCCGACCCGCAGCGCTGGACCCAGATGGCCGCCGGCATCAGGGGGGTCACCGAGGAGACGACCACCGGCGTGCACCGGCTCTACCAGCTGGCCGAGACCGGCGACCTGCTCTTCCCGGCGATCAACGTCAACGACTCGGTCACCAAGTCGAAGTTCGACAACCTCTACGGCTGCCGTCACTCGCTGATCGACGGGATCAACCGCGCCACCGACGTGATGATCGGCGGCAAGGTCGCCGTCGTCTGCGGCTACGGCGACGTCGGCAAGGGCTGTGCCGAGAGCCTCCGCGGCCAGGGCGCCCGCGTGATCGTCACCGAGATCGACCCGATCTGCGCCCTGCAGGCGGCGATGGAGGGCTACGAGGTGCGGACGCTGGAGGAAGTCGTCGGGACGGCCGACATCTTCATCACCGCGACCGGCAACAAGGACATCATCGCGGCCGACCACATGGCGCGGATGAAGCACAACGCGATCGTCGGCAACATCGGCCACTTCGACAACGAGATCGACGTCGCCGGGCTCGAAGCCTCGCCGGCCGAGAGGGTCAATATCAAGCCGCAGGTCGACGAGTGGCGCTTCCCGGACGGCCACTCGATCATCCTCCTCTCCGAGGGGCGGCTGCTCAACCTCGGCAACGCGACCGGCCATCCGAGCTTCGTGATGTCCAACTCGTTCACCAACCAGGTGATCGCGCAGATCGAGCTCTACGGCCAGCCCGAAGGCTTCATGGCCAAGGAGGTCACGGTGCTGCCCAAGCACCTCGACGAGAAGGTCGCCCGCCTGCACCTGGCGGCCCTCGGCGTCCACCTCACCGAGCTGACCGAGGAGCAGGCCGCCTACCTCGGCATCCCGGTCGAGGGCCCCTACAAGCCCGATCACTACCGCTACTAGATACATATCGCCGCCTCCTCTGCTCCCGCGAATGCCTGAAGAATCAGAGATGGACAGGGATTCGCTTCCGCGTCCGGGGGCGGCATGAGAGCGATGGTCCTTGCCGCCGGGCTTGGGACGCGGCTGCGGCCGATCACCTGCCGGATCCCGAAGCCGATGGCGCCGGTCCTCAACCGGCCGGTGATGGAGCACATCGTGCGCCTGCTCGCCCGCCACGGCTTCGATCGGGCCGTCGCCAACCTGCACTGGTTCCCGGAGACGATCGAAGGCCACTTCGGGGACGGCGCCGCCTTCGGGGTCGACCTCACCTACAGCTTCGAGGAGCAGCTGCTCGGCACGGCCGGCGGGGTCCGCAACGTCGCCTCCTACCTCGGCGACTCCTTCCTGGTCGTCGCCGGCGACGCGGTCACCGACATCGACTTCACCGCGATGAGGGAGTTTCACGAGTCCCACGACGGGCTGGTGACCCTGGCGACGAAGCGCGTCGCCGACACCAGCGAATTCGGCGTCGTGATCGCCGCCGAGGACGGGCGCGTCCAGGGCTTTCAGGAGAAGCCCGATCCCTCCGAGGCGCTCTCCGACCTCGCCAACACCTGCATCTACATGTTCAGGGCCGAGGTCTTCGACTACTTCCCCGAGCCCGGGGCCAGTAAGGCGGCCGGGCCCGGCGACCCGCCCGAGTTCACCGACTGGGCGATGGACGTGTTCCCGGCCCTCCTCGAAGCCGACATTCCCTTCTACTCGCATGAGATCGACGCCTACTGGGACGACATCGGCAACGTCGAGGAGCTGCGGCACAGCAATTTCGATGCTCTGAGGGGTGAGGTGGCGATCGAGGCCGGCGCCCCACAGGTGGCCGAGGGAGTGCGATCCGCCAGCGAGCTCGGCGATGCCGAGATCGAGGGCCCGGTGCTGATCGGCGCCGGGGTCGAGTTGGGGCCCGGAGCCCGGATCCAGGGACCGGCGATCCTCGGCGACGGCTGCCGGGTCGGCGCGGGCGCCTGGGTCCGCGACTCGATCCTGCTCGCCGGCGCCGAGCTGCAGGATGGCGCGATGCTGGTCGGCGGCATCGCCGGCCGCCTAGCCGAGTCCTGAGCCTTTTCTGACATTTCGCGCGCCACCCGCGCGACGAGGCCGCCGAGGATCCCCCGATGGGAGTCCTGGACGCGCTGCTCGCCGGCCTCGTGCCGCCGCGTTGCCCGGCCTGCGGGCGCTCCTGCCGGCGCCAGGAGGCGATTTGCCCCGGCTGCGCGCGCAGGCTCGCCGAAGCCAAACCCCTCTCCGGCAGGGGCCCGGCGGGGGTCGATTGCGCCTGGTCCTCGGCGCCCCATCAGGGTGTCGCCCGCGACCTCGTCACGGCGCTGAAGGTCCGCCGCCTGCTGCCGGTGGCCGCGGTGATGGCCGAGCGCATCGACTGGCTGGTGCCGACGGCGCTGCTGGGCGGGGCGATCGTCCCCGTCCCCACGGCCGCCCGCCGCACACGCCGCCGTGGCTTCGACCCCGCGGCCGAGATCGCGGCGGCCCTCTGCCGCCTCAACGGGGTACCCATCCACAGCTGCCTGGTTCGCGACGGGGGCGGCCGGCAGGTCGGGCGGTCGCGGGCGCGGCGAATCGCCGAACCGCCGCGGATCCGCGCCGAGGGGGATGCCCCGGCCAGCGTCCTGCTCGTCGACGACGTCTTCACCACCGGGGCGACGCTCTCGGCGTGCGCGGACGCCCTGCGCAGGGCGGGCACGCGGCGGATCGTCGCGGTCACCTTCGCCCGGCGGCTCTAGCGTCCTGAGAAAGAGCACCCGGGGCCGCCATTCGTTGGCTTGCCCCTTGCCTGAACGGGTAGTGCGGCGTAGCATCGGGAGAGACCCAAGGAGGGACTATGCGCATCGATATCCGTGGTCGTAACGTCGAGGTCGACGACGAGCTGCGCGCGCAGGTGCAGAAGCGCTTCCAGCGCGTCGGCAGGCAGGTGTCCAGGTTGGCGACGCTCGATGTCGAGATCTACGAGGAGCGAAACCCGTCGATCGCCGACAGCCAGGTCGCTGAGGCGACGCTCCGCCTCAAGGGCGTCACGCTGAGGGCCAGCGAGGCATCGCCCGAGATGATGCACACCATTCACGAGCTGGCGGAGGACATCCGCCGCCAGGTCAAGAAGCATCGCGAGTTGCGTCGCAAGCGGCGCCGCACGCGCCGAGCCGTGGCCCGCATGCGGGGGCGCACCGCGTAATCCCGTGGCGGGACATATCCCGTTTCGGACAATCGCCGGCCTGATCAGGCCGGCGATTTGAGTATCCGCCCGGGCGGGGTGGCTCATAGCTAATCTCTGAGTCGTGGCTAACGCACGGGACATGGTTACGCGCGCGCTGCGCGTCGGGGAAGGGCGGAAGTTCAAGGCCTACGAGAAGGGCGCCGAGGCGATCAACCGCTTCGAGCCCGAGATGGAAGTCCTCGGGGACGACGAGCTGCGCCAGGAGGCCGATTCACTGCGCGAGCGGGCAAGGAACGGCGAGTCCCTGGACGACCTCCTGCCCGAGGCATTCGCGCTGACCCGGGAGGCGGCCCGCCGTACGATCGGGCAGCGGCACTACGACGTACAGCTGATCGGCGGCATGGTGCTCCACGACGGCGCGATCGCGGAGATGAAGACCGGCGAGGGGAAGACGCTCACCGCCACCCTGGCCGTCTTCCTCAACACCCTGGCGGGCAACAGCGTCCACCTCGTCACGGTCAACGACTACCTGGCCCGCCGCGACGCCGAATGGATGGCCCCGGTCTACGAGGCCCTCGGCGCGAGCGTCTCCGCAATCCAGGAGGGCGACGACCACCAGACGCGCCAGCGCAAGTACGCCGGCGACATCGTCTACGGCACCAACTCGGAGTTCGGCTTCGACTACCTGCGCGACAACATGTCCTCGGCGCTGGAGCATTGCGTGCAGCGGGACCACTGCTTCGCGATCGTCGACGAGGTCGACAACATCCTCATCGACGAGGCGCGCACGCCGCTGATCATCTCCGGCGCGCCCGAAGAGGCAGCCCAGATCTATTACCAATTCGCCCGCCTCGCCAGGCAGATGGATGGCGTGCCGGCGAAACAGAAGCTGAAATCGCTCGGTGAGAACAAGGACACCTCCGAGGCCGATTACGACTACGAGTACGACGAGAAACACAAGACCGTCGCCCCGACCGAGCGGGGGGTAAAGCGGGCGGAGGAATTCCTCGGCATCGACAACCTCTACCTGGGCGAGCACGGCGGGCTCGTCAACCACCTGGTCCAGGCGCTGAAGGCGGAGTCGCTCTACAAGCTGGACACGGACTACGCCGTGATCGACGGCGAGGTGATGATCATCGACGAGTTCACCGGCCGCATCCTCGAGGGGCGGCGCTGGTCGGAGGGCCTGCACCAGGCCGTCGAGGCCAAGGAGGGCGTGGCGATCGGCGAGGAGAACCAGACGCTGGCCACGATCACCCTGCAGAACTACTTCCGCCTCTACGACAAGCTCGCCGGCATGACCGGGACGGCCCTGACCGAGGCGACCGAGTTCATGAAGATCTACAAAGTCCCGGTGATCGAGATACCCACCAACCGGCCGATGGTGAGGATCGACGGCAACGACCAGATCTTCAAGACCAAGGACGGCAAGTGGCAGGCGGTGCTCGGCGAGATCCTGGCCCGCCATGAGAAAGGCCAGCCGATCCTCGTCGGCACGGTCTCGGTCGAGGTCTCGGAGATGATCTCGGCGGAGCTGAAGCGGAACGGCGTCGAGCACGCGGTCCTCAACGCCAAGCCCGAGCACGCTCAGCGAGAGGGCGAGCTGATCGCCCAGGCCGGCCGCAAGGGCGCGGTGATGATCGCCACCAACATGGCCGGCCGCGGAGTCGACATCAAGCTCGGCGGCGACGCCGAGCAGCTGGCGATCCACGCGCTGAAGAGCAAGGGCATCGCCCCCGGCAGCGAGGGCTACGAGGAGGCCCTGGCAGCAAAGACGGCCGAGCTGGAGCCGCAGTGCAAGGCGGAGGCCGAGGAAGTGCGCGAGCTGGGCGGCCTCTACATCTGCGGCACCGAGCGCCACGAGTCGCGCCGTATCGACAACCAGCTGCGCGGCCGCTCCGGCCGCCAGGGCGATCCTGGCGAGACGCGCTTCTTCCTCTCCTCCGAAGACGACGTGATCAGGCTCTTCTCGGGAGAACGGATGTACAAGATCCTCGACCGCCTGGGCCCCGTCGGCGAGGACGGCGAGGAGATACCCCTCGAGGCCAAAATGCTGACCAAGACGGTCGAGGGCGCGCAGAAGAAGGTCGAGGAGCAGAACTTCCTGATCCGCAAACGGGTGCTCGAGTACGACGACGTGATGAACGAGCAGCGCCGCGTCGTCTACAAGTACCGGCGCGAAATCCTCGAGGGCAGGGACCTCTCCGAGGTGGCCCGCGACGAGCTGGAGGGCGTGATCGAGCGACTCGTCGACGAGTACACGCCCGGCGACGAGCTCGATCAGTGGGACATGCCGGAGCTGGATACGCAGCTGCGCCAGATCTGGCCGCTCAGCATCGACGTCGCTTCGATGCCGCCCGAGGCGGTCGATCGCGAAAGGCTCAAGGACGAGCTCGACGAGGACGCGATGAAGGCCTACGACGCCCGCGAGGAGCAGCTCGGCGAGGACGTGATGCGCTTCATCGAGCGCTCGATCCTCCTGCAGGTGATCGATACCCGCTGGCGCGAACACCTCTTCGACATGGATTACCTGCGCGAAGGCATCGGCCTCCGCGGCCACGCTCAGATCGACCCTCTGATCGCTTACAAAAACGAGGGATTCTCGATGTTCGAGGAGTTGATGCACTCGATCTGGGAGGAGTTCAGCAAGCTGATCTTCAGGGCCGAAATGGAAATCGACCCAGCTCAGGCCCAGCGGGCGTTCGCCGCCAACGGCGGCAACGGAGCGCAGGCCCTCGACTACTCGGGCGGCACCCTCGAGAGCCAGCCATCGGCGCTGGAACAGGTTGCCGCGAGCCGCCCGATGGGCGTGCAGGGCGCCACCGCGACGACGATGGAGGGCGGCCCCGGCGACGGCTCCTCCGAGGTGGTCGAGACCGTCGTCAAGGACGAGCACGACAAAGTTGGCCGCAACGATCCATGCTGGTGCGGCTCGGGGAAAAAGTACAAGAAGTGCCACGGGGCCTAGCGCCCTCAGCGCGTGGGAGCCGCATGACGCACGATCCGGTGCGGGAGTTCATTCGGGCCTTTAACGAGCGCGACCTCGATGCCTTCGTGAGGGTCCTCGCTCCGGATGTCGAGCTGCACTCGATGCGCGGGTTGCGCAAGGGACGCCAGGCGGCGCGGCTGTGGGCGACCCGGCCGCCGGGCGGGGTCCAGCAGACGATCGAGTTGGAGCAGCTCTACGAGGACGAGGCCGCGGGGGACGGCACGGCCGTGGCGCTGATCCGCCGGCGCTGGAACTGGGAAGAGGACGGCTCGGAGGCGAGCCTCGACGAGATGGCCTGGCTCTTCGAGCTGCGCGGCGGCCTGATCGCCGGCTGGCGGCCCTTCGACGACCGCGCCGAGGCGATGCGGGCCGCCGGCTTCGACTAGCCGATCCCCGCAGGGCGGATCATCAATTGGATGGAAATCCCGATGCGTTTGGGCATACCATGAAGGCGATGGAGGTCTCAGCGGCCAACCAGGAGGCAACCGACGCCTGGAGCGGCCCTCTCTTCGACGCCTTCGCCAAGTACCGCGAGCTGGTCATCGACGGCCTCGGCGCTCACGGGGAGGCGGCGATGGCAGCCAATCCGCCGGGGGCTGGCGACCGGGTCATCGATCTGGGCTGCGGCTTCGGCGACACCACCCGGCGCCTGGCCGAGCTGGTCGGGGCGGACGGGGAGGCATTCGGAGTCGACGTCTCCGAGCCTTTCATCGAGCAGGCTCGCAAGGAGGCCGAGCGCGGTCCGGCCAACGTCTCCTTCTCGGTCGCCGACGTGCAGATCGGTGATCTCGGCGAGGGCTACGACTACGCGTTCTCGCGCATGGGCCTGATGTTCTTCGCCAATCCTGTCGCCGCCCTGCAAAACATCCGCTCGGCGCTGGCGCCCGGCGGCAGGCTCTGCGCCGTCGTTTGGCGGCGCAAGGAAGACAACGACTGGGTGCGCCGCGCCGAGCTGGTCGTCGACGAGTACCTCGAGCACCCCGAGGAGACCGACGAGCCGACCTGCGGGCCCGGCCCGTTCTCGATGGCCAACGCGGACACGGTCACCGAGCAGCTGAGGATCGCCGGCTTCGAGCAGATCACTCTGCGGCGCTGCGACCTGCCGCTGAAGATCGGCAACGACCTCGACCACGCGGTCGAATTCAACATGGCGCTCGGCCCCGCCGGCGAGGTCATCCGTCTCTGGGAAGACCGGATCGACGAGATCCGGCCCAAGATCGCCGCCGACCTGCGCGAGGCGCTGGCCGACTTCCAAGGCCCGGACGGCGTCTTTGCCCCCGCTTCGACCTGGATCATCGGCGCGGTCGCTTCCGCCGGATAGTCCCGCGTCTCCCGCCGGATAGCGCCGCGTCTCCCGCTGAGTAGCCGGTTCGCCGGGGCCGATGGGTAATCTGCGGCCGTGGCCGACGCACCCTCGACGGAATCCGTAGCGCCGCGCCTCGCCGCTGTCCGCGAGCAGCTGTCCCTGCTTGCGGACTACCTTTGACCTCGCTGCGCTGGAAGCCGAATCGGAGCGCCTCGAGGCCGAGATGCAGCGGCCCGGCTTCTGGGACTCGCAGGAGGCGGCGGCCCGCACCTCTGCGGCCCATGCCCGCGCGCAGCGCAAGCTGAAGACTTTCGGGGGCCTCGAGTCCGAGGTGGCCGACCTCGGCGAGCTCGCCGAGATGGCCGGGGAGGACGAAGAGATGGCCGCCGAGCTGGCGACGCAGCTGGCCTCGGTCGAGCGGCGCCTGGCGGAGCTGGAAGAGGCGCGCCTGTTCAGCGGCGAGTACGACGCCGGCGACGCCGTCGTCACCGTCCACGCCGGCGCCGGCGGCACGGACTCCCAGGATTGGGCGGAGATCCTGCTGCGCATGTACCTGCGCTGGGCGGAGCGGCGGGGCTTCGGGGTCGAGATGAAGGAGGCCTCGCCGGGTGAGGAGGCGGGGCTCAAGTCGGCCACCTTCCTCGCCCATGGCGAGAACGCCTACGGCCTCTTTGCCGCCGAGCGCGGCGTCCACAGGCTGGTGCGGATCTCGCCCTTCGACTCCTCGGCCCGGCGCCACACGAGCTTCGCCCAGGTGGACGTCGGCCCCCTCGTCGACGAAAGCGTCGAGGTCGAGATCGACGACACTGACCTGCGCGTCGACACCTACCGCGCCTCCGGCGCCGGGGGCCAGCACGTCAACAAGACGGATTCGGCGGTTCGCATCACCCACATCCCGACCGGGGTCGTCGTGCAGTGCCAGAACGAGCGCTCCCAGACCCAGAACAAGGCGGTCGCGATGCAGCTGCTGCGCTCGAAGCTGATCGAGCTCGAGGAGCGCAAACGCACAGAAACGCTGGCCAAGGAGCGCGGTGAGGTCAAAGACGTCGCCTGGGGGTCGCAGATCCGCAGCTACTTCCTGCACCCCGACCAGCGGGTCAAGGACCACCGGACCGGCCACGAGGTTGGGGACGCCCAGCGGGTCCTCGACGGCGACATCGACGACTTCATCCGCGACTTCCTCAACAAGACCGCCTCGACGGGCGAATCCAATTAGCGCACCCCCGGATGACGCGCCTGGCGCGGCGCTGGAGCACTCGTCTCGGAAGGGAGACGGTCGCTAGGGTCGTTTCATCGAGTCGCTGACTTATGTGGAGCGTCCGGCCGATGGCGGGGCGGAGGGGCTGGTGGTGCTGCACCACGGCCGCGGCACCGACGAGGGCGATCTGATCGGGCTCGCCGATCTTCTGGACCCTCAGCGGCGCCTGACGGTGGCCGCCCCGCGGGCGCCGCTGGCGCTGCCGGGCATGCCCGGCTTTCACTGGTACACGGTGCCGCGCGTCGGCTACCCCGACCCCGACACCTTCCACGCCGCCCGCGAGCTGCTCGGCGCCTTTCACGACGAGATCTGGGAGCGGACCGGCATCGAGCCGTCGCGCACCGTCCTGGGCGGCTTCTCGATGGGCACGGTGATGAGCTACGCGATGGGGCTGGGGGCGGATCGCCCCGCCGTGGCGGGGATCATGGCCTTCAGCGGTTTCGTGCCGAGTGTCGAGGATTGGGAGCCCTCGCTCGGCGATCGCCTCGAGACCCGCGCCTTCATCGCCCACGGCCGCCGCGACCCGATCATCGAAATCGGCTTCGGGCAGCGGGCACGCAGGCTGCTCGAAGAGGGCGGCCTCGAGGTGGAGTACCACGAGTCCGACGTCGGCCACCAGATCGACCCCGCGCATCTGGCCGCCGCGGTCGAGTGGGTCGCCGCGGCGCTGTCGCCGCAGCGCTAGATGATTGATTCCACGACCAGGCCCACCTGGATGACGCGTCCCCAGTCACACCTGGGCGTGGAATCAATCATCTAGGACACGATGCGTATCCGGTTCCGTCAGGGAGCCCGCCGGATCTGGCCCGAGGAGGCCAAACCCCACGGCGCGCCGCATCCGACTTTTCCCACACTGGGGTGGGGAGAATCTCGGCTGCGCCTCACCCACCCGCTTGGACGGCTTGGACAAGCGGCCCTGCGTCAACCGGATACGCATCTAGGGCGCTAAAGACCGAAGATCGAGTCCGACTGGGACCAGACGAGCTGGCTCCGGCCGCCGCGCTTGATGCCGAGGTGGCGGGTGTAGAAGCGCCGGCAGTAGCCCGGGGCGGCGACGATGTCGGTGTCGACGGTGAAGGCCCTGGCCGCCAGAACGACCTTCATCTTCCCTTTGCTCAGATGGGCGGTGAACTGGAGCCGTCCCTGCCTGCCGAGGCGCCTCCTCGCTGTGCCGAGCCCCAGCGAGCCCTTTCGGCCGGCGAGGCTGTAGTCGACGGCGACCTCAGCCGGCGCCAGGGCGGTGTAGGCGATCACCAGACGCACCCTGTCCTGGCCCGGATAGGCGAAGACCTGCGAGTGCGCCGAGCGCAGGATGCACTCTTCGGGCGGGAAGGGACCTTCGGCTTCGTCTTCCGCCGCTTCTTCGCCCTCTTCCTCTTCTTCTTCGGACGGTTCTTCTTCGTCTTCACCTTCTTCGCCGCTGGCCTCTTCCAGTTCTTCTTCCAACTCGGGGGAGAAGACCGGCGTTTCCGTTTCCGAGGACAGCCGGGGCGCGGGGGATGCGGGGCCGGCAAGGACGGCGGAGGGCCGGCCCAGCGCGATCAGCCCCAGCAGCGCGATCGCCATTGCGCACGCGGCGAGCCTGATCCGGGCTGCGAGCACGGCTCGCGCCCCTGCCTTGTCCGTCCGGGAGGACACCGCCCCACCATCGACTGGGCGGCCGCTGTCGCTTTAGCGATTCGGCTTTTCGTCCAGGGAGCGCTCGAGGCTCAGCAAGCTTTCCTTCATCGGCAGGCCGCCGCCGTATCCGCCCAGGCCGCCGCCCGTGCGCAGCACGCGATGGCAGGGGACGACGATCGGGATCGGGTTCGCGCCGCAGGCGGTGCCGGCGGCGCGAACGGCCCTGGCGTTGCCCGCCCGGGTCGCCACCTCCATGTAGCTCCGCGTCTGGCCGTAGGGGATGCGGTTGACCACCCGCAGAACGTCGCGCCGGAAGTCCTTCGTCAAACGCCAGTCGAGCGGCAGGTCGAAGTCGGTCAGCCTGCCCTCGAAATAGAGGTCGAGCTCGCGGCGCACCTCGTCCAGCTTGGCGGGCGCCTCGATGACGCGGGGCGAGACGCGGGCCGCCAGGTCCGCCAGCAGCTCGTCGCTGTCCTGGCTGGGCAGGCCGATCCGAACGAGCCCCTTGCGGGAGGCCGCGAGCAGCAGGGGCCCGAACGGGGAGTCGGCCGTCGTGTAGGCGACGTCGAGCAGTCCCTCGGCCGCGGCGCGGTCGCTGAAGCGTTGCAGTGCGGCTTTCATGCGAGCTCCTTCCTCAGTCGCTTGATTCCCTCGTGGAGGTTGCGCCGCGCCGCCTCGGTCGAGCAGCCCAGCGCGGCGCCGATCTCGGTGTGGGGGAGGTCGCAGGCAAAGCGCAGCGCAACGGCGGCGCGCTGCTTCGGCGGCAGGGCGCCGACCGCGTTCCAGACCTCGGCCCCGGTGTCGATCCTGCCGAAGCCGGGCTCGCTGGCCGCCGGCTCCACCGTCGCCATCTCGGCCACCTCGGCGACCGGCAGGGGGCGGCGTCCGTTGGATCGGTGATGGTCGATTGCCTTGCGGTAGGCGATGGTCAGCAGCCAGCCGCGCAGGTTGCGGGTGTCGCGCAGCTTCGGGTAGGCGCGCAGCGCGGAGAGGAAGGTCTCCTGGAAGCAATCGTCCGCGTCGCCGCGCCCGACGGCCCCTCTCAAGACCGACATCACCTCGGCGGCATGCTCGTCGAGCAAGGCCTGAAATGGCGGCAGGGCGGTCAAGTCACAGGTAAGGGGACAGTGGGGTCAAGTCACTGATTAAACGCCCTGGCGCCGCCAAGCGTGAGACCGGGTGAACGGAGGCGAACGGCTGCCGGGCCGGCGCGAATCTAGAATCCGCACGGCAATGGTGACCGAGCCGGGTGAGCCGCTCAAAGAGGTCGTGCGCCGCGCCCTGGCCGAGGACGTCGGCAGCGGCGACGTCACTTCGCAGGCCACCGTGCCGCCACAGGCGCAGGGACGGGCGCGGATCGTCCAGAAGCAGCCGGGGGTCGCCTTCGGCTTCGAGGCGGTCCAGGAGACGCTTTCCCAGCTGGGCGTCGAGGCCTTCGACCGTCTTGTGGTCGAGGGCCAGTGGCGGGAGGAGGTTCCCGCCGAGGTGGCGCTTGCCAGCGGGCCGGCCGGGGCCCTGCTCGCGGCCGAGCGCACCGCCCTCAACCTGCTCGGCCACCTCTCGGGCATCGCCACCCTCACCGCCCGCTTCGTGGAGGCGATCGCCGGCACCGGCGCCGGCATCCTCGACACCCGAAAGACCCTGCCCGGCCTGCGCGGGCTCGAGAAGGCGGCGGTGGTGGCGGGCGGCGGGCGCAACCACCGCTTCGGCCTCTACGACGCGATCCTGATCAAGGAGAACCACATCGCCCTTGCCGGCGGGCTCGCCAAGGCCGTCCACCGGGCCCGGAGCGCTCATCCGGACCTGCCGGTCGAGGTCGAGTGCCGCAATCTCGATGAGGTCGCCTACGCGCTCGGCATCGGCGTGGACGTCCTACTGCTTGACAACATGGACGCCGAGGCGTTGCGCGGCGCGGTCCGGTTGCGCGACCGGGAGGCGGGCGGCCCCGGCAAGGGGCCCTCGCTGGAGGCATCCGGGGGCGTCTCGCTGGACACCGTGCGCGGCATCGCCGAGACCGGGGTGGACCTCATCTCCGTGGGGGCGCTGACCCACTCGGCGCCGACCCTCGACTTCAGCATGCTGATCGACCTCGCCTGACATCGACGCGAAGCGGAGGAGGCGGCGGAATTACTTGAGCAGTTTCGAAAGCCGGCGGTCTTTGAGCACCCGGCCGCCGGTTTGCTCGGCGGGGCAGTAGTTGGTTTGGTGCTCGGAGAAGAAGACGGCCTCGATCTTGGTGCCGCAGCGGGGGCAGGGCTCGCCCTCGTGTTTGTGGATGCGCAGCGGCTTCGGCGCCTTGTCGGGCAGTTGGCCCTCGATCGTCTCCTCGTAATGCTCGATCGCGTCGCCGAGCACGTGCAGCGCGGCGCGCAGCCGCTCCACCTCGTCGGGGTCGAGCTCCGAGCCCTTCTTGAACGGAGACAGCCGCGCCTCCCAGAGGATCTCGTCCACCCAGGAGCGGCCGATCCCCGCGATGTCCCCCTGGTGGCGGAGCAGCGGGTGCAGGTGCCGCGGCTGGTCGATCAGATCGGCGAACAGCTCCGGCGGCGGCGCGGGCCAGGCTTCCGGGCCCAGCCGCACGATCGACTCGTCCTGCTCGACGGCGTCGGTTGCCAGCAGCTTGGCCCAGGCGCGCTGCTTGGTGCCCATCTCGCGCAGGCGCAGCTCGCGCCCGTCGGCGAGGCGGATCAGCACCCGCGACGCCCTGTCTTTCGCCGAGGCGCGCTTGTCGAAGACCCGCAGGCGGCCGGCGGACATCAGATGGATCAGCAGCGCCAGGTCGCCGAACTCGACGATCGGCAGCTTTCCCACCCGTCGGACCTTCGTGATCTTGCGGCCGGCTAGGGCTTCGAGCGGCGGCTCGAAGGTCTTCATCACGTTCATTCCCGGCGCCAGCGCCGATTCGACCTCCGCTCCCGCCAGGGCCGCGTCCAGTCGCCGCGTGGCGATCTCCACCTCCGGTAACTCGGGCATCTCGAGAGAGTAAACTCGTACTCAGTTCATTCGACTGGTTTTTAGGCCTGCGGCCGGGCCAGCGAACATCACGGAAGACGGAGGCTCCATGCAGGAGTTGCCCACTATCCAACCTACGATGACGCCGGACCTCTCGTCGGAGGAGGTCGCTGCGCTGAGCGAGGAGGTGCGCGCCCTCGCGGCCGAGCGCAACGCCGTGATCCTCGCCCACAACTACCAGCTGCCCGAGATCCAGGAGGTGGCCGACTACCTCGGCGACTCGCTCGGCCTCTCGCGCCAGGCTGCCGCCACCGGCGCCGACGCGATCGCCTTCTGCGGCGTCCACTTCATGGCCGAGACGGCCTCGATCCTCTCGCCGGGCAAGACGGTGCTGATTCCCGACCCCGACGCCGGCTGCTCGCTCTCGGACTCGATAAACGCCGACCAGCTGCGCGCCTGGAAGGCGGAGCACCCCGGGGCCAAGGTGGTGATGTACGTCAACACCTCCGCCGAGGTGAAGGCGGAGACCGACTACTGCTGCACGTCCTCCAACGCGGTGCAGGTCGTCGAGCACATCTGGGCCGAGCACGGCGCCGGGACCGAGATCCTCTTCGGCCCCGATATGTGGCTCGGCTCCTTCGTCGAGCGCGAGACCGGGCTGCGCGACGACCCCGAGCGCCGCGCCCGCTTCCACATCTGGGACGGCGAGTGCCACGTGCACGCGGGCATCCGCCCCGAGGACATCGAGCGCACCCGCGGCGAACATCCCGAGGCTGAGTTCCTGATCCACCCCGAGTGCGGATGCTCGACCCAGGCGATGGAGTACGTCGCCGCCGGCGACATCGAGCCCGATGGCATCCACATGCTCTCGACCTCGGGGATGCTGGCCCACGTCGAGGCGAATCCCGACGGCAGCTTCATCGTCGCGACCGAGAACGGGATGCTCTACCCGCTGCAGCAGGCGGCGCCGCAGGCGAGCCTGACCGAGGCCAACCGGATGGCCTATTGCAAGTACATGAAGATGATCACGCTGCCGAAACTGCGCGATTCCCTGCGCGAGATGAAGTTCGAGGTCCGAGTTTCCGCAGATATCGCAGAGCGGGCCCGGGTCCCGATCGAACGAATGGTCGCGATCGGGTAGCCTCGCGCCGGTGAGCGGGCAGGTCACAGCCGAGCAGAGCACGAGCCGGAAGCAGCTACACGAGTACGCGCAGCAGCTGCGCGTCGACTCGGTCCGTGCCGCCGCCGCCGCCGGCTCCGGCCACCCGACCTCTTCGATGTCGGCCGCCGACCTGATGGCGGTGCTCCTCGCCGACTACCTGCGCTACGACTTCGCGGCGCCCGACAACGCCGCCAACGACCATCTCGTCTTCTCGAAGGGCCACGCTTCGCCGCTGCTCTACTCGATGTACAAGCTGGCTGGGGCGATCGACGACGAGGAGCTGCTCACCTTCCGCGAGTACGGCTCGCGCTTGCAGGGGCACCCGACGCCGGAGATCCCCTGGGTCGACGTCGCCACCGGCTCGCTCGGCCAGGGCCTGCCGATCTCGATCGGGATCGCGCTCGCGGGCAAGCGCCTCGAGCAGTCCGACTTCCGCGTCTGGGTCCTCTGCGGCGACTCCGAGCTCGCCGAGGGGTCGATGTGGGAGGCCTTCGAGCACGCTGGCGTCGCCGGGCTCGACAACCTCGTCGCGATCGTCGACGTCAACCGGCTCGGCCAGCGCGGGCCGACGATGCACGAATGGGACACTTCCTCGCTGGCTGCCCGTGCCGCCGCCTGCGGTTGGGACGTGCAGGAGATCGACGGCCATGACATCGAGGCGATCGACGGCGCCTACGCTCGCGCCCTCGAGGCCGACCAGCCGGCGGTGATCTTCGCCCGCACCAAGAAGGGCTCGGGGGTCGCCGCGGTCGAGGATAAGGACGGCCAGCACGGCAAGCCGCTCGCCGACCCGGATGCCGCTGTCGAGGAGCTCGGCGGCCTGCGCTCCCTCCGCGTCGAGGTGCAGGCGCCGCCGCAGCCCCAGCCGATCGAGATCTCCCCCGAGACGGTCGAGCGGCCGAGCTACGAGACCGGCGACGAGGTCGCGACGCGCGGCGCCTACGGCGACGCGCTGGCCTGGATCGGCTCCGTCGACGAGCGCGTCGTCGCGCTCGACGGCGAGGTTGGCAACTCGACCTACGCCGAGCGCTTCGCCGCCAAGCATCCCGACCGCTTCTTCGAGATGTACATCGCCGAGCAGCAGATGGTTGCCGCCGCGGTCGGCCTGCAGACACGCGGCTGGAAACCCTTCGCTTCCTCCTTCGGCGCCTTCCTCAGCCGCGCCTACGACTTCATCCGCATGGGCGCGATCTCAGGCGCCGACCTCAAGCTCTGCGGCTCCCACGTCGGCGTCTCGATCGGCCCCGACGGGCCGTCGCAGATGGCGCTCGAAGACATCGCCGCTTTCCGTGCCGTCCTCGACAGCGTCGTCCTCTACCCGAGCGACGCCAACCAGACGGTGGCGCTGCTCGACGCGATGCGCGAGCACCGCGGCTTCAGCTACATGCGGACGACACGCGAAAAGACGCCGGTCCTCTACGAGGCGGGGGAGAGCTTCGAGATCGGCGGCAGCCGCACGCTCCGCTCGAGCGGCGACGACTCGGTGACGCTGGTCGGCGCCGGCATCACCCTGCACGAATGCCTGAAGGCCGCCGACGAGCTCGCCGGCAAGGGCGTCTCGGCGCGCGTCGTCGATCTCTACTCGGTGAAACCGGTCGACGCGCGGACCCTGCTCGCGGCCGCCGATGAAACCGACGCGATCGTCACTGTCGAGGACCATTGGGCCGAGGGCGGAATCGGCGACACCGTCGCCGGCGTCCTCGCCCGCGCCGCCTCGGCGACGCCGCTGGTAGCTCTCGCGGTGACCGAGCGCCCCGGCAGCGGTCCCCCGGAGGCGCTTCTCGCCGCCGCCGGGATCGACGCGGCGCACATCGTCGCCGCGGTCGACGAGACGCTCTCTTAGCGTTTTCTAGCGTTCGCTAATACTTCGCTAGGCTTGCGCTCACCTTTTTTGGGCGGGGACTTGCGCGGTCGAGCATGCGCAGGAGTCACCCTGTTGTCGCAGAAGGGACCGCAGGCATGGCCAGAGAGAAGAAGCGAAAGAGCAAGCAAGAGGGGACCTCGCGGCCCCGCAGTGGCGGCGCGCCGATCATCGAGTTGCGCGACGTGACCAAGGTCTACCCGGGCGGCCACATGGCGCTCGACCGCGTTTCCCTGGCGATCAACCGCGGCGAGTTCGCCTTCCTGGTCGGCCCCACGGGTTGCGGCAAGTCGACGCTGATCAAGACCCTGATCCGCGACGAGGAGGTAACCGAGGGCAGCGTTCGCATCGCCGGCCGCGATATCGGCGCCCTGCCGGAGAAGAAGATCCCCCAGCTGCGCCGCAACATCGGCACCGTGTTCCAGGACTTCAAGCTGCTCCCCGACCGCACCGTCTACGACAACGTCGCCTACGCCCTGCAGGTCATCGGCGCCAGCCGCGCCGAGATTCGCACCCAGGTGCCCGAGACGCTGCGCCTGGTCGGCCTCTCGACCAAGCTTCACAGCTACCCCGACGAGCTCTCCGGCGGCGAGCAGCAGCGCGTCTCGATCGCCCGTGCCTTCGTCAACCACCCGCCCCTGCTGCTCGCCGACGAGCCGAGCGGCAACCTCGACCCGGTGACCTCCATAGGCGTGATGCAACTGCTCTACCGGATCAACAAGACCGGCACGACGGTGGTCGTCGTCACCCACGACCGCGAGATGGTCGACAACATGCGCCGCCGCGTGATCGAGCTGTATGAGGGCCGCGTCGTCCGCGACGAGGTCAGCGGCGGCTACACCGAGGAGTCGACGACCGAGTTCGGGGTCCGGATGCGGGCCGAGATGGGGGTCGCCCCCGAGGGGCAGACCAACGGCCACGACCTCCACGACGGCGCTTTCTGATGTCGCGCTTCCTCTTCTTCATCCAGGAGGCCTTCCGGGCGCTGCGCCGCAACGCGGCGCCCAGCATGGCCGCCATCGTGACCACGATCGTCACCGTGATCCTGCTCGGCGTGCTGATTCCGGTCTTCCAGACCACCCAGGCGAAGAGCGACGAGATTCGCCAGAGCCTCGAATTCAGGGTGCCGGTCTACGACGACGCGACCGAAGCCGAAATCAGCGCCCTGCAGGGCGATCTGGAAGCGATTCCCCACGTCGCCTCGGTGCGCTTCATCACCAAGGCGGAGGCGCTGAAGGAATTCAAAGACTCCTACGGCAAAGCCAAAGTCGAAGAATCGATCACCCAGCTGCGCGGCCACAACCCGCTGCCCGGCAACTTCTCGGTCAAGCCCGACGACGCCAGCAACCTCGAAGCGGTGCGCAGCGCGGTGGCGCCGCCCGGCCCGGACGGCAAGCCAAAGCCGATCTCATCGATCATCGTCACCGAAACGCCGACCTTCGAACAGCAGCAGGGGGGCAAGAAGATCGAGCAGGTGACGAGCGCGCTGAAGATCGTCCTCAGCGTGATCACGGCGCTGCTGATCGTCGCCTCGCTGATGCTGGTCGGCAACACGATCAGGCTCTCGATCTACACCCGCCGTCGCGAGGTCGAGGTGATGCGCCTGGTCGGGGCCACCCGCTGGTTCATCCGCTGGCCGTTCATGATCGAGGGGGTGGTGGTCGGCTTCGCCGGAGGCCTGGTAGCCATACTGATCCTGTGGCTGGGCAAGATCACGATCGTCGACCCGCTGAGCGACACCTTTTCCTTCCTCGCGGCGCAGAACAACAGCACCCTCTCCTTCCCGGCTCTGGTCGCGGTCCTCTTCGCCGCCTCGGTGCTCGTCTCGGCGATCGGCTCCGGCGTCACCCTGCGCCGCTTCCTGAAGGTCTGAGGCCCGCGTGAGCGGCAGGGCGGCTCTCGCCTTCGGGGCCGCGCTGGTCGCCATGCTGTGCGCCGGTCTGTGGATCGGCGGCCACCCGGCGAAGATGCCTCCGTCCCTTCGCGACGTCTTCGTCGACGACTCGGCGGGCCTGACCGCCGAAGCGAGCGAACTGATCGAGGACCACTACTACCGCGAGGTCGACGAGGCCAACCTCGCCAACGGCTCGCTGCGGGGCATGGTCCGCGACCTGCGCCTCCGCCACCACGACCGCTTCTCCGAATACTTCTCCCCCAAGATGCTCGAATACTTCAACGAGGCGCTCAGCGGCCGCTTTTCCGGCATCGGGCTCACCGTCACGCCGGTGCCGCGCGGCCTGCACGCGGCCCAGGTCTTCCCGAAGTCGCCCGCCAAGCGGGCTGGGATCGAGCCGGGCGACGTGATCGTCTCGGTCGACGGCGAATCGCTCGCCGGTCAGAACAGCGAAATCGCGACCGGGAAGATCAAGGGCCCAGAGGGGACCGACGTCGTCCTCGGCGTCCTCGACGGCGACACCGGCAAGGTCCGCCGCCTCACCCTCACCCGGGAAGAAATCACCGTCCCCGTCGTGACCGGCAGGGTGATGAAGGCGGACGGGCGAAAGCTCGGCTACGTGCGGCTGGCCACCTTCAGCGAAGGCGCCCACGCCGCCGTACGGCACGCGGTCGAGAAGGTGGAGAAGAAGGGGGCCGAAGGGGTGCTCCTCGATCTGCGCGGCAACGGCGGCGGCCTGCTGGAGGAGGCCGTGCTGACCGCCAGCGTCTTCCTTCCCAAGGACGAACTCGTCGTCACCACCCGCTCGCGGACCGAGGGTAATTCCGCCTACCGCACCGTCGGCGGCAACCTGCCGGAACGGCCGGTCGCCGTCCTCATCGACCGCAACACCGCCTCGGCGGCGGAGATCCTCACCGCGGCGCTGGCAGACGACGCGAAGGCGCCGGTGGTCGGCACCCGCTCCTACGGCAAGGGCGTCTTCCAGCAGGAGGTCGGCCTCTCCAACGGCGGCGCCCTGAAGCTGACCACAGGCGAGTACTTCACCCCCAAGGGCGTCAACCTCGCCGGCAAGGGCATCCAGCCCGACATCCACGTCCGCGACCTGCCCGACACGCCTATGGACGAGGCGCTCGAACGCGCCCTCGGAGTGCTCGCCGCCCAGCCCCCGGCGTGAGCCGCCGCGCGCGCAGGGACCGGCACCCGTCCTCCCGCAGGGCGCCGCGGAATGCCCGCGAGGCGATCGAGGCGGCGCTGACGGACGGGCTCGGCAAGCGCGGCTTTTCGGCGGCGCTCGAGCGAGAGGCCCAGCGTGCGTCCGGGATCGCGGAGGAGCGCACAGCCGCCAGGCGCGACCTGACCGAGCTGCCCACCTTCACGGTCGACCCGGCGACGGCGCGTGACTTCGACGACGCCGTCTCGGCGCGGCGCGAGGGGGACGGGATCCACCTCTGGATCCATATCGCCGACGTCGCGGCCCATGTGCCGCCGGGCTCGCCGCTGGACCGCGAGGCGGCGCGGCGAGCGAACAGCACCTACGTCCCTGGCTCGGTCGAGCCGATGCTGCCGCACGCGCTCAGCGAGGGGGCCTGCAGCCTGGCCCCCGGGGTGGAGCGGCTCGCGGTGACGACGGAGGTTGAGCTGGGGCCGGGCGCCGAGCCGCGCACCGCCGCCTTCTACCGCAGCCGGATCCGTTCCCAGGTTCGTCTCGATTACGACCAGCTCGACGTCGTCTTCAGCGGTCGCGCCGAGGCGCCCGAGCCCGTGGCCGAGCCGCTGGCCGCGGCCAGGGAAGCCGCCGCGGCGCTGGGCGAGCGCAGGGGTGCCACCAGCCTCGACGTGGAGTCCTTCGAGCCCGAGTTCCGCTTCGACTCCGAGGGCAACGTCGTCGGCGCGCGGGCGGTCGCGCAGACGGAGTCCCACCGCCTGATCGAGCGCTTGATGATCCTCGCCAACGAGCAGGTTGCGCAGTTGCTGGAGCGTAAGCGGGCGCCGGCGATCTACCGCGTCCATGCGCAGCCCGACCCCTCGCGGGTCGAGCGTCTGATCGAACAGCTCGACGCGCTGGGGATTCCAACCCCGCCGCTGCGGGAGAGGCTCGCGCCCCGGCAGGCCGGCGAGCTCGTCGCCGCCGCAAGCCGGCTCGTCCGCGAGGAGGCGGCGCGGCGCGGGCATGGCCGCGACGCGTATACATCGCTTGTGCTCCGCTCTCTCAAGCAGGCTCAATACAGCGCGCGCAACAGCGGGCACGCCGGGCTCGGCAGTCCCGCCTACTGCCACTTCACCTCGCCGATCCGCCGCTACCCCGACCTCGTCGTGCACCGCTCGCTGCTGGCGGCGCTGGGCGAGGGGGAGGAGGCGCCGCGCCTTGCCGAAGCCCGCGAAGCGGCCTGGCATTGCAGCGAGCGGGAGCGGGAGTCGATGCGCATCGAGCGCGCCGCCGACGACGTCTGCGCCGCCTATCTGCTCGAGCGCGAGCTCGCCGAGCGGGGGAAGGAGGCGCGTTTCGAAGGCGAGGTCTCCGGGGTGATCCGCAGCGGTGCCTTCGTCGCCTTCGGCGGGGAGATGGGCGACGTCTACGAGGGATTCCTGCCGGCCCGCCTCGTCGGCGAGGAGCGTTTCGAGCTCGACGAGACCGAGACCGCCTTGAAGGGACGGGAGTCGGGAAGCCTGCTGCGCCTGGGAGACCCGATCTCGGTCGGGGTGACGGGGGTGGAAGCCGTGCGGGGTCGAGTCGATCTGGAGCCCGGCGATGCCTGATCGACGTATGCGCAATCCCGGGGGGCCGTCCGGTGGCCGCTAAGAAGTCCAAGCAGAGAACGCCCGTCTCCGGCGACGTCGCCACGAATCGCCGCGCTCGCCACAAATTCGAGCTGGTCGACAAGATGGAGGCGGGGATCGTTCTGCAGGGCTCGGAGGTGAAGGCGCTTCGCGAGGGCAAAGCGCAGATGACCGACGCCTACGCCGTGGTCGAGGACGGCGAGGTCTGGCTGCGAAAACTCCATATCCCCCCCTACGCGCCGGCAAGCCGCGAGAACCACGAGCCCGAGCGTCCCCGCAAACTGCTCCTGCACCGGGCCGAGATTGAACGGCTGATCGGCACCACGGCGCAGAAAGGGCTGACCCTGATCCCGACCCGGATCTACTTCAAAGGGTCGCGGGCGAAGGTGGAGCTGGCCCTGGCACGGGGTAAGGAGGGGCGCGATCGCCGGCGTGAAATTGCCGATCGAGATGCAAGGCGCGAAGTCGAGCGCGAATTCAAGAGCAGAATGAGGTAGCTTCGGGGCCTATGGGTTCCAGTTTCGTGGCTCTTCCCCTCGCCGACAGCTTCGTCGGGGAAAACGTCCAGTACTTCGTCGCCGCACTCCTCGTGGCGATCCTCGTCCTCCTCCTCGTCGTCAATCGACGGCGCCGCAAGGAAAAGGAAAAGAAAGAGGCGGCTCCGGCCGCCGCTCCGCCCCCGCCTCCGCCAGCGGGCGCGCCGCAGCAGACGGCCGGCACGCCGGCCACCGCCGGCCCGCCCCCCGCTTCGGTGCCGCCACCGTCGCAGGCCGCCAACCCGAAGGAGAAACGTAAGCAGGCGCGGGAGCAGCAGCGGGCCGAGCGTATGCAGCAGCGCAAGCAGCGCCAGGAGCAGGCCAAGCAGCGCAAGGAGGAAAGGGCCCGCAAACGGGCGGAAAAGCGCGGCAAGCCAAACGCCCCTCGCACCTCGCGGCGGGCGCAGCGGGAAGCCGCGAAGGCCGAGCGCCAGCGCGCCGAAGCGCAGGCCGCCCGCGAGCGCGAACTTCTTCAGCAGGGGGTGGGCGCACAGCCTCCGGCGCAGGGCATTCCCGCCCAGGCGCCACCGGCCGCGCCGCCGCAGCCTCCGGCGGCCGCTCCCCAGTCCGGCTTTGGAGCGCCCGGCATGGCGCCTCCGGCCGAGTCAGCCGATACGCAGAGCATGGCCGCGGTGCCGCCGCCGCCCGCCGCCGCCGCGCCACCGGTCCCGCCGCAATCGCCGGGGGACCTGCAGACCGCCGAACAGCATCTCCAGCACGAGCGCGCGGCTCAGGAACGCTCGATGGCGGAGGCGCAGGAGCGCCTGCGCCAGATCGAGGAACGCACTAAAGAGGCGGAGCGGCGCGCCGGCGAGGCCGCGCGCCTCTCGCAGCTCAAATCCGAGGAGGCGGAGCGTGAGCAGCGCCTGAACGAGATCCGCCAGAGCGTCGCCCAGGCTGAGGCAAGGGCTCGCGAAGCCGAGCAGAGGGCGATAGAAGCCGAGCAGTCCGTGTTGCGCTCGGTGCGCGGCGAGGGCGGCGGCTTCAGCCCGCCCAGCCCGCCGCCGGCCCAGATGCCGCCCCCGCCGCCCGCGGCCACCGAGACCCAGCCCTTGGGCCAGACGCCCCCGATGGGCCAGGCGCCGCCGATGGGCCAGACGCCCCCGATGGAGCAGGCGCCTCCGATGGGGCAGACGCCGCCCCCGGGGCATATCCCGCCTGTTGAGCCGCCGCCGCCCCCGGCGCCGATGCAGCAGCCTCCTCCTCAGGAGATGCCACCCGTCCAGCAGCAGCCGCCGCAGGCCCCGCCAGCGGCGCCCCAGCCGCCGGCTTTCGAGCCGCCCATGCAGCAGCCGCCCACCCAGGAGCCTCCGATTCAGGGAATGCCGATTCAAGAGTCATCCGGCGGTTTGGGGTCCGGGCTGGGCTCGCCGCCACCCTCCCCGGCGATGGGGGGGACCGGCGCTGAGATCAACCTCAATACGGTCAGCTTCGAGCAGCTTCGAGCCGAGGGCCTGTCGGTAACCCAGGCAACGCGCCTGCTTGCCCATCGCGAGCGGATCGGGAGCTTCAGGACCGTTGACGAGCTCGATCAGGTCCCCGGCTTCCCTCAGGACTTCCTCGAGGTCCTGAAGAGCCGCTCGACAATCTGAGCACCGCGGTTCTGGACGCTAGAGGCCGTACTTCTCGAGCAGTTTGAGCCATACCTCGCTGCGCGTGGGGTATGCCGCGACGGCATGACGGAGGCGGGGGAGGGGGACCTCGCCGACCACCGCGACGGTGGCCGCGTGCAGGAAGTCCGCCGTCTCGAAGCCGGTGAAGGTCGCCCCGACGACGATCTGGCGCGACTCGTCGACCACCAGCCTCGAGGTGCCTCCCGTTTCGCGTCCCTGGAAGCTGGCGCCGGCGGTGCGGTCGGTGTCGATGTCCACCGCCCGGACGGCGATGCCCGCCTCTTCGGCTTGGGCCAGGGTCTTTCCCACCGCCGCGACCTGCGGGTCGGTGAACGTGACCCGCGGCGAGCCGATGCCTTCCGCGATCGCATCCACCTCCCGGCCGAGGATGCTCTCCGCCGCGACCCATGCCTGGTACTTGCCCATATGGGTGAAGAGGGCCCGGCCGTTGACGTCGCCGACGGCGTAGAGCCAATCGCGCCCTCCGACCCGGAGCCGCGTGTCGGCGTCCAGAAAGCCCTGGTCGCCCGGCTCGACCTCGACCGTCTCCAGCCCGATGCCGGCGCTGCGCGGCTTGCGACCCATGGCGACCAACAGCTCCGCCGCCCGCACCCGATCGCCGTCGTCGAGCTCTACGGCGATGCCCGATCCGTCTGCCTCCACAAGCCGGGCGAGGGTTCCGGTGCGCACGTCGACGCCGTGGCGCTCGCCGAGCGCCGCCTCCACCTGGGCCCCGGCGAATGGCTCCTCGCGCATCAGCAGCCGCTCCGAGCGCTCGACCAGCGTCACCTTCGTCCCCAATGCCGACCAGGCCTGGGCCAGCTCGGTGCCAACCGGGCCGCCGCCGAGGACGATCATGCTCTCGGGGACCTGCTTTGCGGTCGTCGCGTCGCGGTTGTTCCAGGTGCGCACCGAGTCGAGCCCCTCGATCGGCGGCATCGCGGCGCCGCTTCCCGTCGCGATCACGATCGCCCGCCGGGCGCTCAGGGTCTGCCCCTCGACGGTCAGGCGCCGCTCCCCCGCCAGCTGTCCCTGACCGCGGAAGAGGGCGATGCCCCGGCGCTCCAGCCAGGGCAGCTGCGCGGAGTCGTCGAGGTCGTGGATCACCTCGTCGCGGCGGGCGAGCACGGCCCCGGCGTCGATTCCGCCGCTGAGCGCCTCGGCCACCCCGGGGACGCGCCCCGCCTCCCCGATCACGTCGCTGGGGCGCAGGAGCGCCTTCGACGGCATGCAGGCGTAGTAGGAGCACTCGCCTCCGACCAGGTGCTCCTCGACGATCGCGACGCTGAGCCCACCGTCGGCGAGACGGCCGGCGCAGACCTCGCCGGGGGCGCCGGCACCGAGCACTATGGCGTCGAATTCGGTCTCGTTCATGCAGGGATCCTCGAACGACACCGTACAATCGCTGTCACATAGCACGGGGGCGACAGGCTTCGACGTGGTCGGTCCGTGCGAACGGTTGCAGGTCGAGGTGGCCGGAGGCCTCGTTAAACACCGGCAACAACCAATACGTGCGGACCATGAGTTCGCCCTCGCTGCTTAGTCAATAGCTAAGTGAGTGAGAGTCGGCCCACTCCCGCCCGCGGGGTGGGGCACCGGCTTCAATTGCGGGCTTACCCAGGCGAATCGCCCCGTTCGCAAGGGGACATTTCAGAGGGCTTTGCCTCCCGTAGTGCCCGCCGGCGCGGACCCCGGGAGACGAGATTCAAGCGCCGGCTAAACCTGTAGATACCTTTGCGCTACGGCCACGCACGCCGGTTCGATTCCGGCCGCCTCCACTGTCATTTCCTCCAGCCGCGCGGTCAGCGGGACCGCGTGGCGAGCCAGGCGAGCACCTCGGCGGCGTTGCGGTCGGGTGGAAACACGGGGTAGAAGGCCTTGACGATGCGGCCGCCTTCGGCGACGAGGGTAAGGCGCCGGTAGAGGGTCATGCCCTCGACCTCGAAGGTGGGCAGGCGCAGGGCGTCGGCGAGGCGAAGGTCCGGGTCGCTGAGTAGGGGGAAGGGGATGTGCTCGCGCTCGGCGAACTCGCGCTGCTCGGCCGGGGTCTGGGCGCTGATGCCTACGATCGCTGCCCCGAACGCCGAGAACTCGGCGACGGCGTCGCGGTAGGCGCAGCTCTGCGGTGTGCAGCCGCGGGCGCCGGGAATGTCGTCCCACCCCGCCGGCAGCGCTTGGCCCGGAACCCCCGTGCGGGGATAGACGTAGGCGACGAGCAGCTCCCTCGCGAGCTCGGCGAGATCGATCGATCCTGCCGCACCCGACGGCGCCCCCGCCGTCGAGGGCAGCCGCAGCGCGGGGACCTCGAGCCCGACCAGGTGATCGGCGGCGCCGTCGTCCTCGGGGACCGGAAGGCCGGTTGGGAGTTGGCTGTAGTCGGCGCTCACGGGCTCATGCTCCCATGGCCGCGCACGCAGGCACGTATCGTTGCGCCCGATGGAGAGCTACGTCGCCTTTCTGCGCGGGATGAACCTCGGCGGGCGCCGGATCAAGAACGAGGAGCTGCGGGCGGAGTTCGAGGCGCTGGGCTTCGACGGCATCGGCTGCTTTCGCGCCAGCGGCAACGTGATCTTTGCCGCCGCGGAGAGCGACGAGGCGAAGCTGGCGGCGAAGGTCGAAGCCGGCCTCGGCGAGGCGCTCGGCTATGAGGTGCCGGTGTTCCTGCGCAACGCGGCGGAGCTGCTGGCGGTGGCGTCCCAGGAGCCCTTCGACGCGAAGGCGCTGAGCGCTTCGAAGGGCAAGCTCCAGGTGATCTTCCTGCAGGGAAAACCGAAGGCCGCCGCCCGCAAGCAGGTCCTCGCCCTCGCCACCGACGACGACCGTCTCGCGATCGAGGGTCGCGAGCTCTACTGGCTCCCCAAGGGCGGCATGTCCGACTCGGAGCTGGACCTGAAGGCGATCGCAGCCGCTCTGGGGCAGAACACGGTTCGCACGATGGGCACGGTCGAACAGATCGCCGCCAAGTACTTCGCGGCCTGAGGTCAGAGGTCGGCGCGGGGCAGGGCGGCCAGCTGAACGTCCCTGCTGACGGCGCCGATCTCCTCCGGCAGCCCCGCCAGCTGTACGTTGGAGACGAACTCCATCGGCTCGCCCAGGGGCCGGAAGAAGTTGTCGTAGTGAGTCGGCACGACGATCTTGGGGTCGAGGCGGGGGATGATCCGCCGCCAGTAATCCTCGGTGAAGCCGCGCCCGGCGACGCCGGCGAGGAAGACGTCCACATCGCCGACGCGGATCGCCTCGTCGATCAGGTTGGCGCTGCCCTGGTGGTAGAACCGCGTGCCGGCCACGTCGATCGAGATTCCCCAGACCTGTCCGCAGCGGTAGGCCGCCGGCGAGAGCGCGTCGAGGTGCTCGCAGGTGAGGTCTCCGTCATAAGGGACCGCGAGGCCGAGCAGCAACTTTGAGTGGACGCTCGGAGTGAAGCTGACCTCGAACGGCCCGAGCTCGTAGGTGCGGTACGGCTCGACCTCGACGGTCTGCTCGGCGAGGCCGTGCAGCGCCATCAGGTTTACCAGCGAGTCCGAGCCGTAGGCCTTGCAGCCGAAGCGCCTGGCGATCGCCGGCGCATCGACGGCGTGGTCGAAGTGGGTGTGGCCGACGAGGACGCCGACGACCTCCCCCGGAGCATGGACGAAGCGGTCGAGCGCCTGGGGGTCCGGCAGCGCCGCGCGGCGGCGCAGCAGCTGGGAGAAGGGAGCGCGCGAGAGGTAGGGGTCGACGAAGAGCGTCCTGCCCTCGGCGCTCAGCCGGTAGCCGGAGACGCCCAGCCATTCGACCTCGAGCCCGGCCGGCAATCGCAGGGCGCGATCCTCCAGCTCGCCCAGCGCCTGCCCGTCCTCGCGTTCGCTGGAGCGCCGCCTCAGCCGCGCCTTCGCCAGTTCTGCGACGTGGCTGAGCGGATGCGGCATCGCTCGGATGGCCTCCGCTCAGGCCAGCGTCGCCGAGAGCCGGGGGGGCTGCGCCAGCGTCTGGAAGACGACGCAGTAGCGCTCGGTCAGCTTCAGCAGCGTCGCCAGCTGCTCCTCGCCGGCCTCGGTCTCGAGCTCGAAGCGGAGCCTGATCTCACCGAAGCCGACCGGCGCCTCGCGGTCGACCGCCAGCGTGCCGCGGAAGTCGAGATCGCCCTCGGCGTGGACGCGCCCGCCCTCGATCGCAATCCCCAGAGAGGTGGCCACGGCCCGCAGCGTCACGCCGGCGCAGGCGGCGAGCGCCTCCAGCAGCATGTCGCCCGAGCAGAGCAGGGTGCCGTCGCCGCCGGAGGCGGGGTGGAGGCCGGCCTCGGCGATCGCGCGGCCGGTCTGCACCGAGCAGGTGACGCCTTCGCCCAGCGTCCCCTCCGCTTGCAGCGTGACCACCGCCTCCTCAGGCGCGCTTTCGTAGCGCTCCTTCAGCGGCGCCTGGATGGCCCGCAGCTCGTCTCGCTCCATGCGCCCACCATACGCGCTCCGCGGCGGGCGCCGGCCCATTACCTTGGTGCTCGCCATGGCTATCGCCACCGCCACCTCGCTCGACGTCTACGCCGGCGGCCGCCTGCTCTTCGAAGACGTCGGCTTCAAGCTCGAGCCGCGCGAGCGGATGACGCTGTCGGGACGCAACGGCGCCGGCAAGTCGACGCTGCTGCGGGTGCTGGCGGGGGAGCTGACGCCGGATTCGGGATCGCTGACCGTGCAGCGCGGCGCCCGAGTCGCCCTGCACGACCAGCGGCCGCCGCGGGATTCCCAGGCGACCCTGGGTGAGTACGTCTTTTCCGGCCGCACCGACATGCTCGAGGCGGAGGCTGCCCTGGAGCGGCTGGAGGCGGAGATGTCAGGGGAGGCGAGCGAGGAGACGATGCGCGCCTACGCCGCCGCCCAGCAGCGGCTCGAAGCCGGCGGCGGCTACCGCTGGCGCGACGACGTCCTCGCCGTCCTCCGCGGCCTCGGCTTCGACTCCGAGCAGGCCGATCGCCGGCTCTCGACCTTCTCCGGGGGTGAGCTGACCCGCGCCTCGCTGGCGCGCGCGCTCGCCGCCCGCCCCGGCCTGCTGCTCCTCGACGAGCCGACCAACCATCTCGACATCCCCTCCCTGGAGTGGCTCGAGCGCTACCTGGTCGGGCTCGACGCGGCCGTGGTCCTCGTCGCCCACGATCGTTGGTTCCTGGAGGCGGTCGGGACCTCGGTGCTCGAGCTGGAGGCCGGTCGTTCCCGCTTCTTCGCCGGCCCCTGGCACGCCTGGCGCGAAGAGCAGGCGAAGCGGGAGATCGCCCTCGGCAAAGCGATCGAGCGCCAGCAGGCGGAGATCGCGCGAATGGAGAGGTTCGTCGAGCGCTTCAGCTACAAGGCGACGAAGGCGCGCCAGGCCCAATCCCGGGTGAAGATGGTCGAGAAGGCCAAGCGCGGCGGGCCGGCCGCCGAAAAGTGGGACGGCCGTCACCTGCGCTTTCACTTCAAGGCGCCGGAGCGGCCTGGCCGGGTGGTGTTGAAGCTGGTCAACGGGACCCTGGAGGTGCCGGGGCGGACCCTGCTCGACGGCACCAACCTCGAAATCGAGCGAGGCGAACACGTTGCCCTGGTCGGCCCGAACGGGGCCGGCAAGACGACGCTGATCGAGACCCTGGCCGGCCGGCGCGAGCCCGCCTCAGGCAGCGTGCGCAACGGCCACAACGTCAAGCTCGGCTACCTATCCCAGCACGCCGAGACCGCCGCCGGCAGCGGCAGCGTGCTCGACGCCGCGAAGCGGGAGACCGGCCTCAACGAGAACCAGGCGCGCGCCCTGCTCGGCGGCTTTCTCTTCTCCGGCGCCGACGTCGACAAACAGCTCGCCGATATCTCGGGCGGCGAGCAGCGGCGGCTCTCGCTGGCGATCCTCGTCGCCTCCGGCGCCAACGTCCTCCTCCTCGACGAGCCGACCAACCACCTCGACATCGAGAGCCGCGAGGCGCTGGAGGACGCGCTGACCGAGTTCGAGGGCACGGTTCTGCTCGTCTCCCACGACCGGGCGCTGCTGGAGGCGGTCGGCAGTCGCACTCTCGTCTGCGAGGACGGCCGGCTGGAGAGCCACCCCAGCGGCTGGGCCGAGTACCAGCGCCGCCGCGACGAGGCCGAGGCGCAGGGGATCGTCGAGACGAAGGCGCGCCCCGGCGCCAAGAAGTACAGCGCCACCAAGCCGGCGCAGAAAGCGGCGCGCAAGGCCGTGAAGCTGGAGCGGCTGATCGAGCGGGCGGAGGCCGACTTGCGCGAGCTGGAGGACGAGCTGGCCGATCCCGCCGCCTGGTCGAGCCCGACCGGGGCCGAGCGGGCGACCCGCCGCCACGAAGAGGCAAAGGCCGCCGTCAAAGAGCTCTACGAGGAGTGGGAGACGGCCCAGCGGGACGCCGAAGGCGCCGCGACCTGAAGACTCAGGTCGCTAGAAGACGATGGTTCGCGCGCCGTCGAGCAGGACCCGGTCGTCGATGTGGGCTTTCACGGCTCGGGCGAGGACGAGGCGCTCGATGTCGCGGCCGATCCGCATCAGATCGCCGACCTCGTCGCGATGGCTGACCCGGGTCACGTCCTGGTCGATGATCGGGCCCGCGTCGAGCTCCTCGGTGACGTAGTGGGCGGTGGCCCCGATCAGCTTGACGCCGCGCTCGTGGGCACGGCGGTAGGGATCGGCACCCACGAAGGCGGGCAGGAAGCTGTGGTGGATGTTGATCGCCGGGGCGTCGAGGCGCCGCAGGAAGTCCGCCGAGAGGATCTGCATGTAACGGGCGAGGACGAGCAGGTCGGCGCCCTCGAGCAGCCGCAGCGCCTCGGCCTCCGCCTTCTCCTTGCCGTCCGCCTCAATCGGGATGTGGTGGAAGGGAAGCCCAAGGGAGGTGACCTGGGCGGCGTGATCGGGATGGTTCGAGACGACGGCGACGAGGTCGGCGCCAAGCTCCCCGCTGCGCCAGCGCCAGAGCAGGTCCGAGAGGCAGTGATCCTCCCGCGAGACCATGATCGCGACCCGCTTGCGCTCGCTCGACTCGGCGAAGCGGTGATCCATTTCAAGAGGCCCGGAGACCTTCTCTTCGAAGCTGCGATAGAGCGGCTCGCGCGCCTCTTCGGGCGGTGAGTCGAAGACCATGCGCATGAACAGGCGCCCCTCGCCGGAGGAGTGCTGATCGGCGTCGACGATGTTGAGGCCCGCGTCGGCGAGGAAGCCGCTCACGGCGGCGATCAGGCCCGGCCTGTCCGGGCATGCGAGCAGCAGGCGGGTTGTCGGCTGATCGGCGATAGGGGGATGATGGCGCGCCGGGGAGGAACGCGCCTCAATGGTCTGCCGGGCCGGCGAGAAACGCGCCCCGGAGCGCGCGAAGGGGTTGCTTTGCCTGCAAGGTTCGCTGCGACGTCATCCCCGAACTCCGGTGTCCTCGCCTGAGTTAGTGCTGATCGTTTCTTTCTCCGTCCCATGTGTGACGGCGGTCACCGTGCGAGCGCGCCGACCTCGCCACGGTCCCGCGCTTGCGCTCAAAACCCACATACATATTTCCCGTCCTGGTGGCTGCCGCTGTGCTCGCGATGATCGGGCCCGCCGTCGGCGATGCCGCCGCCCCTGGAAGCGTCACCGGCGCCCAGGCGTCGACCGGCGCCGGAGGCCAGGCGCCTGCCGGCGGGTCGCAGCCGCGGACCGGCCTCGCCGACGCCAGGCCGGCGGGCCTGGCGGTGCTGAACAGGCCCGTCGTTAGCTTTCACCGCGCCATCCGCGCCGGCGTCAGGCGGATCCGCGCCGAGCGGCGCCGCCAGCAGCGCGAGCTCTTCTCGCAGCTGCCCGGAGGCGTCTCCCCGGCGACGCTCGAGTCGATCGCCGCCTGCGAGTCGGGCGGCAACCCCACGGCCATCTCCGCCGACGGGAGCTACCGGGGCAAATACCAGTTCGATTACGGGACCTGGGAATCGGTCGGCGGCAGCGGCGACCCTGCCGCCGCGAGTGAGACCGAGCAGGACTACCGGGCGGCGCTCCTGTACGCCCAGTCCGGCTCCAGCCCCTGGCCGATCTGCGGCTGAGGGCGCCGGCGGCCCTCTGTCGAGGGCGGCCAGGGCTCCCGGTATCGAGATCTTTACGGCGGCGGCTGCCGCAGGTGGGACGATGGCGTAGATGAACGAGCCCGAGGCGCCGGCGCCCGATCCCAGCGGGCCGATCCGCAAACCTCCGCGGGAGGCGATCGCGGCCGCGCAGGTCACCGCCCCGACGCGCGGCAATCGCAAGCTGAAGAGCTTTCTCACCGCGGTCAACAACGACGAGCAGGTGCGGGCCTGGTGGTACATGACGCAGGTGCACGCCGAACGCCTGGGCATGTCGGACCATTCATGGGTCCACAACAAGATCGTGCTCAACATCGCCCTGCGGCTGCTGCGGCTGCTGGTCAAGGCGGGGGTCGAACCGGCGATGGCCTCCGACCACGGGATGTCGGCCGAGGACGCCGAGGTCGTCGTCGCCGGCGGCGCCCTCCTGCATGACGCCGGCATGTCGATCCATCGCACCGACCACGAGGCCTACAGCCTCTTCCTGGTCAGCGGCGCCCTCGACGACCTGCTCTTCGACGCCTACGAGGAGCCGGAGCGGACGATCGTCGCCTCGGAGATCCTGCACGCGATCATCGGCCATCGCCGCCGCGGCGAGCCCTACACGCTCGAGGCCGGGGTGGTTCGGGTCGCCGACGCCCTCGACATGGAGCACGGCCGCAGCCGCATCCCCCTGCGGTCCGGCCAGGAGGGGATCCACTCGATCTCGGCGGCCGCGATCGACAAGGTGAGGATCGACGCCGGGGAGGAGCGGCCGGTCAAGATCGAGATCGACCTCAACAACTCCGCGGGCATCTTCCAGCTCGACGATCTGCTGGCGACCAAGATCCGCGGCACCCCGCTGGAGGGACGCATCGAAGTCATCGCCCGGATCGAGGGCGAGACAGAGAAACGCCTACTGAGCGGCTTCCGGCTCGACTAGCGGCTGCCGCTGGGGCTAGCCGAGGCGCTCGAGGTCGTAGCGGCGCTGTTCCTTGCGCTTCTCGAGCTTGCCCTGCACGATCGAGAGGACGATGACCAGGATCGCGAAGAAGGCGATAACGCCGAAGCAGAAGAAGGTGACCGTCTTGTCCGTGGTCGGGCCCGCGAGCCCGACGCCGTTCTCGGCCAGCGCGGCGGGAGCCGCGAACAGCAGCATCGAGAGGGCGGCGAAGATGGCCATGAGGAGCCGGGTGCGGCGTGCGGGAGCCTTCACGCCCGGCAATCTAGCGCACCGCGGCGGCGCAACCGGCGCAGCCTGGATGGGGAGCGGCCGCGCCGGCTCCCGCACCGGCCTTGCGTAGGATGCGCCGCCCATGTCGACTCTCGAGGCCCTGCTGCTGGGCATCGTCCAGGGGCTGACCGAGTTCCTGCCGATCTCCTCCTCGGGCCACCTGATCATCGTTCCGTGGCTGCAGGACTACACGTTCCTGCTCGACCACCCGCAGTTCAACAAGACCTTCGACGTGGCGCTGCACGCCGGCACGCTGATCGCGGCGATCGCCTACTTCCGCCGCGAGGTGGTGAGGCTCACGCGCGGCTTCCTCGAGGCGGCCGGGCAGCGGGCCATCGAGACTCCGGACCAGCGGCTCTCGGTGGCGATCGCGATCGGGACGATTCCGGCCGTGATCGCGGGGGGCATCGGCTCCGGCTTCATCGACGAGCATCTCGGCGAGCCCTGGATGATCGCCGTGCAGCTGATCGTCTTCGGCGCCCTGCTGCTGTATGCGGACAGCCTGCCCCAGCGCCGCGATCTCGAGGGCGCCGAGCTCAGGGACGGCTGGTACATCGGCCTCGCCCAGGTGCTCGCCCTGGCGCCCGGGACTTCGCGCTCGGGGATCACGATCACCGCCGCCCGCTATCTCGGGCTCGACCGCGACAGCGCCGCCCGCTTCTCCTTCCTGATGCTGATCCCGGTGGTCGCCGGTGCGACGCTGTTCAAGGGCGCCAGCGCGATCCACGACGGCCTGCCCAGCGGGGTTGCGGGGCCGATGATCGTCGGCACGATCTCCGCCGCCGTCTCCGGCTACCTGGCGATCGCCTTCCTGCTGCGGCTGCTCCGCACCTCGAGCTACCGGCCCTTCGTCTACTACCGCTACGCGGCGGGTGCCGCGATCCTGCTGGTCATCGCCACCGGCCTGCGGCCGGCCACCTTCTAGCCGCTTTTCCCCGAAATACGGGCCTTGCAGCTGTGAAAATCCTGTGAACGCAGGCGTTTCGCGGCTCGCTCCGCCGCCTTTCGCGCCTACAATCGCCCCATCGACAAGGACGCGCCCGAGGCAGACGACTGGGCGCCGCCACTTTTGAGCTCAAATCAGACCATCAGGCTCGCGGTAATAGACGACGACAGCGGCTTCGTCACCGTGCTCGGCAAGCGCACCGAGGCGGCGGGCTGGCAGCAGCGCGTCCTCGGTGGGGCGATTCCTCCCGAGGAGCTGGTGGCGATGAAGCTGAACGCGCTCCTGCTCGACCTCTCCGTCCTCGGCGATGAGGCCTGGTCCTACCTGGAGCGCGTCTGCGGGATGCTGCCCGATCTCGGCGTGGTCGTCTGCACCGGCCCCTCGACGGTCGCGCAGCGGGTGCGGGCGCTGCGGCTGGGGGCCGACGACTGGATTTCCAAGCCCTGCCATCCGGAGGAGGCGATGGCCCGGATAGAAGCGGTGTCGCGCCGTCGCCGGGGCCGCCCGCAGGTGGACGCCGGGCCGGTCGTCGTGGGGGAGCTGGAGATCCGAGCCGATCGGTTCCAGGCCTTCGTCGGCGGCGGCAGCCTCGCCCTCACCAGGCGAGAGTTCGAGCTTCTGCAGCTTCTCGCCGGGGCCGAGGGGCGGGTGCTCGAGCGCGAGGCGATCTATCAGCAGGTCTGGGGCTACGCGATGGCCCACGGCGACCGCTCTGTCGACGTCTTCGTTCGCAAGCTGCGCCAGAAGCTCGAGAAGCGCTCCCCGGCGTGGCATTACATCCACACCCACTTCGGCGTCGGCTACAGGTTCGATCCCGAGCCCGTGGAGGGCGATGAGGCTCTCGCCCCGAGCGCGCCCGAAGACGGGGACGCCGCTCCCGGGCACTCGCTCGAGCGGCTCGCCGCCTCCTAGTTCACACCCTTTTTACATCCCGGCTACCGGCAGGTAACAAGCTGGCGGACAGCCGCTGAGAGCGTTGCGACCGTACGCGGCCCTGGGGCCGGCAATCGGAGTGAGCTCGAGGAGAAGGAGACAGCGTGACTAGGTCTAAGTGGCTGATGGTCATTGCCTTCGCGTCCATCCTGGCGTTTGGGGTGGCGGCGTGCGGCAGCGGCGGCGAAAGCGATTCGTCGGGAGGCGTATCCGGTGAAATCGCGGGAGCCGGGTCCACAGCGCAGGAGGCGGCGCAGGAAGCCTGGACCGCCGAATTCGTCAACCGGAACTCCGGCGCGACGATTTCCTATGACCCGGTCGGCTCGGGCGGAGGGCGCGAACAGTTCATCGCCGGCGGCGTTGCCTATGCCGGCAGCGATGCGGCGCTCGAAGAAGAAGAAGGCGAGTTGAAGAACGCGATGCAACGCTGCGAGCCGGGCGAAGTGATCGAGGTCCCCGTCTACGTCTCGCCGATCGCGATCGTCTACAACCTCGAAGGGGTCGCAGAGCTCAATCTCGACGCCGAAACGGTGGCGAGGATCTTCAACCAGGAAATCACCGCCTGGAACGACCCGGCGATCGCCAAGCTGAACCCGGGCGTCGAGCTCCCGGACACCCGCATCACCCCGGTCAACCGCTCCGACGAGTCCGGCACGACCGAGAACTTCACCGACTACCTCTCGAAGGTGGAGCCGGGCATCTGGAATTACGAAGTCAGCGGCGACTGGCCGGTCAAGGGCGGCGAGGCGGCCCAGGGCACCTCGGGCGTGGTCGAAGCCGTCAGCGCCGGCGACGGCGCGATCGGGTACGCCGACGCCAGCCAGGCCGGCGAACTCGGCGTCGCCAAGATCAAGGTGGGCGATGGATACGCCGAACCGACCCCCGAGGCCGCGGCGAAGATCCTCGACGAGTCGCCGGAAGCCAAGGCGCTCGCCCAGGGCCAATACATGTTCCCGTTCGAACTCGATCGGAAGACCGAATCGCAGGGCGTCTACCCGATCGTGCTCGTCTCCTACATGCTGGCCTGCACCAGGTACGACTCCGCCTCCGAAGCGGCGGTCGTCAAGGCCTATCTCGAATACGCGATCAGCCCGAAAGGCCAGAAGGTGGCTGCCGAAAACGCGGGCTCGGCGCCGCTGACCGATGCCCTGACCAAGAAGATCGAGCCGGCCGTCAAGGCGATCGAAGCCTCGTAAGACGTTGGATTCGGCCACCCCGACCAACGCCGGCCAGCTCCTGGCAATGGCCTCCGGCGCCCGCCGGAGGCCGGGCGATCGCATCTTCTCCTACCTGGCGATCGCCGCCGCGCTGACGATCTTGGCGCTGCTCGCCGGCGTCGCGCTCTTCCTCCTGGTCGAAGCGCAGCCGGCGATCACCGCCGACGCTTCGCAACTGCCCGAGGGCAAGAGCCTGGTCGAGTACGTCGCGCCGCTGGCGTTCGGCACGGTGCTCGCCGCCACCCTCGCTGTCGTCCTCGCCGTTCCCCTCGCCGTCGCGGCAGCGGTCTTCATCAGCCACATCGCGCCGAAGCGGCTGGTGCTCGTCCTCGGCTTCCTCGTCGACCTGCTGGCGGCGGTGCCGAGCGTCGTCTACGGCCTCTGGGGAATCTTCGTGCTCGGGCCGGCGGCGGTGCCGGTGCTCGAGTGGCTGGAACGGACGCTCGGCTTCTTGCCGTTCTTCGAGGGCCCCGCTTCGGCGACCGGGCGCACCATGCTCGTCGCCGGGATCGTCCTCACGGTGATGATCCTGCCGATCGTCTCCGCCGTCGCCCGCGAGGTCTTCTCCCAGACCCCGCGCAAACTTCAGGAAGGGGCGCTGGCGCTGGGCGCGACCCGCTGGGAGATGATCCGGATGACGGTTCTACCGTTCGGCAAGTCGTCGGTGATCAGCGGCGCCATGCTCGGCCTCGGCCGCGCCCTCGGCGAGACGATGGCGGTGACGATCATCCTCTCCGTCTCGGGCATCGTCACCTTCAACCTGATCAGCCAGGCGAACCCCTCGACGATCGCCGCCAACATCGCGCTCGAATTCCCGGAGTCCTCGGGCATCGCGATCAACACCCTGATCGCCTCCGGCCTGGTCCTGTTCGCGATCACCCTGGTCACCAACCTGATCGCGCGGACGATCATCGCCCGTCAGAGCGTCCAGTGATGGAGGGCCAGGTGGAGATCCGCTCGCCGCTCGTCTCGAGGCAGCTGCGCGGCGGCACCCTGCCCGCACGGGCTCCCCACGGCGTCATCGCCGGCTCGCTGGCACTGACCGCGGCGGCCCTGGCCGCGACGGGCGCCTTCGGCATCGGCCTGCTGATGGCCTTGGGGACGATCGTCTCCTGCATCGCGATCTACGCCTGGTCGCGGGCGGTGGAGGGGCCTCGGCGGGCACTCGACCGGCTGATGACCTTTGCGATCGCCGCCGCCTTCGCGCTGGCGCTGATCCCGCTCCTCTCGCTGCTCTTCCAGGTCACCAAACGAGGGCTGCCGGGCCTCGACTGGGAATTCCTCACCGGGACCCCGCGCGGTGTGATCGGGGGCGGTGGCGCCGCCCACGCGATCCTCGGCACGGTCGTGATCACGGGAGTGGCCGCGGCAATCTCCGTGCCGATCGGGATCATGGCCGCGATCTACCTGAACGAGTACGGGGAAGGCAGGCTGCGGCGGGCGCTCACCTTCTTCGTCGACGTGATGACCGGGATCCCCTCGATCGTCGCCGGCCTCTTTGCCTACGCGCTGTTCGCGATCTTCTTCGGCCCCGGGATACGCCTCGGCATCATGGGCTCGCTCGCCCTCTCGCTGCTGATGACCCCGATCGTGATCCGCTCCGCGGAGGAGGTCCTGAAGATCGTCCCCAACCACCTCCGCGAAGCCGCCTACGCACTCGGCACGCCGAAGTGGAAGACGATCGTGAAGGTCGTCCTGCCGACCGCCTTTGCCGGCCTCGTCACCGCGGTGATGCTGGGGATCGCGCGGATCGTCGGCGAGACCGCCCCGCTGCTGGTGACGACCGGTGTCGTCGACTCGATCAACACCAACCCCTTCCAGGGCCGGATGCAGAACCTCGCCGTCTACGCCTACAGCGAGTACCGCACCCCCGGCGTGATGAAACAAGCCTCCTACGACCGGGCCTGGGCAGCGGCCCTGACCCTGATAGCGATCGTGATGATCCTCAACCTCGTCGCGCGCCTTGTCTACCGACGCTGCAAAACGGAGATCGGGTAGCCCGTGCGGGAAAGGAAGGCAGTAGCGATGGTGGAACCGACCGGGGCGCGAGGCGCCAGGGCCGACGCGGCGGCCGCCGGGTCAACCGAAGCCAAGGCGGACCTGGGGCAGGGGCCGCCCGATCGCCGCCGGGCGGCGACGATGCAGACCCGGGGGCTGAATCTCTTCTACGGCGACTTTCACGCCGTCCAGGACGTCGACATCACGATCGAGCCGCACAAGGTGACCGCCCTGATCGGGTCCTCCGGTTGTGGCAAGACGACCTTCCTGCGCAGCCTCAACCGCATGCACGAGCTGACGGCGGGGGCGCGGGTCGAGGGTGAGGTCACGCTCGACGGCCAGGACGTCTACGCCGGCGGCATCGACCCGGTGAAGGTGCGGCGGATGGTCGGGATGGTCTTCCAGTCGCCGAACCCGTTCCCGACGATGTCGATCCACGAGAACGTCGCCGCCGGCCTCTCGCTCGGCTCCGGCAGGGTAGGCAAGGCGGAGAAGGACGAGGTCGTGGAGCGCTCCCTGCGCGGCGCCCACCTATGGAACGAGGTCAAGGACCGGCTCGACAGGCCGGGCTCGAGCCTCTCCGGCGGCCAGCAGCAGCGCCTCTGCATCGCCCGTGCGATCGCGGTCGAGCCCGAGGTCCTGCTGATGGACGAGCCCTGCTCGGCGCTGGACCCCGTTGCCACCCTGGCGATCGAGGACCTGATCGGCGAGCTGAAGAGCCGCTATACGATCGTGATCGTCACCCACAACATGCAGCAGGCGGCCAGGGCCAGCGACATCACCGCCTTCTTCAACCTCGAGGAGACCGGCAGGCCGGGCCGGCTGGTCGAGGTGGGCGCGACCGAGACGATCTTCACCAGTCCCACGGTGCAGGCCACCGAGGACTACGTCAGCGGGCGCTTCGGCTGATGCCCGAGATCCGCGTCGAATATCAGGAGGAACTCGAGGCGCTCGAGGCCAGCGCGCTCGGCGGCCTAGACCTCGTCAGCGCAGCGCTCAGCCGCACCCTCGAGGCGGTCGAGCACCAGGACGTCGAGCTCGCCCAGCAGGTGATCGCCGACGACGACCGCATCGACGGGCGCTACCTCGAGGTCCACCAGGCGCTGATCGCCCTGCTCGCGACCCAGGCCCCGGTGGCCACCGACCTGCGCCTGATCTCCGCTCTTCTGCACGTGCTGAAGAACGTCGAGCGGATGGGGGACCAGTGCGTGAACGTCTGCAAGCTGATCCCGCTGACCGGCAACGAGCCGCCGGCCGACGAGGAGATGGTCAACCTGATCCTGACGATGGGCAGGCAGACCCGTGCCCTGATCGCCCAGTCGAAGCGTTCCTTCGAAGGTCGAAACGTCGAGATGGCTCAGGACCTCGTGCGCCAGGACGACGCGGTCGACAACCTCAACCGGGAGTGCTTCGGCCTTGCCCTCGAGCTCGGCGACGATCCCGACAAGCGGGAGTGGGCGATGACGATGCTGCTCGCGGCCCGCGCGATCGAGCGCATCGGCGACAACGCCGTCGACATCGGCGAGCAGGTCGCGTTCGTGGTCAGCGGCCTGTTCCGCGAGTTCGAGGACGCCTCGCACCCCGAGCCGTAGGAAATGCGCCCGGCAGCCAATCATGGATTGAGATCCGTGCGGCCTGGGAACATGCCGCCAGAATCGGATGCTCTGCGCCGCGATAGATATCGGGTCGAATACGACGCGCGTGCTCGTGGCGGAGCCGGTCGACGGCCAGTTGAAGAAGGTGATGGAGCAGCGGGCCTACACGCGGATCAACAAGGCTCTGGACGACGACGGCGCGATCCTGCCGGAGAAGACCGCGGAAGTTGCCGAGGTGGTCGCCACCCAGGTGCGCCTGGCCCGCGAGTTGGGCGCGGAGACGATTCGCGCCGTCGCCACGGCGGCTGTCCGCGATGCCCGCAACGGCGAGAAGGCGGCGAAGAAGATCGGCAAGGCCGCGGGCATCCCGATCGACATCCTCAGCGAGCAGGAGGAGGGCCGTCTCTCTTTCATTGGCGCCACCAAGACGCTCGGGCATCCGGTGTCGGGCAAGATCGGCGTCGTCGACGTCGGCGGCGGCTCGACCGAGGTGATCCTGGGCGAGGTTCCCGGGGGGGCGCAGGAGGTTCGCTCCTGGCCCGTCGGCTCGGGGATCCTCGCGGACGAGCTGATCGGCTCCGACCCACCCTCGGCCGCGGAGGTCCGCAAGGTGCGGGACCGCATCGACGACATCTTCTCCGGGGTCGAGATCGAGCATCCCGCGCAGGCGGTCGCCGTCGGCGGCAGCGCCACCTCGCTGCGCCGCCTGGTCGGCGCTGTGCTCGAGTACGAGACCCTCGAGCGGGGCATTCGCGTCCTCTGCGGCGATCCGGCCGCCGAGGTGGCGCGCCGCTTCGAGCTCGACCCCGAACGGGTGCGCATCCTCACCACCGGCGTGCTGCTGCTGGAGAAGCTCTCCGAGCTGCTCGGCCAGCCCCTGCAGATCGGCAAGGGGGGCCTGCGCGAGGGCATCATCCTCGACCTCCTCAACGGCAGCGCAAACGGCTCCTCGCCGAGCAGCGTCGCCGCCTGAGCCCCCGGGCCGGCGGTCTGAGGCCGCATTGGAGCTGAAGTTGCGGCAGTACGATGGCTCGATCGACGATCCGAGCCTTTATTTCAACCGCGAGCTCTCCTGGCTCGACTTCAACCAGCGCGTGCTGGAACTCGCCGAGGACGAGAGCGTGCCGCTGCTCGAGCGGCTGCGGTTCTGCGCGATCTACGCCTCCAACCTCGACGAGTTCTTCATGGTGCGGGTGGCGGGGCTCTTCGACCAGCTCGACGCCGGCATCGAGGCCCGCGGATCGGACGGGCTCAAGCCGGCGCAGCAGATCGACCGCATCCAGTCCCGCGTCCTGGAGCTGGACGAGCGGCTGATCGCGTGCTTCGACGGGGATCTGCGCCCCGCCCTGGAGGAGCACGGGATCAAGATCCTCACCCTCCAGGACGCAACCGAGGAGGAGCGGCGGCAGATCGACAGCCGCTTCCACGAGCAGGTCT
>DASSTR010000068.1:0-2362 GCA_035707825.1 Solirubrobacterales bacterium
CCCGCTGCCTGCCGTTCATCGCGCTCGACGTCCCCGGCTTCGAGGTCGAGACCCTGATCAACCTGCGCATCGCCGGCGCCGGCATGAAGATCACCGAGGTGCCGAGCTATGAGGCGGACAGGCTCCACGGCCAGAGCAACCTGAAGACCTTCCGCGACGGCTTCCGAGTCCTGGGGACGATCATCGGCGAGGCGCGGCGCCGTCGCGCAATCCAAGACCATCCCCAGCCCGTCGACGAGAAAAAGGCATCCAAGCCTAAGACGGCCGCTGCCTGAGGCGACATGCCTGCCGCCGCCGCCGAGACGTCGGTAGTCGTCTCGACCTACAACGAGAAACGCTGGGACGATCTCCTGGCCTGCATTCGCTCGCTCGAGTCGCAGACCCTTCCCCCTCTACAGGTGATCGTCGTCGTCGACCACAACCCCGGCCTGTTGGAGCGCGCCGGCGGCGCCTTCCCGGAGGCCACCGTGATTCCCAACGAGCGCGCGCGAGGGCTCTCCGGCGCTCGCAACAGCGGCACCGCGGCGGCACGCGGCTCGATCATCGCCTTCATCGACGACGACGCCCGAGCAGAGCCGGATTGGCTGCAGCGGCTACAGGCATGCTTTGAGGAGGATGGCTCGGTAGCCGGTGCAGGAGGCGCGCTGCTGCCTCTCTGGGAGGGCCCCGAAGCGCGCTGGATCCCCCGGGAGTTCTATTGGGTGTTCGGCTGCAGCTATACGGGGCTGCCGGAAGAGCTGGCGCCGGTGCGCAATCCGATCGGGGCCAACATGGCGGTCCGCGCCTCGATCCTCGAGGAGATCGGCGGCTTTCGGGAAGGGAGCGCTGAGGACGCCCCCCGCGAGCTGCGGGCACGTGGGGTCGTGCGAGCCGGTGGCAACATCCCCGACGACACCGATCTTGCGATCCGCGTAAAACAGCGCCGCCCAGACGCCGTCTGGCTCTACCAACCAACTGCCGTGGTCCACCACACCGTCACCCCAGAACGCGGGACGTTCGGCTACTTCGTGCGCCGCTGCTATGAGGAGGGCGTCGGCAAGGCGAACCTGACCCGCTACGTCGGCGCCGACCTCGGCCTCAGCTCCGAGCGCCGCCACGCGATGCTGGTGCTGCCGGCGGGCATCCTGCGGGGATTCCGCGACCTGCTCCGCGGCGACATCCGCGGACCGCTGCGTTCGGCGGCGATCGCGATCGGGCTGGGAGTCGTCGTCGGCGGCTTCCTCGTGGGCAAGGTTCGGGGGCGGTGAACGCCAAGACCGGCCCCGGCGAAGCACCGCCGGGCCACACCCCGGTCCGCCTCGCCGAGCTCGAGCTCTCCCAGCAGCTGCCGGCCATCAAAGCCGGAAACAGCAGCCTGGATGTTCCCTACGGAGCGGTGCAGTGCCTGGTGCGCCTGCACGGCACACCGCTCGGCTTCATGGTCGCCGATCTTCCCCCCGAGGGACTCGACTCCGCCCAGGTCGCCGATGCGATCTGGGGGCAGCTCGGCGATTCGATCGCCGCTCATCTCCGCGCCGACGGCCTGCCGGCGCCCGAGCGCCTCGACGCCGCCGGAGTGCCGAGCACGGATTCCCCGCCCTGCCTGCGGCGCCGCGAAGAGTTCCTTGACGAGCCACCCTTCCTGAGCGTCGTGGTGCCGACCAAGAATCGCCCCGAGGGTGTGGCGGCGACGGTCCGCGGCATCGTCGCCGGCAGCTATCCGCGAGAGCGCTACGAGGTGATCGTCGTCGACAACGCATCCGGGGAGGACGCCGTGATTGCCCGCGAGGACTTCGACGTTCCCGGCGACGTCTCGCTGGCGCTCGTTCGCGAACCGGTGCCGGGCGGCTCGAACGCCCGCAATCGCGGCATCGCCGAGTCGCGGGGGGAGATCATCGTCTGCGCCGACGACGACGTTGACGCCGACCGCGATTGGTTGGCGACGATGGCGGCGCCCTTCGCCGCCGATCCGAAGGTCGGCGGCGTTGCCGGTCTCACGGTCCCCAGCGAGCTCGAGACCCAGGCGCAGCTCTGGTTCGAGGGCTTCGGCGGCTTCATGCGGGGGTTCGAGCGCCGCGTCTACGACGTCGCCGAACCACCCGCCGACCGGCCGCTTTTTCCCTTCACGGTCGGCGATTTCGGCAGCGGTCAGAACATGGCCTTCCGCCGCGATGCGCTGGAGGAAGTCGGCGGCTTCGACCCAGTGCTGGGTACGGCTACCGTGACGCTGGCCGGCGAGGACCTCGAGCTGATGCTGCGGATCCTGCTGGCCGGGCGGCGGGTGGTTCGGCGATGTCGTAGACGCGGCGCTCGAATCCCCGCATGAAGCCGCCGAAGCCCTCGAACCAGAGCTGCGCCTGGGTCTCGAGCTCGCTGGGGACCG
>DASSTR010000069.1:0-2737 GCA_035707825.1 Solirubrobacterales bacterium
GCTCCCGACGGGGTCGAGATCGAGATCCACGAGGGCAACCAGCCGAGCTGGTGGTGGCTGCTCGCGGCGCAATAGTGCGCTCCTTCGCGGGCACGGACGAACTGAGCCCGGCGCAGCTGCGCGACGCGCCGATCCGGTGGCCCCGGCCCAGCGTCCTCGATCGGCCGCTGACGACGCTGCCCGGGGTGGGCCCGAAACTGGCCGAGGTGGCCGTCGAGGCGGGCCTGGCGACGATCGGCGACCTGCTGCTGCGCTTCCCCCACAGCCACCGCGACCGCACGGTTGTGCCCGTGGACGAGCTCGAGGTGGGAAACCAGGCGACGATCAGGGTCGAGGTGCGGGGTGAGAAGCCGCGGCCGTTCCGGCGCCGCGGCCTGACGATCACCAGCGTCAGGGTCGGCGACGAGAGCGGCACGGTGAAGGCCGTCTGGTTCAACCAACCCTGGGTGTCCGAAAAACTCACCCAGGGGACGCGCCTGCTGCTGACAGGCTCGCTGGGCAAGGGGACCTTCCGGGTCGCCGAGTACGAACCGATCGCCGCGGAGAGCGAGGAGGAGGACGGCGTCGGCACCGAGGCCTTCGTCCCCGTCCATCCGGCGACCGAGAGGCTGAAGCCGCAGCGCCTGCGCCAGTGGATAGAGCAGGCCTGTGCTTTCGTCGGCGACGCGCTGGAGCCGCTGCCGGCCGAGCTGCGCGCCCGGCGGCGCCTGGGGATGGCGGCCGATGCGCTGCGGGCGATCCACTTTCCCGGCGGCGAGGACGAGGTGGATGAGGCGCGCAGGCGCCTCGCCTTCGAAGAGCTCTTCCTCTACCAGGCGATCCTCGCGGTCCGCAAGCGCAGCCACCGCACGGCGCGGCCGGCCCCTTCCCTGGGCCGGCCCGGGGAGCTCGTCGGGCGCTGGCTGGAGTCGCTGCCCTTCCAGCCGACAGCGGACCAGCGGGCCGCGTTTGCCGAGGTCGACGCCGACCTCGAGCGGGCCGAACCGATGCAGCGGCTGCTCATGGGCGAGGTCGGCTCGGGCAAGACGGTGGTTGCCGTCTACACGATGCTGCGGGCGGTCGAAACGGGCTTCCAGGCCGCCCTGATGGCGCCGACGGAAACGCTCGCCGAGCAGCACGCCACCACCCTCGACAGGCTGCTTGGGGGGGAGGCGATCGCGTTCGCCCTGCTGACAGGGGCGACCCCGGCGCCGCAGCGGCAGCGGGCTCTCGAGCGGCTGGCCAGCGGCGAGCTGGGGCTTGTCATCGGCACCCACGCCCTGATCGAGCCCGCGGTCCGCTTCGCCCGCCTCGCCGTCTGCGTGATCGACGAGCAGCATCGCTTCGGGGTCGAGCAGCGCCAGGCGCTCGACGCCAAGGGGGCCGCGGGGGGAGCGCCGCACGTCCTTCACATGACCGCGACGCCGATCCCCCGCACCCTCTCCCTGACCGCCTACGGCGACCTCGACACGACCGCGCTGCGCGAGCTGCCCGCCGGCCGCCGGCCGGTCGAGACCCGCCTCGTCGGCGAGGGCGACAGGACCGCCGCCTACGAGTTCCTGCGCCGGCAGCTGCGCGAGGGGCGGCAGGCCTATGTCGTCTGCCCCCTGGTCACCGAGTCCGAGAAGCTCCAGGGCCGGGCCGCCGAGGATGAGATGGCGCGTTTGGCCGCCGGGGAGTTGAAGGACTTCCGCCTCGCCGCTCTGCACGGCCAGATGCCCCCGGCCCGTAAGGGGGAGACGATGGGCGCCTTCGCGGCCGGCGACGTGGACGTCCTCGTCGCCACGACCGTGATCGAGGTCGGCGTCGACGTTCCCAACGCGACGGTGATGCTGATCGAGGGAGCCGAGCGCTACGGGGTTTCCCAGCTGCACCAGCTGCGCGGGCGGGTGGGCCGCGGCGAGCACGAGTCCCATTGCCTGCTCTTCTCCGAGCAGGGGGGCCAGATGGCGCGGCGCCGCCTGCAGGCGATCTCGCAGGAGCGCGACGGCTTCAAGCTGGCCGAGCTCGACCTCAGCCTGCGCGGCGAGGGCGAGGTGCTCGGCACCCGCCAGCACGGGTTGCCCCGCTTTGCGGCGGCCGAGCTGCCCGAGGAAGCCACCACGCTGGTGGCCGCCCGCGAAGAGGTGCTGGCGCTGCTGCGCGGCCACGGCTCGCTCGATGCCCCCGAGCTGGGCCCCCTGCTGGATGCCGCCCAGCGTCGTTTCGTCAGCGCCGACGCGCCGATCGGGATATAGGGGCCGGCAATGAGGGTCATCGCCGGAGAGCTCAAAGGCCAGCGCCTGCTCGCGCCACGGGGCTGGAAGGTGCGGCCGACATCCGACCGCGTTCGCGAGGCGATCTTCTCGGCCCTGGGCGAGATTGTCGGGGCGCGGGTGCTCGATCTCTACTGCGGCACCGGGGCGCTGGCGATCGAGTCTCTCTCTCGCGGCGCCGAGCGCGCCGTCCTCGTCGACCACGACACCCGACCGGCGCTCGGCAACGTCGAGCGCCTCAGACTGACCGACCGTGCGGAACTCGTCCGAGCCGATGTTCCTCGCTGGGTCGCGAGCCGGGTTGGGACAGCGGGGGCGGGACCTTCTCCCGGGAACTCCCGCGAACGCGGCCCGGGGGAGGGCCCCGCCCCCGCACTCACTCAACCTGAGCGATTCGACCTTGTCTTCGTCGACGCCCCATATAGACTCGCCGACCGCGTGGGGCAGCAACTGGAAACACATTTGCCCCTCCTTCTCGCCGAGGGAGGGAGGGCGATTCTCGA
>DASSTR010000070.1:0-20095 GCA_035707825.1 Solirubrobacterales bacterium
GGAGGAGGCCGCCGAGCTGGAGGGGAAGGAGTTCGCCGCTCACCTCTGCAACAACCGCACCTGCGAGATCGGCCTCGCCCGGGCCACCGGCGCGCCATATGAGTCCTTCCTCATCCTGCTCGAGGAACTGACCCGGGTCGAGGTCGACGAGCTCGCTCCGGCGGTCGATCCGAGCTAGCCACCACGGTAAAACGCCATGTTCGACGAGAAGGCGGGCAAGGCGGCGACGCTCGCCGCGCGGGAACAACGTGGCCGTGGAACTACTAATCCTCGTCTAGTCCGCCGATTCGACCTCGGCTTCGCGCACGGCGGCGGCGACTCTGGCGTCGGTCTCCAAACGGCGGTCGACGAGGGGGTTGAGGAATCCGCGGAAGGCCGAGATGTAGCGCCAGATGCCGGGAGCGAAGGCGCGCGGCGCGCGGCGCTCCAGCATCCGCACGATCGTGGCGCCGGCGCTGACCGGCGAGATCCGCTTCATCAGGAAGGCCGGCGCGATGCTCTCGAGCAGGCGGCCGCTGTCGTGCTTGTCGAGCGAGTTCCTGACCAGGTCGGTTTCGACCCAGCCGAAGTAGACGACGCCGGCACTGGCGCCGAAGGGGGCGAGCTCGGTCCGTATCGCGCGGCCCAGCGCCTCGACTCCGGCCTTGGAGACCGCGTATGAGCTGGCCAGGAGGCCGTTGGCGTGGCTGTAGATGGAGCCGACGAAGACGACCTGCCCCTGGCGCTCGGAAATCTGCGGCAGCGCGGCCTGGGCCGTGCGCCAGGCGCCGAGCAGGTTGATCTCGACGACCTTCTCCCACTCCTCGGGCGGCGCCTTGCGCGTGCTCGTCACGGTCGGCGGCGCGATCCCCGCGTTGGCGACGGCGATGTCGAGGCCGCCAAAGCGCTCGACCGTCTCGGCGACCGCGCTCCTCATCGCCGTCGCGTCGGTGACGTCGGCGGCGATCCCGAGCGCCCGCGGACCGATTCGCTCGGCCGCCTCGCGGGCCTGCTCGGCGTCGAGATCGACGACCGCGACCGAGGCCCCGCGCACGTGCAACTGGCGCGCCGTCTCATAGCCAATTCCCCGTGCGGCGCCCGTCACCAGCGCCACCTTTCCGTTCAGGTCGTAGACGGGCACGCGGCCGCGAGCGTACCCGCTCCTAGAATCACGCGCTGATGACTGGCTTTCGCCCCAAGCGCCCATGACCGGCTTTCGCCCCGTCGACCCGAAGCAGTCCTTCCCGGAGCTGGAGGAGCGCGTGCTGGCGCGCTGGCGCGAACGGGATGTCTTCCGCCGCTCCCTGGAGGAGCGCGAGGGCGCCGAGGTGTGGAGCTTCTACGAGGGGCCGCCGACCGCCAACGGGCGCCCCGGCTCCCATCACGTCCTCTCCCGGGTCTTCAAGGACATCTATCCCCGTTACAAGACGATGCGCGGCTACCGCGTCCCCCGCAAGGCGGGCTGGGACTGCCACGGGCTGCCGGTCGAGATAGAGGTCGAAAAAAAGCTCGGCATCTCCTCCAAGCAGGAGATCGAGGAACACGGCATCGCCGAGTTCAACGCGCGCTGCCGCGAGTCGGTCTTCGAGTACGTCGAGGAGTGGAACCGGCTGACCGAGCGGATCGGCTTCTGGATCGACCTCGACGACCCCTACGTGACGCTGGAGAACGACTACATCGAGTCGGTCTGGTGGTCGCTGCGCAGGCTCTGGGACGACGAACGCCTCTACGAGGGCCACAAGGTCGTGCCCTACTGCCCCCGCTGCGGCACCGCGCTCTCCTCTCACGAGGTGGCGCTCGGCTACAAAGACGTCGAGGACCCCTCTATATACGTGAAAATTCCGCTCATCTCCTCTGCTTCCGCGACGCCGGAGGAATCAAGTATGGATCCGGCGTCGCTTCCGCGTCCGGGGATGAGCGGCTCGCCCGAGTACCTCCTCGTCTGGACGACGACGCCGTGGACCCTGCCGGGCAACGTCGCCGTCGCCGTCGCTCCCGACGTCACCTACGTCCGCGCCCGCGTCGCCGGCGAGCCCGACGCAGGCGAGACGGCGCCAGAGGGAGGCAAGGGGAGGTCCGAAGGCGCTGAGACGGTGATCCTTGCCGAGCCGCTGGTCGAGAAGGTGCTCGGGGAGGGCGCCGAGATCGTCGACCGCTTCCCCGGCTCGGACCTCCTCGGCCGCACCTACCAGGGGCCGGTCTTCAACCTCACCGACCGCGACGAGGGCGCCTTCCCGGTCGTCGCCGGCGAGTTCGTCACCACCGAGGACGGCACCGGCCTCGTCCACATCGCCCCGGCCTTCGGCGAGGACGACTACGCGGTCGCCGCCGCCAACGGGCTCTTCGACCCCACGCAGCACGGCACCCTCTACAACCCGGTCCGCCTCGACGGCACCTTCGACCAGCGCGTCGCCGGCTTCGAGGGCCGCTTCGTCAAGGACCCCGAGGTCACCCGGGAGCTGATCGCCGACCTCGACCGCCGCGGCCTGCTCTACCGCGAGCAGTCCTACGAGCACGCCTACCCGCACTGCTGGCGCTGCGGAACGCCGCTGCTCTACTACGCCAAGTCGAGCTGGTACATCGCCACCTCTCAGGTCCGCGACCGGATGCTCGCCAACAACGAGCAGATCGGCTGGCACCCCGAGCACATCAAGCACGGCCGCTTCGGCAAATGGCTGGAGAACAATGTCGACTGGGCGCTCTCCCGCGACCGCTACTGGGGGACGCCGCTGCCGGTCTGGCGCTGCACCGACCGCGAGTGCAACGCGCTCGAGTGCATCGGCTCGGTCGAGGCCCTGCGCGAGCGGGCCACCGGGGAGGTGCCCGAGGACCTGCACCGCCCCTACATCGACGAAGTCACCCTCGGCTGCGAGTCATGCGGCGGCGAGATGCGCCGCGTCGATTCGGTGATCGACACCTGGTACGACAGCGGCGCGATGCCCTTTGCGCAGTTCCACTATCCGTTCGAGAACGAGGAGCTGTTCGAGGAGCGCTTCCCGGCCGACTTCATCTGCGAGGCGATCGACCAGACCCGCGGTTGGTTCTACACCCTGCTCGCCGAGTCGACCCTGCTCTTCGACCGCTCCAGCTATGAGAACTGCGTCTGCCTCGGGCTGATCCTCGACCCCGAGGGGCAGAAGATGTCGAAGAGCAAAGGCAACGTCGTCGAGCCCTGGGACGTGATCTCGGCCCACGGCGCCGACGCCTTCCGCTGGTACTACCTGACCGCCCAGCAGCCCTGGTCGGGCTACCGCTTCTCGGTCGACACGGTGGGCGAATCGGTGCGCCAGTTCCTGCTCACGCTCTGGAACACGTACTCATTCTGGGTCCTCTACGCGAACGCCGAGGGTCTGGAGCCGGCCGACTTTGGAGACATCGAGATGCGTCCTTCATCGGTGCCGGATAGCGGGACTGATGAGGGACGCACTGCGAGCGGTTCGGGCGAGGACCTCGACCGCTGGGCGCTGTCGAGGCTGCAGAGCACGATCGGGACCGTGCGGGAGCGCATGGACGAGTTCGATTGCACCGCCGCCGGGCGGGCGATCGCCGAGTTCGTCGAGGACCTCTCCAACTGGTACGTGCGGCTCTCGCGGCGCCGTTTCTGGGAGGGCGATCGGGCCGCCTTCGCCACCCTGCGCCATTGCCTGCTGGAGACCGCCGCATTGCTCGCGCCCTTCACTCCATTCCTCGCCGAGGAGGTCCATCTCAATCTCACCGGCGGGGAGGCGGAGGCGTTCGGCGAGCAACCCGACTCGGTACACCTGCGCGACTTCCCCGAGCCGGACGCTGCGCTCGCTGACCCCGGGCTGGAGGCGGCCATGGAGGCCGTGCGCCTGACGGTGGAGCTGGGACGCGCCGCGCGGGCGCAGGCCAAGGCCAAGGTGCGCCAGCCCCTGCGCAAGGCCGTGATCGTGGCCAGCGACGCGGAGCGCGAGGCGATCTCCGCCAGCGCCGAGCTGGTCAAGGCGGAGCTGAACGTGAAGGAGCTCGACTTCGTCTCCGAGGAGGCGGAGCTGGTCAGCTACGCGGTGAAGCCGAACTACCGCTCGCTAGGGCCGCGCTTCGGCAAGCGAATGCCGCAGGTCGCGGCGGCGATCGAGGCGCTCGATGCGGCGCACGTCGCCGGCGTGATGTCCGATGGCGGCGAGGTCGGCATCAACATCGACGGCGACGAGCACACGATCGGCGCCGACGAGGTGACCCTGGCGCTGCAGCCGCTGGAGGGCTACGAGGTCGAGGCCGAGGCCGGCCATGCCGTGGCCCTGCAGCTCGAGCTGGACGACGACCTGCGCCGCGAGGGCCTGGCTCGCGAGATCGTCCACGCGGTACAGAACGCCCGCAAAGACGCCGGCCTCGAGATCACCGACCGCATCGAGCTGACCCTCGGGGGCGACGCGGAGTTGATCGACGCGGCCCGCGCCCACGAGCCCTACATCGCCGCCGAGGTGCTCGCCACCTCCGTCGCCTACGACGCCGAGGAGGGCGCCGGTGGCGCCGGTGGCGGTGGCGCTGACGGCACCGGTGGCGCTGGTGGGACTGGGACCTCGGGCCCAACTGTCTCCACCACGATCGCCGAGCGCCAGTTGCGAATCTCGGTCACTCGCGCCTGAGCCTGCCCGCCGACCGACGAGAGTGAGTTTTTGCCCCCATATAGGTGGCTAACCTCACCTTCGGCTGATGGCACGGGCCTTCGGCTTGCTGGCCCTCAGGCCTTCGCTCGGCTCAGTCGTCGGCCGGCTCGCCGATGATGAAGTCCGACTTCGAGGAGTCGGAGAACTTCACCCAGCAGTGCTCGGGTGCGGCACCGGCCACCTCGACCAGCGCCGCTTCGATCCGCTTCGCGATCTCAGCCTTCTGCTCGTCGCTTCGTCCCTCGAACCAGTGGATGTGCACAAAGGGCATGCGCGCACCCTAACCGCGCGGGTACATAAGCGCGCCCGCCGTTGAGAGCCGGACGCCGTCGGTTCTTGGAGTTCGGGCGGCCCTAGGCGAGGGCGGGCTCGAGCTCGGCCTCGAGGCGGCGCTTCGGCATCGCGCCGACGACCTTCTTCGCGATCGCCCCGTCCTTGAAGAGGATCAGGGTCGGGATCGAGAGGACCTCGTATTGCGCCGCGGTCTGCTGGTTCTCGTCGACGTTGATGCTGACGATCCGCAGGTCGTCGCGCTCGCCGTCGATCTCCTCGAGCACGGGGTGGACGACGCGGCAGGGGCCGCACCAAGGCGCCCAGAAGTCGACGAGCACGGGCCCTTCGGCCTCGAGAACCTCGGACTTGAAGGTGGCGTCGGTCACATCCTGGAGTTTGCCTGTCACTTAGATCGGTCTCCTGAGAGTCGAGGTCGGGCGCTCAATACTTCAAAAAGTATAGCGACTGGTTTCCCTGGCTGGTCACGGTTAGCCCGCAGGGCGTGGTTCCAAACCAGAGCTTAGCCGCGAAGACGGCCGAGTCGGACGGAACTTAGCCGGGAAGACGGCCGAGTCGGGCGGAACTTACGCCGGGTGCGGCTCAAACGGACGGATCAGCCGGGTCCGCGTCCGCTCAGGCGCAGCAGGGGGACGCGCCAGATCGCCTCGGCGACGATCGAGCGGTCCATCTTCGAGTCCCCGAGCTGGCGGTCGCGGAACACGATCGGCACCTCGACGACCCTGAAGCCCTTCTGGATCGCGCGATAGGTGAGCTCGACCTGGAAGGCGTAGCCGCGCGCCTGCACCGCGTCGAGGTCGATCGCCTCCAGCACCTCCCGCCGGAAGCACTTGAAGCCGCCGGTGAGATCGCGGACGCCGACCCCGAGTACGACCCGCGCGTAGGCGCTGCCGCCGCGGCTGATCGTTCGCCGCAGCGCGCCCCAGTCGCTCACCCCGCCGCCGGGAACGTAGCGGGAGCCGATCACGAGGTCGGCCGTCTCGGCCGCCTCGAGCAGGCGCGGGAGGTAGGCCGGCTGGTGGGAGAAGTCGGAGTCCATCTCGAGGACCAGGTCGGCTCCACCCGCCAGCGCCCTGCGGAAGCCGGCGATGTAGGCGGGCCCGAGCCCTTCCTTGCGGGGCCGGTGCAGGACCTCGACGTCGTCGTGCTCGGCCGCGAGGCGGTCGGCGAGCTCGCCCGTGCCGTCGGGCGAGCCGTCGTCGACGATCAGGATCCGCGCCGCGGCGGGAAGCTTGTCTCGCGCCGCGGTGACGAAGCGCTCGATGTTGCCGGCCTCGTTATAGGTCGGCAGGATCAGCCATGGCTCGGGCATCCGCGCGATGATGCTGTCACATGACCAACGCCGAGATCGCCGCCGCCTTCGACGAGCTCGCAGTGCTCTACGAGCTCGACGGCGCCGTCAAATACCGGGTGCTCGCCTACACCAACGCCGCCAAGGCGATCCGCGAAAGCCCTGTTTCGATCGCCGACCTCGCCGCGGCCGGCCGTGCGACCGAGCTGCCGGGGGTCGGCAAGACGCTGGCCGAAAAAATCAACATGCTGCTCGAGGACGGCGAGATCCCGGCGGCGGTGAAGCTGAAGGAAAAATTCCCTCCGACGCTGATCGAGGTGACCCGGGTGCCGGGCCTGGGAGCGAAAACGGCCAAGCTCCTCTTCGACGAGCTCGGCATCTCCTCGCTGGAGGAGCTGAAAGCGGCCGCCGAGTCCGAACGGATCCGCGACGTCAAAGGGCTGGGCCCGAAAGTCGAGGAGAACGTGCTCGCGGCCATGGAGCGGCTCGGCGAGCCTGGGGAGGGGCCGGGACGGCTGCTGCTCTCGACGGTGCGGCCGATCGCCGAGGAGCTGGCGGCGGCGCTGCGCGAGCACCCGACCGCCAAACGGGTCGAGGTGGCGGGCTCGGCCCGCCGCTGGGCTGAGACATGCAAGGACATCGACCTGATCGCGACCGCGCAGAAGCCGCGCGAGCTGGCCGAGCACCTCGCCGCCCATCCGCTGATCGCGATGGCGGGGAAAGCCAGTGCCAACGGGGTCCGTGCGCAGACCCACCACGGCATCTCCGTCGACCTGCGGATCGTGCCGCCGAAGGCCTTCGGCAACCTGCTGCAGCACTTCACCGGCTCGGCTGCCCACAACGTGCAGCTGCGCGAAGACGCGGTCGCCCGGGGGCTCTCGGTCTCCGAGCACGGCATCGCCGAGACCGAGAGCGGCAAGGTCCACCTCTGCGCAACCGAGGAGAAGGTCTATGCCCGGCTCGGCTACTCCTACATCGAGCCGGAGCTGCGCGAGGGCCGCGGCGAGCTGAAGGCCGCTCGCGAGGGCAAGCTGCCGAAGCTGGTCTCGATCGAGGACATCCGCGGCGACCTCCACTCCCACACGACGCTCTCCGACGGGCGCAACACGCTGGAGGAGATGGCGGCGGCGGGGCGGGCGCGGGGATACGCCTACATGGCGATCACCGATCACTCCGCCAGCCACGGCTTCGGCGACCACGTCACCGCCGAGCGCCTCTGGGAGCGGATCGGGGAGGTGCGCGCCTGGAACAAGGGCAAACGGGGCTTCCGCCTGCTCGCCGGCTCGGAGGTCAACATCGGCCTCGACGGCTCGCTCGACTATCCCGACGACCTGCTCGCCGCCCTGGATTGGGTCGTGGCCAGTGTCCACACCTCCTTCTCGATCTCCGAAGAGGCGATGACGGAGCGGGTGCTGGCGGCGATCGACAATCCCCACGTCGACTGCATCGGCCACCTCACCGGCCGGCTGATCGGCCGCCGCGAGCCCTATGCGGTGGACGTCGAGGCGGTGGTCGAGGCGGCCGCCAGGGCGGGCACGATGCTGGAGATCAACGGCAATCCCAATCGCCGCGACCTCTCCGAGCACCATGCGCGGATGGCGGCCGAGGCGGGGGCGACGATCATCCTCAACACCGATGCCCACGGCGTCGACACGCTCGACAACATGCACTACGGAGTGGCGACGGCAAGGCGTGCCTGGCTCACCGCCGCCGAGGTCGCCAACACCCGCGGCTGGCGGGAGTTCAAGCAGCTGCTCAAGTAGGACCGGGCCCCGGGCCGCCACTCGAGGTGGGAGGCAGGCGGGGGCGCGTGCGGCCCAGTCCTAGGTGAGGCGGTCGCTGCGCAGGCCGGGAGTGCGCATCAGCTGGACCGGCTGTAGGGCCGATCCCGGCAGGACGTAGAACTTGACCCCGTCGCGCTGCTCGATCGCGAGGACGGCGGCCTCGCGGGTGCGCCAGGCGAGGGCCACGAGCAGGGCGTAACCGGCGCCGACCACCGCGACGCCGGGGAAGAAGACGCCGAGGACGCCGGCGGCCAGAGCGGTCACGCCGATCGGCCAGAGGCGGCCGAGGGCGATTCGGCCCGCCGACTCCGGGGGCAGCGAGGTCGCGGTGCGCGCCTGGGCGAGGGCGTCGCGGACGCCGTCCGCCGCGCGGTGAGGGCGGCCGAGGTTGAGGCCGATCGCGACGGCGAGAAGCCACCAGACGGCGGCGACCAGGATCATCGTCGCGTTGCCGTCGCGGCTGGCCGCGAGCGTCGCGATCGCCCCGAGCACCGTCGCCTGGCCGCCGCAGAGGAAGACCGTGAGCCGCAGGAGGTCGGTGTAGGGCACCCGCTACTCCGCCAGCGCCTCTAGGAAAGCCGCCCAGGCGGCGGGCCCGTCCATTCGCAGGTCGGCCAGCTCGGCGAGCTCGGCCGGTCCCTCAGAAGATGTGACGCCGATGCAGAAGGCGGCGGCCAGCGACCCTTCCCCGCGCAGCTCACGCAGGCGGCGAAAGGCGTCGAGGTCGGTGCGGTCATCGCCGGCATAGGCGGCGATTTCGATTTCCCGCCCCGCCAGTAAGGCGCTGACCGCCGCGTCCTTGCCGCCGCCGCTGGCCGGCCGCAGCTCCAGCACCTTGCGGCCCCAGTGCGGCCGCAGACCCGCCTCGCCGGCCCGCTCGGCGATCTGCCGCGCCGCCGCCTCGGCCGCTTCCTCGTTCGCGGCGCCCCGCCAGTGCAGCGCCTGGATCGGCCCCTTGTCCTCGAGGCGGAGCCCGCCGGCAAGGCGCTCGGCGCCGAGCTCGGCCACGAACCGAGCCGCCGCCCCGCCGTCACCCTTCAAGCCCTCGTCGAGGAGCGGCTCCCCGGCCCCGGGCGGCAGCAGTTCCAGCCCGTGGTTGCCGGCGTAGGCGACCCCTCGCGCGCCGACAAGGCGCCGGGCCTCGAGCGCCTGGCGCCCCGAGACGCAGGCGACGATCGCAAAGCGCCGGCTCAGCTCTTCCAGCAGCTCGCTCGCGCGGGCCGGCACCGCGGCTTCCTCGGGACGCTCGACGATCGGCGCCAGCGTGCCGTCGACATCGGTGAGGACCGCCGCCCGCTCGGGCGCCGCCCGCAGGCGCCGCAGCGCCTCGTCGCGCTCTATCCCGCTCCCCGTCTCCGATTCGGAAGGCACGGCATCTAGTATCGCCGCACCGTGGACCAGGCGCTCCCCTCCCATGCTCCGCTCAAGCTCGCTGTCATCGGCACCATGGCGGGGGTATTCAGCGGCCTCTTCGGCGTCGGCGGCGGCACGGTGATCGTGCCCCTGTTGATCTTCTGGTTCGGCTTCGGCGAGCGGCTGGCGACCGGCACCAGCCTGGCGGCGATCGTCCTCATCGGAATGCTCGGCGCCGTCGCGCAGGGCGGCATCTACGGCAACGTCCACGTGGTCACCGGCCTGCTGCTCGCGATCCCCGCGATCTTCGGGGTGGTGATGGGGACCGCGATCCAGCAGCGGATCTCGCAGCGCACGGTTTCGCTGCTCTTCGCGGGGCTGCTGATCGCGATCGCGATCGAGCTGATCGTGCCATGAGCGAGCTGCTCGCTGCCCTGATCGCAGTGGCCGGCGGCCTCGCCGGGGGGCTGGTCGGCGTCGGGGGAGGGGTCCTGTTCGTCCCCGCCCTGACGATCTTCCTCGGCCTCAGCCAGGTGGAGGGGGAGTCGACCTCGCTGCTGATGATCGTGATCGTCGCCCTGGTGGGAGCCCTGCGTCAGAACTCCTACGGCAACGTCAGGGTCCGCGAGGCGATCGTGATCGGCGTCCTCTCACCGCTCGGGGTGCTGATCGGGGTGGTCATCTCCAACGAGGTCTCCCAGCGCGCTCTCGAGCTCTCCTTCGCAGTGCTGGTGCTCTTCGTCGCCTACCAGCTGATCCGCCGCGCCCTGGCGACCTCCTAGCGCCGCCCACGGCGGGGAAAGCTCCGGCTTTTTGAGCCGGCGCAGGCCCGTTCGCTGGCGGCAGGCATGGTCTACGCTCAGTGGGTGGACTCCTTGAACTGGGATGGAGATGTGCCCCAGCTCCGCGCTCCAGTCCTCGTCTGCGCGTTCCGTGGTTGGAACGACGCCGCCGGGGCCGCGTCGACGGCGCTGGCCGCGGTGGCGCAGTCGCTGGACGCGGAGTTGGTCGCCGAGATCGACCCCGAGGACTACTTCGACTTCCAGGACACCCGGCCGACGATCACCCTCACGGAGGGTCAGGCGCGGCACATCGACTGGCCCCAGAACAATCTCTTCGCGGCTCGGGTTCCGGCCGCCGATCGCGACCTGGTGCTGCTCGACGGAACCGAGCCCAACCTGCGCTGGCGCACCTTCTCGGAGACGGTGGCAACCGCCGCCGATGCGCTGGGGGTGGAGATGGTGATCACGATGGGCGCCCTGGTCGCCGAGGTCTCCCACACCCTGCCGGTGCCGATCACCGGCCTCGCCTCCGATCAGGATCTGGTCGAGAAGTTGGAGCTCGAGCGCTCCAACTACGAGGGGCCGACCGGGATCGTCGGCGTCGTCCACGACTGCTGCAACAAAGTTGGGATGAGCTCCGCCTCGCTCTGGGCGGCTGTGCCGCACTACGTGGCCGCGGTGCCGAACCCGAAAGCCGCGCTGGCGCTGCTGCGCCGTCTGGAGGGCCTGACCGGCATCGCCGTCGAGGCCTCCGAGCTCGAGGAGGAAACGGCCAGCTACGAGGAGCAGATCGACCGCGCCATCGCCGCCAACCCGGAGATCGAGAAGCTGGTCGAGCGGATCGAGGCCGAGCAGGTGGAGCTGCTCGGCGAGGAGGGGGCGGAGCTGCCCTCGGCCGACTCGATCGCGCGCGAGTTCCAGCGCTTCCTGCAGCAGCGCGGCCAGTAGCCGGCGCTCGCTCTCACGCTCGGCGGGCGCTCAACTCTCGGCCGCCGGGCAGATGAGCCGGAAGTCGCACCAGCTGCAGACCGCCTTCGAGGGCCGCGGCTCGAAGTCCTGACCGAGGATCCCCTCGCCGACCTCCAGCACGGTGCGCTCGACGCGCTCGGCGTCGTCGGGCTTGGCGGGGGCGTTCACCTTCTCCGCATCGAGCACGTAGTAGTAGCTGCCGGTCTCGGCTTCCAGGTCCCAGACCTCGCGCGCCGCCAGCCTGTAGAGCGCCAGCTGCATGTCGTTCTCCAGCTCGGCTTCGCTCTTGCGCTCACCGGTCTTGTAGTCGATCACCTCGTAGCGGCCGCTGGCCAGGCGGTCGACCCGGTCGACCCTTCCCCGCACGTGGTGTTCGCCGATGCGGAAGTCGAATTTGCGCTCCAACCAGACCGGCGTGCTGGTCGAAGCCGACTCCTTCTCCCAGTAGAGGCGCATCGCGTCGCGGGCACGGTCGCGGAACTGCAGCTCGTCGTCGCTGGAGCCGAAGCCGGAGCGGCGCCAGCCGGACTCGAAGAGGGCCATCAGGTAGCGCTGGCCGCCCTCGCGTTTCGGGCCCTCCTCCTTGTGGAAGCGTTCGAGGACGTTGTGGATCAGGATCCCGAAGCGTTGGTTGATCGTCGGTTCCTGCGGGATCCCGAAGACGCGCGCGAACTTGTACTTGAGGGGGCAGGTGAGGTAGAGGCCCAGGTCTGAGGCCGAGAGGCTGAGGGCGCCGTCGCTGCGCCGGGGCAGGAAGGCTTCCAGCGTCGGCTCATGGCGGGCGGCGATCAGCTTGCGACGGCCGTCGCGCTCGCGCTCGGAGTCGAGCAGGTAGGAGTCGAGCACCGAGGCCTCGAGCTCGGCCTGCTGCTCGGGGGTGGCCACCTGGCGCAGCAGGCCGTTGACCGCCTCGATGGCCTCCGCCGTGGCCTCGTTGCCGGGTCGCTGGGCCAGCGCCGCCAGCTTCAGCAGCTCGAGGTAGCGGGCAATCGCCTTGGTGACGTCGACGGCGGTGTCGAGGCGGGGCTCGGAGAGCTCGCGGCCGGCCTGCCAGGAGGCCTCGAGCACCTCTTCGCGCAGCATCCGGTAGGTGGCGTGGAGGTCCTCCGCCGGTCCGAACAGCTCCTCCCCGTACGGCTCCTCCTCGCCCCCCGCCGCGGCGAGGGCCTCGCTGTAGAAGAGGGAGGGACGCGCTTCGCCGTCGCCGTCGTACTCGACCCGGGAGAAGACGAGCCCAGCCCGGGCGGGCCAGCCGATCCGCGCCGGCGCGGCGTCGCGCTCGAGGCCGAGGACGAAGACGTGGTCGAACTCCCAACCCTTCGCCGCTTCGCGATCGAGCCCGACCACGGTCCCCGGCGAGGGCAGCTCTTCCCCGCCCGCAGGCTCCACATCGGCCTCGACCACGGCGCTCAGGTAGCGGACGAAGTCGCGGGTCGAGCCGTGCGGTTCCCGCCGCGCCCAGGCCGTGGCCAGCTCCGCCAGCCGCGAGAGGTTGAGGAGGCGCTCGGCCACCTCGGGCTCGGCTGCGAAGAGGCGCTGGCGCCGCAGTTCGAGGCGCTCGATCAGGCGCCGCACGAAGACGTCGGGACGGAGCTCGTCCATCGCCGCCGCCGCGGCCCCGTAGAGCTTCAGGAAGGACTGGATGCGCTCGCGGCCCTCGGGGGGCATCTGCGGGCTGCCCAGCGCGGCTCGGCAGGCAGAGACCATGTCGAGCTTTCGCCGCCGCGCGATCGTGGTCAGGCGGGCGAGGTCGGTGGAGCGCAGCTCGATCGGCGGCCGGGTCAGCGCCCGCGTCGCGGCAACCAGATCGTCGGGGTCGGCGAGCACGCGCAGCCAGGCGGCCGCGTCGCGAACCTCCGCCCGCTGGAAGAGGGCGGCGGGCCCGACCAGATGGAAGGGGATGCTGCGCTCCTCCATCGCGGCGGCGACGGCGCCGCCCTTGGAGGCGGGCTCCTCGACGAGCACGCATATCGCCTCCGCCGCCGTGCCGGCGGCGAGCAGATGCTCGACCTCGCGCGCCACGGCCTGCGCCTGCGCCCTTTCGTTGCTGCAATGCCAGAAGCGCATCTGCGGGTCGCGAAAGCGCTGCTCCAGGGCGACCACGTCGCCGGCGGGGTGCAGGTGGGAGAACCAGGCCGCCGCCCGCTCGTCCCCGGCTCTGGTGCCCGCAAGCTCGGTCTGGCCGTCCGGCTCGGCTTCGGGAAGCTCGGCGGCCTCCGCGTCGGCCGCCGTTCCGTTCGCTTCCAGGACGAGCAGGTGGTTGGCGTTCTCGAGCGCCAGCGAGGCGAGGATCGCGCGCTGCGCCGAGCTCGTCTCCTCGAGCTCGTCGACCATCACGTAGGGGAAGCGCTCGGCGATCTCAGCCGCCACGTCAGGGCGCTCGTTGAGCAGCCTGTTGAGGATCAGGAAGACATCGCCCTCGTCGAGGTTGCCCGCCGCGCTGAGGATCTGGTCGTGCGCCGCGTAGAGGTCGGCGAATTCGGGCTCGGGAGGGTCGCAGCCCGCCTTCAGGGTGTCTATGCGCTCCAGCAGCCGGGCCAGCAGGCCGGCCGGGTTGCCGCGGATCTGGTGCCGGCGCAGAGGCAGATCGTCGAGCCGGTCGAGCAGCATCGCCAGGCGCTCGGCGGGCCCGAGGACGTCGAAGAAGGGGTCGAGTCCGGCCGCCTCGGCATGCTCGCGCAGCAGCCGCTCGCCGAGTGCCCCCCAAGTGCCGAGCCAGAGCTCCTCATAGGGGCCTTCGAGCTGTGCCTCGACTCGCTGGCGCAACCGCCGGGAGGTGATCCGGGTGGTGGCGAAGACCAGCACGCGCTCTGGCCCGACCCCCTCGGCGGCAAGGCGGGCAAGGCGGCGCGCCAGCACCTCGGTCTTGCCGGTCCCCGCGGCCCCGACGACGAGCATCGGCCCCTCGTCGTGGCGGACCACACGCTCCTGGGCATCGGCTAGGGCAAGCATGGCTCCAACGCTACCGAGTGGATGGCCTCCATAGGATGGCTTTGGTGGACGTTTTTTCCGCAGACTGGCTGGGAATCTGCCGCCGCGCCGTGGAGGCGCAGCGGGCGATCTTCGATCGCGTGCGCGGCAGCGAGGCGCGCACCGTCTATGAGGGGGTCGGCGAGGGGGGTGACCGGACGCTGGTCATCGACCGCCTCTGCGAGGACGCCGTATTCGCGGAGCTCGAGGAGCTGGCCGGCGAAGGGGCCTCCTTCGTGGCCGTCTCCGAGGAGCGCGGCGAAGTCTCCTTTGGCTCCGGCGGGCCGGCGCGCGTGGTGATCGACCCGATCGACGGCTCTCTCAATGCCCGCCGCACCCTGCCCTCGCACAGCCTCAGCATCGCCGTCGCGTCGGGCCCCTCGATGGCAGATGTCGAGTTCGGCTATGTCTTCGATTTCGGCGCCGGCGAGGAGTTCGCCGCCCGGCGCGGAGGAGGCGCGGCGCTCAACGGCGAGCCGATCGTCGTGGCCGGGGAGCGCGAGAAACTGGAGCTGCTCGGCCTCGAGGCGGCCGAGCCCGAATGGGCCCTGCCGGTGCTGGACGCACTCGCGGGCAAGGCTTACCGGCTGCGGGTGATCGGCTCGATCGCGATCACGGCCGCCTACGTCGGTGCGGGACGCCTCGACGCAATGCTCTCCCTGCGGCCGTGCCGCTCCGTGGATGCGGCGGCGGCGCAGCTGATCGTCCTCGAGGCGGGAGGGGCGGTGGCTTTCGGCGATCTCGATCCCGCCGCCGCGGACCTGGGCCTCGACGCTCGCTATCCGATCGCCGCCGCGGCGGGGGAGGGCGGCCTCGAGCTGCTGCGCGGCGTCCAGGCCCCCGCCCAAGAACGCTAAACGCGATTCGCTCACAGCTGTAACCCCTCCTCGGCCCGGGTTTAAGAACGTGTGTTCGCTTAGAACGTATGTTCGTTAAACTCGCGGACTCTCCTGGAAGCAAACCTCAAACAGATCGAAGGGAACACACTTCTAATGCCTTCTGCCAACGGCACCAAAGCCAGTAACAAAGCCAAATCCGCCAAAAAAGCCCCCGCGAAAGCAGCCGGGAAGAACCAGGCCCGCGCGGCCGCCGAGACCGCCGTCGACATCCCCGTCGGCGCCGTGCTCAGCATCACCGACCGGGTCACCGAGCTGGTCGAGCCGTTCACCGGCCGCGGCAGCGCCGAGAAGCAGATCCAGGCTTATCGCGGCCGGCTGCGACGGACCCTGAAGCGCACCGAGCGCCGCGGCACCACCGCTCGTCGCAAGGCAACCACGGAAGCCCGCAAGACCCGCAACCGGGTCGAGCGCGAGGCCCGCAAGCGCCAGCGCACCGTCGAGACGACGCTGAAGCGCAACCGCAACGAGGTCGAGAAGCGCGTCCGCAAGGCGGTCGAAGAGCAGGGCAACCGCGCTCAGGGCCTGGTTGACCAGGTGACCGAGCAGCTCTCCTCACTCCGCTGAGGCGTCCCAGAACCGGCGTGGATGCGCCACCTCAAAGAGCCCCGCGTGCGCCAGCACGCGGGGCTCTTTTCGTTGTCACCCCACTTGGTTCTGGAACGCCTCATGAGTCCCACCACTTGGCTCTGGGCGCTCTCAGTTGCCGACGTCGGTTCAGCGGCCGTGGACGGTGACGGGCGGGGAGCCGGCCGGGCGGTAGGGCCAGCCGATCTGGGCCGGCACGAAGGCGCGGAATTTGAAGCTCGCGCCGCGGCTGTCGTCGTCGCTGAATCTGTACGCGAAGCGATAGCGGCCGTGAGCATCGGTTTGCAGGGAGCGGAACTCAGTCCAGGGAAGGCCGGGCAGCCGGAACTGGAGTTGGACCGTCCTTTCCCGCACCGTGATCCCGGCGCTGTCGGCTTCCAGGCGCCCCCGAAAGACCACCGGCCTCCCGCCGACCGTCGCTTCGGAGGCCGAGGCGCGCAGCCGGATGCCGCTGTTCACTTCGAGCCGCGATGTTGGGCCGGCGCTGCGGGTGAGCGTCGGGCCGCCGGGAAACACCGTGCTCACTTCGCGGCTCGGGCCGGGGGCAAGCCGCGCCTTGAAAGTCCCGTCGGCGGCGGTGTGGATCGGGATCGCCGACTCGGAGAGACCGGCGCCGGGGTCGTAGCGCTGAACGACGAGAACCCGCGCGTCGGCAACGGGGACACCCGAGGCGACCAGACGCCCGGAGAGGATCGCGGCGCGCCCCTGCGGGACCACCAGCTCACCGGCGCGCCTGCTCCGCCCGGCCTGCCGGCAGGAGGTGGGAATTGGGCGATGCCGGCAGGGCCGCCCCGCCGCCGCTTCCAACCCCGCGTACAGCGATGTGGGGGTCTTCAGCGGACTGGAGAGCAGCATCCGCGAGCCGTTGGCCCGCTCGGCGCTGACGCTGGTGTTGCCGGCGGCGTCGTAGCCGGTGGCGCGAAATTCGTAGCGACCCGGCGGGTAGGAATCGGAGTCCCAATGCGCGCGCAGGACCGGTCCGGCTTCTGTGGGGAGGGGCTGGAATCGATCGCCGCTGCCGGCGGGCCGCACGGCGATCGAGCCCCGAGCTCCGTCCGGCCCAGCGAGGCTGTCGCCGACCCGGGCTCTGATCGTCTCCGGGCTGGCGGGGTCCTGCGAATTGAAGAAAGCGACCTCCGGCACGGCGCGGTCGATGCGCACGGCGGCGAAATAAGGCGCCCGGTTGTCCTGCCCATTGCTGCGCCCTCCGTCGTTGACGTTGCCCGCGGCGTCGCGGGCGTAATAGGCGACCGTATGGACGCCGGGCTCGATCACAGCGGCGCTGACCGAGTCGCCGGCGGCGGTGACGGGAGTGCCGCCATCGATCCGGATCGCGGTGAAGGGATCCGCGTCCTCGCCGTCGTCCCGCATGCCCGAGAGAGCGTCGCTTGCCGTCGCGGTGAGGAAGACGGCGTGGTTGGCCCAGCCGGTGGGAGCGCCGCTCAGCGCGGTGACCGGGTCGGTCCGGTCGACCCACAGCACGGCGTGGCCGGCGAGCACGGACCTCACTCCCGAGCCCGACACCGCCAGCGCGTGGACATAGCTCCTCCCCTCTGGCAGTTCGTCCACCGCGAGCGCGTTGTCGTCAAGGCCGCCGCGCAGATCGGTCTCGGCGTCCGCGCAGATGTCCGGACGCGCGCAGGGGTCGCCGGCTGGCGAGCGATCGACCGCAAGGGCATAGCCGTGGATGCCCGAGACCGGCAGCGGAGCCGCCGGCTGGCTGACCCGCAGCGCGTAGGGGAGGTCGGTGCGACCGATCCAGCCCGGCTTGGGAAGGGGCTGGATGTCTCCCGGGCGGGCATTGTCGAAGCGCAGCCGCACCGTCGCCGGCGCTCCCAGGCCGCCGTCGGCGTCCTCGAGCCAAACTTCGGCCGTGTACGCGCCCGGGAGGTTGGGAACCAGCAGGCCGCTGAGCTGGGTTACGGCTTCGCCGAGGCGGGTGTCGCCGACGATCATCGATCCGCCTGGGTTTCGCACCCGGTAATGGATGGCGGTCACCAAAGGAGCCTGCTGTTCGGGGTTCTGCCAGCGGAGGTCGAAACCGTTATCGGGACGCCAGGCTTCGCCGCCATTGGAGACGACGAGATTTCGGGGTGGCGGCGGCACAGCGGCGGCGTCGCCGCTGTTGACGGCCAGGACCGTCAGCGCGGCAAGGGCGGCCACGACGAAGGCGCCGCCGGGTCGCGCGCTGAGGACGAAGACGCCGCCGGGGCGCTTCATGGGCCGAACTCGCCGGCCGCCCCCGCCGGCGCGCTCGGCGCTTCGCTCACCGGCGAAGGGGCCGGTTCCGCGACGACAACCGGTTCTGGTTCTGACACCGGTTCCGGCGCGGGAGCGGGTTCCGCCACCGGCGCGGCTTCGACTGCGCTCGTCTTCGCCGCGAAGGCCGCGTCCTCGCGGCGGCGATCGCGCTGCCTCTCCGTTCGCTTCTGCTTTCGCGCATTGTGGCGCCGGCGGGATAGGGCCTCGCCGGTGACGGGCCTTACCTGCATGGCGGGGCCCGCCATGGGCCGGCTCGCCTGACGCTCGATCGCCGCCGGCGGAGAGTCGTCGGCCAGGTCGAGCGGCGCCGGCGCGATCCCAACCGCGACGCAGGCGGCGGCGCCTCCCACAGCGCTTGCGCAAACCGCGGCGGCTTTGGTCAGCGCCGCGATCCCCGAGCTCGCCGAGCTCGCGATTCCGGTTGCGGAGGACGACGCGGCGGCAGAGGAGCCCGCGGCGGACCCGGCTCCGCCGCCGGTCGAGGCCGCGCCTCCGCCGCCGCCGGAGAGGTGGGTGTGAAGGTTGGCGACGGCGTCCCGGACGCGGTCCAGGAGCGATAGCGCGACCGGCGGGAGGGGCACGAGTGCCGCCGCCGCTCCGGGAGCCGCTCGGTAAGCGCGCATGGCCGCCCGGCAGGGGGCGCAGGCGCGCAGGTGCTCGCGCACGACTGCCATGTCTTTGGCGCCCGCCTCGCCATCGCAGAACGCGGAGAGCAGGGGCCGCAGCTCCCTGCACCTGCTGCCGTCCTGGCTGCTCGAAAGCAGGGCGCGGAACCGCTCCCTTCCCTCGGCGAGGCAGCGATTCACTTTCGTCCTCGTAAACCCGGTCAGCTCGCTGATCTCGGCATAGGAGTAGCCCTCCGCGAGCAGGGTCAGCGCCCGCAGCTCGGCCGGCTTCAGCGCCTGTAGCGCCTCGCGGCTGCGGGCAATCGCTTCCTGCCGCTCGACCTTCTCGGCTGGGCCGTCGCCCTGGGCGGGGATCAGCGCCATCCAGTCCTCGTCGCTGTCCTCGCTCGGCGGAGGCGAGCCTGACAGCAGCCGCTCGCGATTGCGCCTCACCGCCAGCGCCTCGTGCTTGGTGACCGTCTGCGTCCAGCGGATCAGTTCGCGCGGGTCGCCGGTCGGCGCTTTGGTGAGCAGGATCTCCAGCGCCCGCTGGTAGGCGTCCTCCGCATCCGCGGCACACAGCGAGTAGCGGCGCGCCGTCTGGCGAAGGGCTCGCCCGTGCTGGGCGATGATCTCTACGGCGACTCGCTTGCGTGCCGCATCTGTAGCTGCCTTACTGGTCGGTCCCAATTCCTCAACGCACCCCCACCGGTACAGATCTGCTGGGCAACATGCCAAGCCAAGTTGGGGCGTGGAGCTCTTTCTTCCCTCAAATGGACGCTTGATTGGGTCAAAAGGCCGGAAATTGCAACGAAACTCAGGAGTCGCCCAAGCGGCGGCCGCGTCTGTAGCATCGGGCCCGTGAGCACCTGCGTAGTCACCGGAGGCGCCGGGTTCCTCGGCTCCCATCTCTGCGAGCACCTGCTTGGCAAGGGCCATCGGGTGATCTGCATCGACAACCTCGAGACGGGTTCGCTGCAGAACATCGAGCACATCCGCGACGACGCCTTCGACTTCCGCAACATCGACATCATCGAGCAGGTCGACATCCCCGAGGACGTCGACTTCGTCTACCACCTGGCCTCGCCGGCAAGCCCGATCGATTACCTGCGGCTGCCCCTGCACACGCTCAAGGTGGGCTCGCACGGGACCCATCACATGCTCGGCGTCGCCAAGTTCAAGCGCGCCCGCTTCCTGATCGCCTCGACCAGCGAGGTCTACGGGGACCCCGAGGTCCATCCCCAGCAGGAGGACTACTGGGGCCACGTCAATCCGATCGGGCCGCGTGGCGTCTACGACGAGGCGAAGCGCTACGCCGAGGCGATGACGATGGCCTACCACCGCCAGCAGGGTGTCGACACCGCGATCGTCCGCATCTTCAACACCTACGGGCCGCGGATGCGGGCGATGGACGGGCGGGCGATCCCGACCTTCTTCCGCCAGGCGCTGCAGGACCGGCCGCTGACGGTGTTCGGCGACGGCAGCCAGACGCGCAGCTTCTGTTACGTCGACGACCTGATCCGCGGCATCGTCGCCCTGGCCGAGTCCGGCGTTCATCAGCCGGTCAACATCGGCAACCCGAACGAGTTCACGCTGCTGGAACTGGCCGAAACGGTGCTCGAGGTGACCGAGTCGCGCTCGGAGATCGTCTACGAGGCGTTGCCGACCGACGACCCCAAACAGCGCCGCCCCGA
>DASSTR010000071.1:0-15643 GCA_035707825.1 Solirubrobacterales bacterium
AACGAAGACGAGCTCGAAGAGCGGCGCTACAAAAACCTGCAGCCGGGAGACGAAGTCGGCAAGGAAGGGGTCGAGGACACCTACGACAGGTACCTGCGCGGGCGGCCCGGGCTGACGCGCATCCAGGTCGACGCCTTGGGACAGCCGACGCCCGGCGGCCGCCTCGTGTCCGAGCCACCGGTGCCGGGAGACAACCTGAAGCTGACACTCGACTCCGAAGTGCAGGCGGCCGGCGAATCTGCCCTTGCCGCGGAAGGCCTGAAGGGCGGCTTCATCGCGATGAACGTCCACAACGGCGAAATCCTCGGCCTCGGCTCGTTCCCGACCTTCGACCCCACGATCCTCATCCCCCCGATCAGCCAGAGCGAGGTCGACTCCCTCTACAGCGACCCCGAATGGGCGCCGCTGACCGACCGCGCGATCGCCGGCCTCTATCCGACCGGCTCCACCTTCAAGCCGATCACCGCGATCGCGGCGCTGGAAAGCGGCAAGCTGACGCTGAGCGAAGTGATCAACGACCCCGGCGTGTACATCGCCGGCGGGCAGGAATTCACCAACGCCGGGGAAGCGGCCAACGGCTCGGTCAGCCTCGTCACGGCGCTGGAAGTCTCCTCTGACGTCTTCTTCTACACGCTCGGCGATCGGATGTGGGACGAAGGCCAGCTGCAGCACTGGGCGCATGCGCTGGGCATCGGCCGCCCGACCGGCATCGACGTGCCGGGCGCCGCGGAAGGCCTGCTGCCGAGCAAGGGCTGGCGCGACCAGCTCTTCAAGGAAGAAGAAACCGACCGGCCCTGGTCCGCCGGCGACAACATCCAGCTCGCCACCGGCCAGGGCGACCTGCAGACCAACCCCCTGCAGATGGCGATCGCCTACGCGGCGATCGGCAACGGCGGCACGATCGTCACGCCCCACGTGGGGAAAGAAGTCGACGACGCCGCCGGGCGAGTGCTGAAGGAATTCAGCCCGCCCGCCCGGCGCCACGTGCAGATGGACCCCGCCTACCGGGACGCGATCCTCGAAGGCCTCCACGACGCGGCGCAGAACTCGCGCGGCACCTCGGTCGATGTTTTCGGGGACTTCCCGATCCCAGTGGCCGGCAAGACCGGGACCGCGCAGCGGGAAGGGCATTTGGACCAGTCCTGGTACGGCGTGCTCGCTCCCTATCCCAATCCGCGTATCGTCGTCTTCGTGACCATGGAGGAAGGCGGCTTCGGCGCTGAAGCGGCGGCGCCGGCGGCAAAGGACATTCTGGAGGCGTATTTCTCCCACCGCCTCGAAGCCGAAGCCGAAGAAGGCGCCGAAGAAGAAGCTCCCGAAACCGAAGAAGGAGCGGGCTGATGTACGCGACCCGCACCCGCCGCGCACGGCCCGAATCCTTCGCCGTGCGGCCCAGCATCGCCGAGCGCCTCGGCCTCCCTTACATGGACGGCGCCCTCGCCTTCGCCGCCACAGCGCTCGCCGCCTTCAGCGTCTTCACGTTGGGGCAGGCGACCCAGCAGGACGTTCCCGGCAGCCCCGGCTATTTCGTCGACAGGCAGACCATCTACGCCGTTACCGGTATCGTCGCCATGTACTTGATCGCCCGTATCGACTATTCGCGCTTCCGCGAGCTGCGGGTTGGCATCTACACCTTCCTCTGCGTGAGCGTCTCACTTGTGTTCCTTTTCGGATTTGCCGCGCGCGGCTCACGGCGCGCGTTCGAGCTGCCGTTCTTCAGTTTCCAGCCATCGGAGCTCGGCAAGCTCCTGCTCGTGCTTGCGCTTGCCGGATTTGTCATCGATGGCGCCCGGCGGGGCTCGGCGAGGCAGCGCACGGTGCGCTACCTCTGTCTGGGCCTCGCTCCGGCTGCACTTGTTTTCCTGCAGCCTGACCTCGGCACCTCATTGGTGTTCGTGGCAGCGACTCTCGCCGTGATGTACGTGGGGGGCGTCCCAATGACGCACTTCGCGGTGATCGGCGGCGCCCTCGCCGCTCTCGTATCGATCGTCCTCGTGATCGCTCCGGCGGTCGGGACGCCGATCCTCAAGGGGTATCAGCAAGAGAGGCTCACCTCCTTCGCTGACCCCAGCGGGGACCCGAGCGACGCGGGCTACCAGCAGAACCAGGCCAAGATCGCCATCGGCTCCGGGGAGAAGACCGGCCGTGGCGACCGGGCCACCCAGACGCGGCTCGACTTCGTTCCCGAGCGGCACACCGACTTCATCTTCGCGGTGATCGGTGAGCGCTACGGGTTCATGGGGGCCGCACTAGTCCTATCCCTTTACGCCCTGCTGATCTGGCGGGCGCTGCGGATCGTGACGCTCTCGAAGAACTCCTATGGGGTTCTCGTCGCCGGCGGTATCGCCGGCATGCTTCTGTTCCAGGTCTTCGTCAACGTGGGGATGAACCTCGGGATCATGCCGATCACCGGGATTCCCCTGCCGCTGATGAGCTACGGAGGATCCTCCGTGTTGGCGACGTTCCTGGCAATCGGAGTACTGCAGAGCATTCACATGCAAGCGCGCCTCAGCCAGAAGGGCAGGTTCGCCTGGTGACATCGATGTCATCCCGGGCGATGCGTACCTACCCGAACTGAGCTGAATCAATGAAAAAGACAATCCTGGTTTCCGCCGATCGCGGCGAGACCCGCGTGGCCGTCCTCGAGTCGAAGACAAAAGGCGGCAAACGCGACGTGGCCGAGCTCTACATAGAGCGCCGCGGCCGGCGCTCTATCGTCGGCAACATCTACAAGGGGAAGGTCGACAACGTCCTTCCCGGCATGGAGGCCGCCTTCGTCGACATCGGCCTCGAGCGCAACGGCTTCCTGCACGTCGACGAGATCGTCCTGCCGAGCGGTGAGCAGGCGCCCAAGCGCGGGCGCGGCAGCGGCCGCCGCATCGACGAGCTGATCAAACCCGGACAGGAGATCACCGTCCAGGTCGTCAAGGACCCCCTGAAGACGAAGGGCGCTCGACTTTCGATGAACGTCTCGATCGCCGGGCGCTACCTCGTCTATGCCCCGCAGGGGAGCAGCGTCGGCGTCAGTCGCCGCCTCTCCGACTCCGAGCGCGACCGGCTGCGCAAGATGGTCGACCGGACCTACAAAGGGCCGGGCGGGCTGATCGTCCGCACCGCCGCGCACGGGGCGAAAAAAGCCGACTTCGTGCGTGAGGTCGGCTACCTGCACAAACTCAACGACGTGCTCGAGCGCCGCAGCGAGCAGACCGAGGCCCCGGGCCTCGTCTTCCAGGAGGCTGACCTGCCGGTGCGGGTCCTTCGCGACGTCTTTCTCAGCGACTTCGAGAAAGCGATCATCGACTCCGAGAAACAGTTCTCCCGCGTGACCAGCTTCTTCCAGCGCACCGCGCCCGAGCTGGTCGACGGCGTCGAGCTCTACGAGGGCAAAAAGCCCCTGTTCGAGAAATGGAACATCAACAAGGAGATCGAGTCGACGCTCAGCCGGCGCGTAGATCTGCCCTCCGGTGGCTATCTGGTGATCGACTACGCCGAGGCGCTGACGGTGATCGACGTCAACAGCGGCAGCTTCACCGGCCGCGGCAAAGGCGGCCTGGAGGAGACGATCACCCGCGTCAACACCGAGGCCGCCGAGGAGGCGGTGCGCCAGCTGCGGCTGCGCGACATCGGCGGCATCATCGTCATCGACTTCATCGACATGGCGCGCGCCCGCAACCGCGACAAAGTGCTGAAAACGCTGCGCAAAGCGCTCGATGCGGACAAGTCGAAGAGCTACGTGGTCGAGGTCTCGCCGCTGGGCCTGGTCGAGATGACGCGACAGAACGTCACCGACGGGGTGCGCGAGATCCTCACCGTGCCCTGCCCGACCTGCGAGGGGCAGGGCGTCGTCCTCTCCGCCGAGACCGTGGCCCTGGAGGGGCTGCGCAAGCTGCGCGACATCACGGCGGGCGAGCAGGACGCCGAGGCCTTCCTGCTGCGGGTGAACCCCAAGGTCGCCGCCGAGCTGATCGACCCCGACAGCGGCCTGGCCGAGCTGGAGGCGGAAATCGGCAAGCAGTTCCACTTCGAGGGCGGAGACGCGCTGGCGATCGACACCTTCGACCTGATCGAGGCCGGCGCCCGCGAGACGATCGAGGAGCGCGCCCTGCCCTTCCGGGTCGGCGAGGAGGTGCTGGTCAAGATCGACGAGCCGCATATGTACAACGCCGAGGACGCCGTGGCCCGCGTCGACTCCTACATCGTCAGCGTCACCGGCGGCGGCCGCTTTGTCGGCGAGCGCAAGATGGTGCGCATCGAGCGGGTTGAGCGGGCCGCCGCGGTGGCCTCCCTGCTGGGTTCTGAGAACGGCAATGGGGGCGGCGATGGCGGCGATGGAGGCGGTCAGGGGGCCGCAGACGGCGGCAGCGACGGCGCCAAGCTAGAATCCAGCGCCTCGCGAGGTAGCCGTCGTGGCCGCAGAGGCGGTCGGGGCCGGTCGCGTTCCACCCAGAGCGGCAAGGACGAATGATCATGTACGCAGTCGTTGAGAGCGGAGGCAAGCAATACAGAGTCGAGAAGGGGACATCCCTGCTCGTCGATCGCCTCGATGCCAAAGAGGGTGACAAGGTCGTTCTCCGCGCCGTGATGTTCCGCGACAAAGAGGTCATCGCCGAGCCCAAGCAGCTGGAGAAGGTGAAGGTCGAGGCGACCGTCGCCGAGCACCTGCGCGGGCCGAAGATCAAAGTCTTCAAATACAAGCCCAAGAAGGGCTACCGGCGTCGCGCCGGCCACCGGTCTGAGCTGACGAAGCTCGAGGTGACCGAGCTGAAGATGGGCGGCGGCAAAGCCGCGAGCGCGAAAAAAGCCGACGAGGGCAAAGCCGCGGCCGATCCGAAGGCCAAAAAACCGGCCGCCAAAAAAACCGCCGCCAAAAAGGAGGCCAGCGATGGCTCATAAGAAAGGCCTTGGCTCGAGCCGCAATGGCCGCGAATCCAACCCCAACATGCTCGGGGTCAAGGTCTTCGCGGGCCAGAAGGTCACCGGCGGCGAGATCATCGTCCGCCAGCGCGGCACCCGCTTCTGGCCCGGTGACGGCACCGGCATCGGCCGTGACCACACGATCTTCGCCACCCGGGAAGGGACCGTCAGCTTTAAGCCCTCCCGTCGTGGGCGCACCATTTCAGTCATTCAGGACTAGTTAGGAAGGGGCTGGGTGCCCCTCCGAACGGCTTGTACTTCTCCGGCAATTCCTTGCGGCGCCAGCAGGGAACTCTTCACCGGAGCAAGTTGAGTGAGGAGGGGCGTCCAGCCCCTTTTTAACCAGTGCTCAAAATTGAGATGCGCGCCCCATTACGCTCCTGAGCGATGTATGACAAGGCGAAAATCTTCGTGGAAGGCGGCTCCGGCGGTAGCGGCTGCATCAGCTTCCGGCGGGAGGCGCATGTGCCTCGGGGCGGCCCCGACGGGGGCGATGGCGGCCACGGCGGCGACGTCGTCTTCGTCTGCGACCCCTCCCGCCGCGACCTGGGCGCCCTGAAGGGGAGCAAGCACTTTCGCGCCGGCCGCGGCAGGCACGGTGAGGGGTCGAACAGGCATGGGGCGAGTGGGGAGGACCGCGAGATCCCGGTGCCGCCGGGCACGCAGGCCGTGGTCGTCGACGGCAGCAGGATCGATCTGGTCGAGCCCGGCCAGCGGGCCGTCGCCGCTCGCGGCGGCCGCGGCGGGCATGGCAACAAGCGCTTCGCGACCTCGACCAGGCAGGCGCCGCGCTTTGCCGAGAAGGGCACGAGCGGCGAGGAGGGCTGGATCGAGCTGCAGTTGAAGCTGCTCGCCGACGCCGGGCTCATAGGCCAGCCCAACGCCGGTAAGTCCTCGCTCCTGGGGCGGCTCACGCGCGCGGCGCCGAAGGTCGCCGACTACCCCTTCACGACCCTCTCTCCCGCGCTGGGGACGATCGAGGACGAAGATCGCCAGGCTGTGCTTGCCGACATCCCGGGCCTGATCGAGGGGGCGGCCGAGGGGTCCGGCCTCGGTCACGAGTTCCTCGCCCACGTCGAGCGCTGCTCGATGCTCGTGCATCTGGTCGACCTGGCGCCGCTCGAGGGCGAGCCGGGGGCCAACTACGAGGCGGTGCGCGAGGAGCTCGCCTCCTACGGCGCCGGGCTCGACCGCCTGCCCGAGCTGCTCGTGCTCTCCAAGCGCGACCTCCTTCCCGCGGATCGGGTCGAGGAGGAGCTGCGGGCCTGGGGCGAGAGGATGGGGGAGCGGGTGCTCGGCGTCCTCGCGGTTTCCTCTGCGACCGGAGAGGGGATCGAGGAGCTGCGCCGCGCCGTCCTCTCCCATCTCGACGCGGTTGAGCCCCTGGGTGAGGCATCGCCAATGGTGGACGGGACCGCTGGCCAGTTCGAGGCCGAGCACCGCGTCTACCGGCCCGCCGGCGAGGGCGGCTACTGGGTCGAGCGCGAGGAGGACGGGGCCTTCCGCGTCGCCGGCCGCGGCGTCGAGATGCTCTTCGAGCGCCACGACCTCGCCAACGAGGAAGCGCTCGGCTACCTGGAGTCCCGCCTCAACGAGATGGGCGTCGTGGCGGCCCTGCGCGCCGCCGGCTTCGAGCCCGGCGACGAGGTGCGCGTCGGCGAGCACGAGTTCGAGCTGCATCCCTGAGGGATAGAGCCTAAGAGGGGCAGCGAAAAGATCAGGGTGCGTCCCTGATGCGAACCGGGGCCATCTGGACGAGCATCGTGTCCATGAGACGACTCCTGAAGAAAAAGCGCGCCGCCTACGGAACTCCGAGTATGGAGCTGGCCGGGGCCCTCTCGATCGCCTCCCAGATGGCTCTGCACTGCCCACCCGGATTCGACGGTTGGATCGCGCAAGAGCTCGCCGGCGGTCGCCACCACGCCGACGCCCTGCCCGAGCGCCGGGCCGGCGATCTGCGACGGTGAGCCTCCGGGACGCGATCCAGGCGGAGATCGGCGTCGTCGACGGCGGCGTCGTCTTCGACGTCCACTCCCACACCGGGGCCGACGTTGACGGTTCGGCGCGAACCTGCGAGGAGCAGGTGGAGGCGCTTGCCGGGGTCGGCGGGCGTTCGGTGATCTTCCCCTTCTGCGTCAGCGGCGGCTACGAGGCCGAGAACCGGCGCGTGATCGAGGAGTCTCGATCGCATCCGGACAGACTCGTGCCCTTCGCCCGTCTCGATCCGAGGGTTGCGACGGCCGCCGACGCCGCCGCTGCGCTGACCGCCGGCGCCCGCGGCTTCAAGCTGCATCCCCGGGCCGAGGACTTCCGGCTCGACCACCCGGGCGTGGAGGCGATCGCAAGCGTGGCCGCCGAGGCTCGCGTGCCGGTGCTGATCCACGCCGGTATAGGCGTCGGTTCCTTTGGCGACACGCTCACGGACCTGGCCGGTCGCCATCCCGCCTGCCCAATCGTGCTCGCCCATGCGGCGGTCTCCGACCTCTGCTGGCTCTGGGAGGAGGTACCGGCGCATCCGAATCTCCTCTTCGACACCTCGTGGTGGAACGCAAGCGACCTCATCGCCCTCTTCTCGCTGGTACCGCCGGGCAGGATTCTCTTCGGCAGCGATGCCCCTTATATGGACGTCGATGCGGTGCTCGCGATTGCCCTGCGCTGCGCCCGCTACGCCGGGCTGTCGCCGGAGGCGCTCGAACTGGTCGCCGGGCGTCAGCTCGAGAACCTTCTCGCGGGGGAGGACGCCATCGACGCCGGGCCGGCTCCCGGCCCGCCGAGCGTGGCGCCGACTCCGGCCGCCAACCGGGTGGTGACGGCGCTGGTCGCGGCCGCGGGCGCTGGGTTGGGCGACGGCGACCCCGCGCGGATGCTGGAACTCGCCCGCCTGGCGATCGGCTCCGACGGAGCCGGCCTGGGCGATTCGGGACCGCTGGTCTCCGCGCTCCTCGAGCAGAGCATGTCGGCCACCCGGGACGCACAGTGGGCGCAGGCGATGGCCTTCACGCTGCTCGTCACCCCCGGGGTCGAGAGCTCCGTCCCCGCCATCTAGGCCTCCCCACTCGGCGTACGATCGACGGCGAGAACGATGCCGGCGACCGCGGAACTACTCGAGAGGGACGACGAGCTGGCCACGATCGAGGGGCTGCTCGACGCCACGACGGAGGGCGCCGGCGGCCTGCTGATGGTCGAAGGCGAGGCCGGGGCCGGCAAGACCTCTCTGCTCGACGCCGCCGCCGGGCTGGCCGCGGGGCGGGAGATGCTCGTGCTGCGTGCCCGCGGCGGCGAGTACGAGCGCGACTTTCCCTACGGGGTGGTGCGGCAGCTGTTCGAGCCGCTGCTGACCGGCAAGGACTCCCGCGCCGAGTTGCTCAGCGGCAGCGCCGCCCTCGCGGCGCCCGTCTTCGACGCGGCCGGTGGGCCCGATGGCGACCCCTTCAGCGTCCAGCACGGCCTCTACTGGCTGGTCGTCGAGCTGGCCTCCTCGGCGCCGTTGCTGCTCCTCGTCGACGACGCCCAGTGGGCGGACCAGGCTTCGCTTCGCGCCCTCGCCTATATAGCCCGGCGGCTGGAGGGTGTCGCGGCCTGTCTGCTGCCCACCGTTCGGACCGGGGACCCCGGTGAGCCAGTGCAGTTGCTCGACGAGATTCGCCGCGAGAGCCGGGGCCGCACGATCGAACCGCCGCCCCTTTCCATCGCCGCCGCCACGGCCCTGGTCGAGGCCGAGGTCGGCCACGAGCTGACGCAGCGCTTCGCGGAGAGCTGCCGGGAGGCGACGGCGGGGAATCCATTCCTGCTCGCCGAGCTCGCCAGGACGATCTCGCCGGAGGAGCTCAGCCGCGGCGACGAGGGCATCGACCACCTCGGCGAGCTGGCCGCGGCTGGCGTCTCGCGCTCGATCCTCACCCGTCTGGCCCGGCTCGGCGAGCGCTCGGTACAGGTGGCCAGGGCAGTCGCGGTTCTCGAACCCAATGCCGAGCTGCGGCTGATCGCCGATCTCACGGGCCTTGCTCGAGAGGAGGTCAGGGCGAGCGGCGAACAGCTGATCGCCGCCCGACTGCTCGTCGACGCGCGCTCGCTGTCCTTCGTCCACCCGCTGGTGAGGGCGGCCGTGCTGACCGAGATCTCCGAGCCCGCCAGAGCCGCCGTACACGGCAGCGCCGCGCGCCTCCTGGATGGGGACGGCTTCGAGGTAGATACGGTGGCGGCCCATCTGCTGCTGGCCGAGCCCGCCGCGGACGATTGGGTCGTGGACGTCCTGCGGCGGGCGGCCGCCGCGGCGCTTGGAAGGGGTGCTCCCGATGCTGCCGTTCGCTACCTGCGGCGCGCGTTGCGCGAGCCGCCGGCGCAGGGTGAGAGGCTCGCCGTCAGCCGCGAGCTGGGGGCGGCGCTGCTGCGGGCGAACGATCCGGAGGGCCTTCAGATCCTCACCACCGTGCGGGGGGCGATCGACGATCCTGTCCTGCGGGCCGAGGTCGCGATGGAGCTGGCGAGCTCGATCGGGTTGCGCAAAGGGGGCGAGCAGGCCGCCGGGCTGCTGGAAGAATCCCTGGCCGAGGTCGGGGACCCCAGCGGCGAGTTGGGGCTGATGCTGCGCGGCTGGCTGCTGCTGCAGGTCGTCTGGGGCTTGGAACGGATCCCGGACGCGCTTCCGGGGCGGGACGAGAAGCTGCCCCTGGGGACCATCGCCGGCCGCTTCGTCCAGCAGCAGGGAGCATTTTTTGCCGCATTCGGGCTGGGCTCCGTGGAGCACGGACGCGAGCTGGCCGAAGCCGTGGTCGTCGACGTGCCGCCGCTGATCGAGGACGCCATGGAGGGGCTGCCCCCACAGGGCGCGATCCTTGCCCTCGTGCTCGCCGACAGGGGCGACATGGTCACGGACCTGGCCAGCCTCGGCATAGATTGCTCGCGCCGCCGCGGCGTTCTCCCGGGTGTCGCGGGGGGCTATGGAGTCCGGGCTCTCTGCGGCCTCCTCGATGGCGATCTGCGGGCGGCCCAAGCGGACATCGAGGTCGCGATCGACCTGGGGCGTCGCTTTGCGTTCGCTTCCACGATCGCGCTCTGGAGCGCGGTCGCCGTTCGCACCCTGGTCGACCGCGGCGACCTCGCCGCCGCCGAGGCCCTGCTGGACGATCCCTGGGTGAGCGGGGCGCACCTCTTCGGCAACCCGGGCGCCATCTTCCTTTGCGCGCGCGGAGAGCTTCGGTACGCGACCGGGCGCCACGCCGAGGCACGGCACGATTTCCTCGCCGCCGCCGAGCGCCTCGAGTGGCTTCCCAATGCCAACCCGGAGATCCACCCGTGGCGGCCGGGCCTGGCGCTCTGCGAAGCAGCCCTCGGCAACGCCGAGGAGGCGCGGCGGCTGGCCGGCGAAGCCGTCGAGCTGGCCCGCGAGGCAGAGGGAAGGCGCGGCATCGGCATTTCCCTGCGGGCGCACGGCATCGTCACGGAGGGGGAGGGTCGGATAGACCTTCTCCGCGAGGCCGCCGAGACTCTGGCCGGGACGCGGGCCCGCGTCCAGTATGTCCGCGCCCTGGTCGAGCTCGGATCGGCCCTGCGGCGCGCCAACCACCGCAAGGAGGCGCGAGAGCCACTGCGCGAGGGCCTCGACATCGCTCACCGCTGCGGCGCGGCGCTCCTGGAGGAGAGAGCGCGCACCGAGTTGCAGGCGGCCGGCGCCCGGCCGCGCAAGGTGCTGCTGGCCGGCGTCGACGCACTGACTCCGAGCGAGCTGCGGGTGGCGCAGATGGCCGCGGAGGGGATGACCAACCGGGAGATCGCGCAGGCGCTCACCGTCACCCCGAAGACGGTCGAGACGCACATGCGCCACGTCTTCCAGAAGCTCGACGTCGGCAGGCGAACCGAGCTGCCGGCAGCGCTCGAAGCGGAGCCCGGCGCCTGATTCGAGCGCATTCGGGCCGAGCCGGGCGCCCGATTTCCACGGCGCCCGTCCCCACGCTCCTAGACTTGCCGCACCATGACCCTGGTCGTCAAGCTCGGTTCCTCGATCGTCGCCGCCGACGACGGCGAGCTGCGCGTGGACGTGCTCGACGCCGTCTGCGCGCAGGTGGCGGCGCTGGAGCAGGCGGGCGAGCGGGTCGTGATGGTCACCTCCGGTGCGATCGCGCGCGGCATCAGGCTGCTGGGGCTCGGCGCCCGGCCGCGGGCGATGGACGAGCTGCAGGCGGCGTCGGCGATCGGCCAGGGCGATCTCTTCCGAGCCTACGAGACGCGCCTCGGCGAGCGAGGCACCCGCTCGGCCCAGGTTCTGCTGACCGCCGCCGACATCGCCGCCCGCACCAACTACCTCAACGCGCGCCAGACGCTGCGGCGCCTGATCGACTGGGGCGTGGTCCCGGTGGTGAACGAGAACGACACCACCGCGACCGATGAGATCACCTTTGGGGACAACGACTTCCTCGCTGCTCAGGTGGCGATCCTGCTCGACGCGCGCCTGCTCGTCCTGCTCTCCAACGTCGAAGGCCTCTACGACGCCGATCCGCACGCCAATGCGGAGGCGAAGCCGATCGCCGAGGTGGCCGATTTCTCCGCCCTCGCCGAGCTGCGGATCGAGGACCGGACCTCGGCCTTCGGCTCCGGAGGCATGCGCAGCAAGGTCGCCGCCGCCGAGATGGCGAGCGAGGCGGGCATCGCCAGCGTGATCTGCGACGGCACCCGTCCCGACACGCTGGCCGGCGCGGCCGCGGGGGACGCTGTCGGCACCCGGTTCGCTGCCCAGACGGGCAGAGCCTCGAGCTTCAAGCTCTGGCTCAAATACGCCAAGCCCGCGCGGGGCACCGTCGTCATCGACGATGGCGCGGCGCGGATGCTGCGCGAGAGCGGCTCCAGCCTGCTGCCGGTGGGGGTGGTCGGCGTGGAGGGCGAGTTCGAGGCCGGCGACGCGGTCGAGGTGAGCGGCGGCGGCGGCGTGCTTGGCAAGGGGATCGTCGACTATTCCTCGCGTGAGCTCGCCCAGGTGGCCGGCCTGAAGAGCGACCGGGTCCGCGAGCTGCTGCCGCACGCAGCCGACGAGGCGATCCACCGCGATCGCTTCGTGCTGGTCTAAGACAGCTGCATCGCGGCCCATTCCGCCCCTCGGTGGCATCGCCAGGCGAGGCGTCCGGCCCAGCTACCCTTAACGCTCATGGCTGTGATGACCAAGACGATCGCCGAAACCTGCGAAGCGGCAAGGCGGGCCTCGCGCCTGTTGGCGAGCGCTTCGGCGGAGCGCAAGGACGCGGCGCTGCAGGCGACCGCGCGGCTGCTCGGCGAGAGGGTCGCCGACGTGCTGGAGGCAAACGCCGCCGACCTCGCCGACGAGCGCGCCGCCACCCTGACCGCGGCGCTGCGCGACCGCCTGTCGCTGAGCGAAGAGCGGGTCGCGGCGATGGCCGAGGGGGCGCTGGCCGTGGCGGCGCTGCCGGACCCGATCGGCGAGGAGCTGGAGCGAAAGACGCTGGCCAGCGGGCTCGAGCTGCGCAAGCTGCGGGTACCGCTCGGCGTCGTTGCGGTGGTCTATGAGGCACGGCCGAACGTGACGATCGACTGCGCCGCGCTGACGATCAAGAGCGGCAACGCGATCGTCCTGCGCGGCTCCCACTACGCCGAGCGGACCAACGGCGCCCTCGCCGCGCTGGTGCGCGGGGCGCTCGAGGAGGTCGGCCTGCCCCAGGACGCCGTCCTGCCGCTGTCGGGAGGCGGTCATGGGGACCTCGCCGAGCTGGCGACCCAGGACGACCTCGTCGACCTGCTGATCCCGCGCGGGGGAGAAGGCCTGAAGGCAGCGCTGAAGGAGGTCGCCACGGTGCCGGTGATCTACGCCGCCGCCGGCAACTGCCATGTCTACGTCCATGCCGACGCCGACCTCGAGATGGCGCGCCGGATCGCCGTCAACGCCAAGGTTCAGCGGCCGGGGGTCTGCAACGCGGCGGAGACGCTGCTCGTCGATGGGTCTGTGGCCGCCGAGTTCCTGCCCGGCGCGCTGGCGGAGTTGCGTGAGGCCGGCGTCGAGCTGGTCGGCGACGAGCGCGCCCGCGCCGCCGGCGGAATCGAGATCGGCGCCGCAAGCGAGGAGGACTGGGGACGGGAGTTCCTCGACCTGAAGCTCGCGGTCGGCGTCGTCGATTCGCTCGACGAGGCGATCGAGCACGTCAACCGTTACGGCACCCGCCACTCGGAGGCGATCGTCACGCGCTCCGATGAGGCCGCGGCTCGCTTCACCGAGGGGGTCGACGCGGCCGTCGTCTACACCAATGCCTCGACGCGCTTCACCGACGGCTTCGAGTTCGGGATGGGCGCCGAGATCGGCAACTCGACGCAGAAGCTCCACGCCCGCGGCCCGATCGGCCTGCGGGAGCTGACGACCTACAAGTACGTGGTTCGCGGCGAGGGCCAGGTGCGTGAGTAAGGCGTCCCCGGGCGGCATCGGCGTCTTGGGGTCGGCCTTCAACCCGCCTCACCTAGGCCACCTCGCGCTCGCCCAGGAGGCGCTCTGGCAGCTGAGGCTTGACGAGGTCGTGCTGATGCCCACCGGAGAGGCGCCCCACAAGCGCATCGTCGACGATCCCGGTCGCGAGCTGCGCCTGGCGATGACCCGCCTGGCGGCGGCCGACGACCCTCGCTTCTCGGTCTCGACGCTGGAGGTGGAGCGGCAGGGGCCGTCCTACACGTATGAAACCTTGGAGTTGCTTGCACGCGAAAGAGGCGATACGGAGCTGGTGTTCGTGATGGGCGCGGACGCCGCCGTGGGCCTGGAGAGCTGGCGCGAGCCAAAGCGCGTGGTCGAGCTGGCCCGCCTCGCGGTTGCCCGCCGCGCCGGAGTTTCCGACACCGAGGTTGCGGCGGTGATGCGCAGCCTCGACGCCGGGGACAGGGCGACGATGCTGGAGATGCCGCAATTCGGCGTCTCCTCCTCCGCGGTCCGGGAGCGCGCCGCCGCGGGCCGACCGCTGCGCTACCTCGTGCCCGAGCCGGTGGCCCGCTTCATCGAGGAGAAGGGGATCTACGCATGAGCGCCGATCGATCGGAGGCGCTGGCGCGGCGGCTGGCCGAGCTGGCCGATTCGAAAGCGGCGAGCGAGATCGTCGCCCTCGACATGCGCAAGCTCGTCTCCTACACCGACTTTCTCGTCATCTGCACGGCCCGCAACGAACGCCAGGCGCGGGCGATCGTCGACGAGGTGAAATTGAAGGTCAAGCAGGACCAGCAGCTGCTTCCCGGCGGCATGGAGGGAGAGGGCGCGGCAGGCTGGATCGTGCTCGACTACCTCGACTGCGTGCTGCACGTCTTCACCGAGGAGGCGAGGCAGCGCTACCAGCTCGAGGACCTCTGGCGGGAGGCCAAACGGCTCGAGTTGCAGCTGCCGCAAAATGGCGTCCGAGGGCACCTCTACGGTGCCGCGCATGGGTAGCTTCAAGAGGTCGGTCTTCGGCTACCGTCGTTCCGAAGTCGAGGCCACACTCGCCTCTCGCGACAACCGGATCGGCGCCCTGGAGCGTGAGTTGATGGATGCCGCTGGGCTCGAGGCGGAGGTTTCCGCTCTCTCGGGGATGGTGCTCGAGCGCGAGCGTGAGATCAGGGCTCTGAATGGTGAGCTGCTGGAGGCGAACCGGCGCCAGGACCGCAGCATTGCCTCGCTTGAGGCGATCTCCAGGCGGCTGCAGGAGATCGAGGCGCAGGCCCGCGGGCAGGCAACGCGGATCAGGATGAAAGCGCTGGGCGAGGCCGTTGAGCTCGGCCGCCGGGCGCAGGCGCTGGCCGGCGCCGGCCAGGATGGCGAGGGCAGCGGCGCGATTGCGCCCAATGGCGCCTCCCAGAATGGCGACGCTTCCCCGAACGGCGCCGTTTCCCCAAACGGCAACGGGGCCGGCGCGATCGATGCCCAGAGCCTCTTCGAAGGGCTGATCAAGCTGGAGATCGGCCCTCTCGACGACTTCTCGCAACTGGTTGGGTTCGAGGATGCGATCGGCGCGATCGGCGCGAGTGAGATCTCGGTCGAGCGTTTCTCGGAGGGCCGGGCGACGCTTTCGATGCACCTCGACGAACCGATAGAGCTTCTTCGCGAGCTCGAAGAGCGCTCACCGCTCGAGTTTCGAGTCCGCCGCACGGCCGACGACAACGTCATCCTCGACGTCGACGAGGATCAGGGCCCCGAGCAGCGCGCCGCCTAAGCTCGCCTTGCGGGTGGCGCCGCCGCCTCCGGCGATCCAGCGGCTAAAATCTCGCCCCACGGGGCTGTAGCTCAGCTGGAAGAGCGTCGCGCTGGCAGCGCGAAGGTCAGGGGTTCGAGCCCCCTCAGCTCCACTTCTCTTGCTCGCGCGGTGTGGTGCCGCCCAAAGGTATGGATCAGCTCATCCAGATCATCGGCGCACTGCTCATCCTGAGCGCCTTCGCGGCCGCCCAGTTCGGGGCGATGGACCCACACTCCAGGGTCTACCTGGCGCTCAACCTGGTCGGCTCAGCCATCCTCACCGGCCTCGCCTGGGACCAGCGGCAGTGGGGATTCCTGCTGCTCGAGTCCGTCTGGGCGCTCGTGTCCCTATGGGGATTGGTGCAGCTGCACCGCGGCAGGGCCGGCTCCACTTAGGAGCCGGCCCTCAAATAGGCGTGCCTCGCTGCCGATGATGGAGCGATGAGCGCCGACGCCAGGCCGATGCAGACGGCCAATCAGCATGTTTTCTCGCACGGCATGCAGGACACGCGCGATGCGCTCGACGCATGGAGCGGGGACCGCTGG
>DASSTR010000072.1:0-4302 GCA_035707825.1 Solirubrobacterales bacterium
TCGCGACCGCCTAGGCGACTTCCACCGGAGGGCTAGCGGAGCTCGGCTGAGCTCTTGCCGAGCAGCTGACGGGCGACGATCAGCAACTGGATCTGCTGGGTGCCCTCGAAGATGTCGAGGATCTTCGCGTCCCGCGACCACTTCTCGAGTAGCTCGTTCTCGGCGTAGCCGACGCTGCCGCAGAGCTCGACGCAGCCCAGCGTCACGTCGACGCAGGTCCTCCCGGCCTTCGCCTTGGCCATCGAGGCCTGCAGCGAGTTGGGCTTCGAGTTGTCGGCCATCCAGGCCGCGTGCAGCGTCAGCAGGTACGCGGCTTCGTAGTCGGCCTCCATCTCCAGGAAGCGCGCCGCCGCGGCGTGCTGTGCGAATGCGGGCCGGTCGTAGTCGATCTCGACGCCGGCCTCGGCGAGGCGCTCGCGCGTCTCCTCGAGCGCCGCGCGGGTGACCCCGACCGCCATCCCGGCGACCAGCGGCCGGGTGTTGTCGAAGGTCTGCATCGCTCCGGCGAAGCCCTTTTCGACGTTGACCTCCGGGTCGCCGAGCAGCGCCTCTTTCGGCACCCGGCAGTCCTGCAGGATGAAATTGGCCGTGTCGGAGGCGCGGATCCCGAGCTTGTGCTCGAGCCGGTCGAGCTTCAGGCCCGGGTTGTCGCGCTCGACGATGAACGACTTGATCGCCGCCCGCCCTTTCGAGCGATCGAGCGAGGCCCAGACGACGATCAGGTCAGCCCGGTCGCCCGAGGTGACGAAGATCTTCTCGCCGTTGAGCACGTACTCGTCGCCATCGAGCTCGGCGGTGGTGCGGATCGCGGCCGAGTCCGAGCCGGCCTCCGGCTCGGTGATCGCCATCGCGGCCCACTTGCCGCCGTAGCGCTCGAGCTGCTCCTCGCTCGCCACGGAGGCGATCGCGGAGTTGCCGAGGCCCTGTCGCGGCATCGTCAGCAGCAGGCCGACGTCGCCCCAGCAGAGCTCGATGATGCCGAGCACCGTCGACATGTTGGAGCCGTTGCGGTTGCCACCGTCCTCGTTGCTCTTCTCGCGGCGCACGCCGGCCGCGCCGGCGCCGCCGATGTCGGAGCCCTCGTTCATCCCGTCGATGAGGGAGGCGAGCATGTCGAGCTCTTTCGGGTAGGCATGCTCGGCCTCGTCGTATTTGCGCGAGATCGGCCGGAACACCTCGGTGGCGACCTGGTGGGCCTGGCTTACCAGTGGCTGGAACTTCTTAGGTGTCTCTAGATTGATCATCGTTCCCTTTCGCTCTAGACGAGCAGGGCGCCCTCCATCACGCCCGCTGCACGGAGGTCGCGGTACCAGCGCTCGACGGGGTGCTCCTTGACGAAGCCGTGGCCGCCGAGCAGTTGCACGCCGTCGGAGCCGATCTGCATCCCCTTGGCGGCGCAGATCCGCCGCGCCAGGGCTGCCTCGCGGGCGAAGTCCTTGCCCTGATCGGCGCGGCTGGCCGCACGGTAGGCCGCCAGCCGCATTCCGTCGGTCTCGATGCCGATGTTGGAGACGGCGAAGGCGACCGCCTGGCGGTTGGAGATCGCTTCCCCAAACGCGGTGCGGTCGTTGACGTAGGGGATCACGTAGTCGAGGACGGCCTGCGAGGTCCCGACGGCGAGCGCCGACCAGGCGATCCGCGCCCGGCTCAGGCACTCCCGGTAGTCCTCCGGCCGCCCCTCGCCGAGCAGGGCCCCGCCCGGTAGGCGGACCCCGTCGAGCAGCAGGCGGCCCGTCGCGGCGGCCCGCAGCCCCATCGCCGGCTCGGGCTCGAACTCGAGCCCGGAGGCGCCGGACTCGACCACGAACAGCGCCGGGCCCGCGGCCTCTCCGCTGCCGTTGCTTGCGCCGTCGCCCTCGATCTCGGCGGCGACGACGAAGAGCTCGCAGGACGAGGCTCGGGCGACCAGCGACTTGACGCCGTCGAGCACCCAGTCGTCCCCGTCGCGGCGGGCCTTCGTCTCCAGCTTCAGCGGATCGAAGATCGGACGCGGCTCGAGGATTGCCAGCGCGGCGGCGGGCGTGTCCTCACCGGTGAACGCCGGTAGGTAGGCGGCCTGCTGGTCAGCGCTGCCCCAGTGGGCGATCGCGGTGGCGACGGCGCCCGGCGCCAGCGCCGCGTAGGCGATGCCCATATCTCCATGGGCCAGGGCCTCACCGATCAGGACGCTGGTGACGGCGGCCTGCTCCTGCATCACGCCCCCGAGCTCCTCGGGAACGGCGAGCATGTTGACGCCCAGTTCGTTGGCCTGGTCGAGCAACTCCTTTGGCGCCTCGCAGGCGGCGTCGGCCTCGCCGGCGGCGGGGCGCACCTTTGCCGCCGCGAAGTCGCGCACCCCCTCCTGGAGCATCTGCTGCTCGTCGTCGGGGGTGACGTCGAAGAGAGCGCGCTCCTTGCCGGTCTTCTGGCGTGCCGGTTTGCCGAGCTTCTGGGCCGCCTTGAATGTGCGACCCGCCGCGGTGGCGGTGCGGAAGCCGTTCTTCGTACCGCTGAAGAGGGCTCGCTCGACGTGTTTGCGCAGCCGGATCCGATCGAGCAGATCCGAGCCGGCCAGACGGTTTAGGGCACGCAGGCCAAAGCCCATACTTCGCTCGGCCAGCCCTTGTTTGTCGCTGCCGCTCACTTCGACTTCCTCCTTGCGCTTGTCGGCCCGCTCTTCGGCGACGCCTCTTTTGATTTCACGTTTTGTGGCTTGCCTTTCGATTTCGCCTCCAACGGCCGCAGGCGGCCATCGAGGTGGGGTGTCTGCCGCTTTGCGTCGCGCACCGCGAAGGCGATCTCCTCGCCCTCTGAGGTGCTGGCGAACTCGACGCGCGCCGGCAGCACGATCGGCTTGCGGAAGCGCACGTCGACGCTGAAGCTGTCGGGAAGGCGGCTCTCGAGCGCGGCCAGGCAGCGGGCCTTGGTCCACATCCCGTGGGCGATCGCGCCGGGAAAGCCGAGCGGCTTCGCTGTCAGAGAGTGCATGTGGATCGGGTTGCGGTCCCCCGAGACCCCGCCGTAGCGGCGGCCGAGGTCTCCGGGCAGACGCCACTCGCCGGACGCAGGGGGCGAGTCATCTAGCGCATCACGTTTGCCGTGTATTCCATGCTCAACTTGATGCGCTGCTGAGATCCCGCCCGAAGGGCTGTCGGCGGAGTCCCCGCTCGGTGGGGCGGTCGAAGCTGAGTCGGGCGCCGGGGACGGCTTGCCGCGGCGCAGGAAGGTGCTGGTGCTCTCCCAGACCGTCTCAGCGCCGGCGCGGACCTCGGTGACGATCGCGAAGCTGTGGCCACGGGGATGGGGCTGCAGCTTGGTCGGGCGGACGCGGATCGAGAGCTCCTCGTCGAGCCCGACGGGACGGTGCTGGACGATGCCGTTCTCGACGTGTACGAGGCCGACGGCGCCGAACGGGAAGCTGCCATCCGCCATCACCGCCATGTGCAGCGGGAAGGCGAGGATGTGTGGATAGGTGGGGGGGAGGTGGCCTCGGAGAGTGAAGCCGCAGACCCTGGCGTAGGCCGCGACCTTCTCGGCTTCCGCGCGCACCCCGGCCAAACTCAGCTCGAGGTCGGGAATCTCCTTGCCCCGTCCGGGCACGAAGGGAAGCAGTGCGGCGCCGGGGATCATCGGCGCCGCCGCGCGGGCGTAGAGCGGCAGGATGCTGGGGGAGCTGTCGAGGACGCGCGTCGTCATCAGGCTCCCAACAGGCTCTGGCCGCAGACGCGGACCACGTTGCCGTTGACGCCGGTCGAGGCGGGGCTGGCGAACCAGGCGATCGTCTCGGCGACGTCGACCGGCAGGCCGCCCTGTGAGAGGCTGCTCAGCCGCCGGCCTGCTTCGCGCGGGCCGATCGGCATCGCCGCCGTCATCTGGGTCTCGATGAAGCCGGGCGCGACGGCGTTGATCGTCGCCTCCGCCTTGGCCAGCTCCGGCGCCATCGATTCGACCATCCCGATCACGCCCGCCTTGGAGGCCGCGTAGTTGGTCTGGCCGTTGTTGCCGGCGATCCCGGCCATCGAGGAGACGCCGACGATGCGGCCGTTGGGACGCAGCAGCTTGGCGCCGAGCAGCGCGTCGTTGATCCGCTCCTCGCTGGAGAGGTTGATCTCCATCAACTGGGTCCAGCGCTCCTCCGGAATCTTCGCCATCGTGCGGTCTTTGGTGACGCCGGCGTTGTGGACGACGACGTCGACGCCGTCGGAGAGCTCGGCGGCGATCCGCTTGGGCGCGTCCTCGGCGGTGATGTCGAGCTCGATCGAGCGGCCGCCGAGGGCGTCGGTGACGGCCTTCAGGTCGGCCGCCGCCTGCGGGATGTCGAGG
>DASSTR010000073.1:0-2809 GCA_035707825.1 Solirubrobacterales bacterium
GCGCGGGTGCGGCTCAACTCCTTCGAGTTGGGCCGCCCCTTCTTCGGCGTGCAGATCGCCGAACTGCCCGACCCGCACGTCGCCACGCCCGAGGCGCAGGCCCTCGTGGCGCACGTCCGCACGCTGGCCGAGCAGCACGCCGAGCTGCAGCAGGGCAAGCTGACGCCGGAGGTGCTGGAGTTGGTGCGCGCGGCCGAGGACCCCGGCCAGCTCGCCGACCTCCTGGCCACCCAGCTCGTCACCGAGATGCCCGACCGCCAGCACCTGCTCGAGGAGCTCGAGCCGATCAAGCGCCTGGAGTCGGTCGCGATCCGCCTCCTCGGCGAGATCGACATGCTCACGCTGGAGCAGAAGATCAAGGACCGCGTCCGCGAGCAGATCGACAAGAACCAGCGCGAGTACTACCTGCGCGAGCGCCTGAAGGCGATCCACGACGAGCTCGGCGGCGAGGGCGGCAACGAGATCGAGCAACTGCGCGAGAAGGTCCGCGCCAAGGGGCTGGGCCCCGACATCGAGGAGCGGCTGCTCAAAGAAGTCACCCGCCTGGAGCGGATGCCGACGATCTCGGCCGAGGCCACCGTCGTCCGCAACTACCTCGACTGGGCGCTCGGCCTGCCCTGGCACGTCCGCAGCGAGGACAGCCTCGACCTCGACGTGGCCGAGGAAGTGCTCAACGAGGACCACTACGGGCTCGACCAGGTCAAGGACCGCATCATCGAGTTCCTGGCCGTGCGCAAGCTGACCAGCGAGCGCGAGGGCGGCCGGCCCAACGCGACGATCCTCTGCCTGGCCGGCCCTCCGGGCGTCGGCAAGACCAGCCTCGGCCGCTCGGTGGCCGAGTCGATGGGGCGCAAGTTCGTCCGCATCAGCCTGGGCGGCGTCCGCGACGAGGCCGAGATCCGCGGCCATCGCCGCACCTACATCGGCGCCTTCCCCGGCCGCATCCTCCAGGCGATGAAGACCGCCGGCACGCAGAACCCGGTCCTGCTGCTGGACGAGATCGACAAGCTCTCGTCGGATCAGCGCGGCGACCCCTCCTCGGCACTGCTGGAAGTGCTCGACCCCGAGCAGAACCACGCCTTCGTCGACCACTACCTCGACCTGCCCTACGACCTGTCGGACGTGCTCTTCATCTGCACGGCCAACCAGATCGCGCCGATCCCCCGGCCGCTGCGCGACCGCATGGAGATCGTCGAGATCGGCGGCTACACCGAGGACGAGAAGGTCGAGATCGCCCGGCGCTACCTGCTGCCCAAGCAGCTCGAGGCGCACGGCCTGACCGCCGAGCAACTGGAGATCCCCGACAAGCTCCTCATCGAGATCATCCGCGGCTACACGCGCGAGGCCGGCGTCCGCAACCTGGAGCGACAGATCGCCGCGGTCTGCCGGAAGGTGGCGCGCGAGTACGTCAAGGGCAAGCGGGCGGGCAAGCAGCGGCTGACCGCCGCGCGCCTGGAGGAGTACCTGGGGCCGCGCCGTTTCGGCTACGACGAGCAGATCAGCGGCCAGCACGTCGGCGTGGCGATCGGCCTCGGCTGGACCGAGGTCGGCGGCGAGCTGATCCCGGTCGAGGTCGCGACGATGCCGGGGCACGGCCAGTTGACGATCACCGGGCAGGCCGGCGACGTGATGCAGGAGTCGGCGCGCGCGGCGCTCTCCTACGCCCGCTCGCGCGCCGAGGCGCTCGACATCGCCCCGAACTTCCAGGAGAAGATCGACCTGCACATCCACCTGCCGGAGGGCGCGACGCCGAAGGATGGCCCCTCGGCCGGCATCACCATGGCGACGGCGCTGATCTCGGCGCTGACCAAGCGGCCGGTGCGGCACGACGTGGCGATGACCGGGGAGATCACCCTCAGGGGTCGGGTGCTGCCGATCGGTGGGCTGAAGGAGAAGACGCTGGCCGCGCATCGCGCCGGCATCCGCCGCCTCGTCGCCCCGGCCGAGAACCGGCGCGACCTGCCGACCTTCCCGAAGAACATCCAGAAGGAGATGGAGTTCATCTGGGTGTCGAGCATGGACGAGGTGATCGCCCAGGTGCTCGTCCAGAGCGAGGACAAGGTGCTGCCGCCGCTGCCGATGGCGGTCCCGGCGCCCAACCCGCTCGCCCTGCCCGAGGTCGCCGGCGAGGCGCACGGCTCGTGAGACGGGCGATGGTGAGCGAAGCGTCGCCCGCGCCCGAGTGACGCCTTAGCGCAACCATCGCGACACCGGCCCCGGCGCCCCCACAAGGGGCGCCGGGGCCGTTTTGCGTGCGCGGCTGCGACGGTCCGGGGCGCCGGGCGGTGCTGGGTAGGATGGGCCTCGGGGAAATCGCCGCAAAGTACTACCCGCTTCTTGCTGCTATGGCACCGAAAATCGGGTACGCTGCGTGCAGCAACCTGGAACCGATTTCCGCGCCCGCCCCGGCGGCGCGCGACGAGGAGCGGGCCGTCGGTGAGCGGCAATCACGAGCGAGTGCGCGGCTGACGGCTGACGACTGACGACTGATCGCTGAGGAGTGGCCGATGGCGCGACCGGCACAGGCCCCGCGGACGATCCCGGACGGCGAGCCGAGCGACGCCGAACTGGTCGAGCGGGCGCAGGGGGGCGATCTGGCGGCGTTCGCGCGGTTGGTGGAGCGGCACAAGCGGCTGGTCTACGGGCTGGCCTATCGCCTCTTGGGCGACGCCGCCGACGCCGAGGACGCCGCCCAGGAGACCTTCGTGCGCGCCTACACGCGGCTGGGCACCTACGCGCCGGAGCACCGCTTCGCCGCCTGGCTGGGGGCGATCTGCTCGCACCACTGCATCGACTGCCTGCGCGCGCG
>DASSTR010000074.1:0-6368 GCA_035707825.1 Solirubrobacterales bacterium
GCCCTCCACTACGAGGGCGAGTTCAACAAGAACTCCCTGGGCGCCGTCTCCGAGGGCGCCAAGCTCGCCGGCGAGCTGGGCACCGAGTGCCACGCCATCGTCGTCGGCGACAAGTCCGGCCTGAGCGACGACCTCTGCGCCTCGCTCGGCAGCTACGGCGCCACGAAGGTGTTCCGCGCCGAGGGGCCGGAGGGCCTCGCCCAGCCGGTGGTCGACGCCATGGCCCAGGTGGTCCAGGCCAACGGCCACGGCTACGTGATGTTCGGCGGCGGCCTCCTCGGCTTCGAGATCGGCGCCGGCCTCGCCGCGCGCCTCGACGCCGGCGTCTGCATGGAGGTCACCGAGGTCAAGGTGCAGGACGGCAAGCTCGTCGCGCGCCGCCCGATCCTCCAGGACTCGCAGATCTCCGACGTGCACTACCGCTCCGACGTGGGCGTGATCATCGGCCGGCTCAACGCGTTCGAGATCAAGGAGGCCGGCGGCGGCGCCGCGCAGGTCGAGGACGTCCAGGTCGACTACGCCCCGCACTCGCTGCAGGCCGAGATGGTCCAGCGCGGCGAGCAGCGCGGCGCCGACGTGAACATCGAGGACGCCGACATCCTCGTCGGTGGCGGCCGTGGCCTCGGTGCCGCGGACGGCTTCAAACTCGCCGAGGAACTCGCCGAGTCGATGGGCGGCGCGGTTGCGGCCACCCGAGCGGTGGTCGACGCCGGCTGGTACCCCTACGCGGCCCAGATCGGCCAGACCGGCAAGACGGTCGCTCCGAAGCTCTACCTGGCAGCGGGTATCTCCGGCGCGATCCAGCACAAGGTCGGCATGCAGAACTCGGAGAACATCCTTGCCATCAACAAGGACCAGAACGCGCCGATTTTCGAGTTCTCGGACCTCGGTGTGGTCGGGGATCTGCACAAGATCCTCCCCAAGCTGACCGAGGCGATCAAAGCCAAGAAGGGATGACGGCATCCGGGGGGCCCCTCGGCCCCCCGGACCTTCACCGCGCCTCGATCAGCGCTAGAAGTCAAGCTTCGGCCCCCAGCAGCACTCAAACAGTCCTCCAGCAAGCACTCAAGGAGTCGAGATGCCAGCAGTAGCGCCCAGCGAGTTCCCGCCTCCGTTCGATCCGGCTGAGGCGATCGGCCCTCCGACCGACCCCGCCGACGAGCGAATCGAGGTCGGAGTGGCGATCGTCGGCGGCGGGCCCGCCGGGCTGGCATGCGCGAACCGCCTCATGCAGCTGCTCGAGGACGAGCCGGAGCTGACCGAGAAGCTGGGCGAAGTCCCGGTCGCGGTGATCGAGAAGGGCAAAGTCGCCGGGGCGCATCTGCTCTCCGGGGCCAACATGAAGCCCTCGGCGATGGAAGAGCTGTTCCCCGACCTCGACAAGTCGGAGTGGCCGGTCTACGGCGAGGTGACCAAGGACGCGGTCTACCTGCTCACCTCGAAGACGGCAATGCCGTTGAAGCCGATGCCGCCCAACTTCCGCAACCACGGCAACTACGTCACCTCGGTCTCCAAACTGGGCCGCTTCCTGGCCGAGAAAGCCGAAGAGGCGGGTGTCTATCTGCTGGCAGAGACGGCGGCGACGAAACTGCTGGTCGAGGACCGCGTGGTGAAGGGCGTTCGCTCCGGCGATCGCGGCCGCGGCAAAGACGGCGAGGAGCTCGGCAACTTCGAGCCCGGCTCAGACGTCGTCGCCAAGGCGACCGTGCTCGCCGAGGGCACCGTCGGCCACCTCACCTACGCCGCCTACGATTACTTCGACCTCCACGGCGCCGACCCGATGCGCTGGGAGCTCGGGGTCAAAGAGGTCTGGGAGGTGGAGAAGCCGCTCGACCGCGTCATCCACACGATGGGCTGGCCGCTGCGCAAATCGCCCCGCTTCAACGAGTTCGGGGGCAGCTTCATCTACCCGATGGGCGAGGACAAGCTCTGCATCGGCCTCGTCGCCGGCCTCGACTACACCGATGCGACCTTCAGCGTCCATGACGCTCTGCAGCAGTTGAAGACCCACCCCTTCATCAAGAAGCTCCTCGAGGGCGGCAAGCGGGTCGCTTGGGGCGCCAAGACGATCCCGTCGGGCGGCTACTTCGCGATGCCCAAGCGGCTCGCGGTGCCGGGGATGATGATCGCCGGCGACGCCGCCAGCATGGTCAACGTGCCGACGCTGAAGGGCGTCCACTACGCGATGCACGCGGGCATGTTCGCCGCCGAGACGATCGTCGAGTCGCTCAAGAAGGACATCGAGTCGGTCAACTTCGAGGCCTACGACGACAAGGTCCACAACTCGATGATCGAGAAGGACCTCTTCGAATCGCGCAACATGCGCCAGCCCTTCTCGAAGGGCTTCTTCGTCGGCGGCGCGCTGGCTTCGGCGATGACGATCACGAAAGGCAACTTCCCGGGCGGGCACTGGAAGCAGGAGCACGACTCCGAGGTGCCGATGTCGATCGACCGTGCCGGCGACAAGTACCCACAGGCCGACAACGAGCTGACCTTCAACAAGCTCGACTCGGTCTTCCTCTCCGGCAACGCGACGCGCGACGACGCCCCCAACCACGTTCGCATCCAGAGCAAGGTGCCGCGCGAGATCGCCCAGACATGGGTCTCGATGTGCCCGGCGCAGGTCTACGAAATTCCCGACGAGCAGCTCGAGAACGGGGCCGCGACCGTCGACGTCCACGTCACCGCGTCCAACTGCGTGCAGTGCGGCGCGATCACCGCCAAGGGCGGCCGCCTCACCCTGCCTGAGGGCGGCGACGGGCCGCTGTACCAAGAGACTTAGGGCGGGACGAGCCGCGCTCTACCGGACAAACGCCGGGCTATGAGCCCGGCGTTTTGAGTATCCGCCCGTCAGAGCGCGGCTCGTCCCGCGCCTTGAGAGCTTGCAAAGCGAATGGGCCCCCTGGTGGAAGGGAGCTAGTAGAGCGGCTGTTTCTCGCTTCGGGCCGCGCTTCTCATCAGTCTTGCGGACGCGGATAGACGCGGCTCGAAGGCCAGCTCGCTGGCGCGCTTCGGCGCCGGAGGTGCCAACGTCCACTGCTCACAGCCTGCGAACGCATCGTCGAGCCGTTGCGCCATCGCACTCCGTGGCCGCGGTCGCTCCTGGTCGAAGATCTCCCTTTGCATAGCTCTCCGTCCTCTGGTGGGGGGCGAGAAACACAGCATGGCCGCTCCGTCAGACGAAAAACCCGCAGATTGCGAAAAACAGTCCCGAAATTGCGAAAACAATCTCGCGAGGGTTCTTCTGGGGCGCCTCAGCCGGCGGGCGCCGGCGCTTCCGCCGCGACGAACCCGGCAATCTCGTCGGCCAGCCGCTGGGGCTGGTCGAGGGGCACGAAGGTGCTCGAGTCGGGAATCTGGACGATGCGCGCGTTGCCCGCTTCGCCGGCCAGTCGCTCCGCGTAGCTGAGCGGGAAGTAGCGGTCCCCCGGCGCCCAGGTGAGCAGGATCGGCAATTGCGAGCCGTTCAGCCGCCGCGCCGCCTCCAGCGTGTGGCGCTTGTTCATCCCCCTGGTGAACTTCTTCAGATCGCGCCGCACGGCGCGGTCGTGGACCACGGGCTCGACCCATGAGGCGGTCAGCTCGTCGGGGATGGGGGTGCGGGCGAAGGGGCGAAAGGCGGTGCGCGTCACCGCCTGGATCCTCATCGGCGGCGCCATCAGCGAGGTGACGCCGGGCACCGCCACCATGAGCGGCAGGGCCTTGAATATCCCGGGCGGGAAGTTCTCGTGGGTGTCGCAGTTGGTCAGCACGAGGCGGCCGATGCGCTGCGGGTGGCGGGTGACGAGCACCTGGGACATCGCGCCGCCCGAGTCGTTGCCGACGATGGTGACGTCGTCGAGGTCGAGCGCTGCGAGGAAGCTGTCGATCAGCGCCGCGAAGCCCGGAGGGGAGAGGTCTGCGCCGGGGTTCATCGCGACCCGGTGGGCGCCAACCGGCCAGTCGGGAGCGATGCAGCGGAAGCGGTCGCTGAGCCGATCGACGACGCCCTCCCAGAGCCGGCCGTCGACCAAGTAGCCGTGGACGAAGACGACCGGCTTACCCTCGCCGGCCTCCCGGTAGCGGAGCGTGCCGGCGGGAAGGTCGATCTGCTTGCGCTGTGAGGCGGGGGCGGTGGTCATTGCATTCCTCCTCGGGAGCTTTGTTGCGGCGGTAGACAGGTGCCGTTCCGTCCGCGGCCGGTGCTTAAATACAGACAGTATGCATGTTAACAAGAAGGCGGGGCAAGACGCGGCAGGCGCTCGGAGCGGGGGCTCCGCACGCAAGGAGGGCGGGGCCGCCAGGCCGGGGGAGCGCCGCACGCAGGCGGAGCGGTCGGAGTCGACCCGCGGCGCCCTCGTGGGGGCGGCCCGGCGCCTCTTTGCCGAGCGCGGTTTCGCCGGGGTGGGGACCGAGGAGATCGTGCGCGCCGCGGGGGTGACGAGGGGCGCCCTCTACCACCACTTCGAGGACAAGCGGGACCTCTTCGAGGCCGTCTACGTCCAGATCGAGGCCGAGCTGGCGGAGCAGATCGCCGCCGGCGCCCTCGCCGCCAACGCCGAATCGCCGCTGGAGGCGATGCGCGCGGGGGCGGAGATGTTCCTGCGAGCCTGCACCGAGCCGGAGGCGCAGCGGATCGTCCTGCTCGACGGCCCCTCGGTGCTGGGCTGGGACCGCTGGCGCGAGATTGCCGCCGAGTACGGCCTGGGGCTGATAGAGGCCAGCCTGCAGGCCGCCATCGACGCCGGCGCGATCGCCGAGCAGCCGGTCGCGCCCCTGGCCCACGTCCTCATGGGCGCGCTCGACGAGGCCGCGATGCTGGTCGCGCGGGCCGAGGACCCCGAGCGGATGCGAAGCGAAGTCGGGCAGACGCTCGACTCGCTGCTGATGGCGCTCAGCACCAGCCCGTAGCGGGCTCAGTGCTGGCGGCGCGCAACCGGTTCGGTGTCCCCGGCCCGCTTGTAGAGGCCGATCTCACCGGCGCCATTCCCATCGTCCGCCGAGGAGAGCGAGGAGATGTCGGGACTGTCGGGGGCGAGGCGGCGCGACTCCTTCTGCGCATACATCCGCACGTCGGCGAGGCCGAGCGCCTCCGAGGCCACGTCCGCTTCGCGGGGGACTATCGCGACGCCCCAGGAGGCGGTGATGTCGTAGCCCTTGCCCTTCTCGCTGAGCCCGGTCGCCGCGGCCCTCGTCGCATCGTCGAGGTCGGCCTCAGGGCAGCTGAGCAGCACGCAGAACTCGTCGCCGCCGATCCTGTAGGCGTTCCCATACGGCTGCACGGCGTTCTTGAGCTGGTGGCCAAGGCGGCCAAGCAGCTCGTCTCCCGCGAGGTGGCCGAAGGTGTCGTTGTAGCGCTTGAAGCCGTTGAGGTCGAGCAGGACGACCGCAGCCGGCGCCTCGGCGGAGGCGGCCCTGAACAGATCCTCGATCTCGATCTGCATAGCGCCCCGGTTGCGCAGCCCCGTCAGGACGTCGGTGCGGACCTGGTCGAGCAGGACCCGGTTCTCGCGCACGCTGATCGCCAGGCGGACGATCACGGCGATGATGGTCGCCGCCCAGAGCCCGGCCGAGAGGCCGCTTGTGGCGCTGAAGTACTGCATCGCGAAGAGGCCGATCATCACGGCGGCGAAGATTCCGGGGACGCTCAGCTCGCGCCAGGCGCCAAACCTCTCTCGGCCCTCGAGCGTCGCCGTCGGCGCCCAGAGCACCGCGCCCAGCAGGCTCGCCGAGATCAGGTAGACGGGGTCGACCCAGTTGCCCGCCGGTAGGGCGCCGGCGGTCGCCTGAAGGGTGTAGGCGACATCTGCCACCGCCTGGGCGGCTAGGCCTGCCAGGAGTAGGGACCAGGTCCGGTCGGGCCGCCATCCGGCCAGCGCCATCGTTCCCATGATCAGCGCCAGGAAGACGATGTCGCCCACCGGGTAGGCAAGGGAGGCCGCGACTTCGATCGTCGTGCCGGTCGTGTTTTCGGCGACGTAGTCGAAGATGAAGACGGCCCCCAGAGCCGCGGTCCCCAGCGCCGCGATCACGCCGTCGGTCCACAGCCGCCAATCGAGCTGGTGGGCGCGGGCGCGAATCAGCAGCACGAGCCCGGCGCCGGCGAGCGGATAGAGGAGCAGGAAGCCGAGGTCGGCGAGGGAGGGGTAGGGGGGCGAGGGGTTTTCGAGGATCTTCCAGGCGTAGTAGATCTCGCCGGCGGCCCAGGCCAGGATTCCCAGGCCGATCAGCAGCCATGCCCACCGCTCGCGTGGGACCGCGCGCGCCCGCAGCAGGCAGGCGAGACCCGCCGCGACCACGACGGCGTCATAGAGGGCGCCGCTGGAGAGCTGGTCGATGCTTGGGCCGATGAACCCCAGCCAGTCGTGGGCGATGACCAGAGCGGTGCC
>DASSTR010000075.1:0-29299 GCA_035707825.1 Solirubrobacterales bacterium
CCCTCGGTGATCAGGAAGCCCTTGCCCGCCAGCGTCGTCGGGTGGTACTGGATCATCTCCATGTCCATCAGCTTGGCGCCGGCGCGGTAGGCCATCGCGATCCCGTCGCCGGTGCAGATCAGGGCGTTGGTGGTCGGCTTCCAGACCTGGCCGTTGCCGCCGCTGGCGAGGATCACCGATTTGGCCTCGAAGAGCTGCATCGAGCCGTCGGCGATGTTGCGGGTGACGACGCCGCAGCATTCGCCCTTATCGTCGAGCGCCAGGGCGGTGCAGAACCACTCCTCGTAGCGGGCGATCCGCTCGGAGTGCTTCATCAGCTGCTCGTAGAGGACGTGCATGATCGCCTGGCCGGTGATGTCAGCCACGTAGTAGGTGCGGGCCGCCGAGGCGCCGCCGAAGGCGCGCGTGCCCAGCTTGCCCTCCTCGTTGCGGTGGAAGGTGACGCCGAGGTGCTCCATGTGGAGGATTTCCTCCGGCGCCTCGCGGGCCATGATTTCGATCGCGTCCTGGTCGCCCAGGTAGTCGGAGCCCTTGATCGTGTCGAAGGCGTGCGACTCCCAGGAGTCGCCGGGGTTCAGGGCGGCGTTGATGCCGCCCTGCGCGGCGTTTGAATGGGAGCGAACGGGATGGACCTTGCTGACGATCCCGACCGAGACTCCCGCCTCGGCCGCCGCCAGAGCCGCCCGCTGTCCGGCCAGGCCGGCACCGATGACCAATACGTCGTGGGTTGGCACGAGCGCGGATGCTATCGGTGCTAAATCCGAGGCCGCAGTCGGATATCGCTCTCGATTCCCCAGGCCGCCCAGAGCGTTGCAGTACCCTGGTTCGGCGCTGCTTCCCAGCGCGACCGGGGACGAGAAACAGGGGGACGGAACATCGTGAGCGAGGTGAACCGGCATCGCGGGATCGTTAGGCCGAACAGGCGCGGCGGGCGCCTGCTCGCAATCGCGGCGATCGTGCTGGCGGCCGGCGCGTCCCTCGCCCTCGCCGAGGAAACGACGCGGGCCGACTACAAGGCGGCGGCAGAGCCGATCTGCAAGGCCAACTCAGAAGCGAACGAGCACATCCTCAAAGGCGTGCGGGGCAAGGTCAAGAAGGGCAAGCTCGCCCCCGCGGGGCGGCAGCTGATCCGGGCCGCCGCCGCTTTGCGCCGCACCCTGGTCCAGCTGAAGGCGATTCCCCGTCCCACGGCGGACGAAAGCCGCTTGGCCGAGTGGCTGAAGAGCGTCGGCGAAGAGGCCGCGCTGCTCCAGCAGACCGGCAAGGCCCTCAAGGCGGGAAAGAGAAATCGCGCCGAAAGGCTGCAGGCCCAGCTTTACTCCAAAGCCCGTCTGGCCAACGCGATCGTCCTCCCGTTCGGCTTCCGGTATTGCCTCTTTGAACCTTCGAAATACACCTGAGGGGAGCGGCCGGAGCCTGCGCGCCCCGGCCGTCGCAGCCGCTGCAGTGGCGTTGGGCGCCTGCCTGGCTCTGCTGTTCGCGCTTGCGCTGCCCGGAATCGCGGAGCTGGCCCAGAAGGGGCCGGTGCGGGTCTCGGTCACGGGCAAGATCGCGCCTCACTCGCTGCCGCGCGACGGCGCCGCGCCGGTGGCGGTCTCGGTGGGAGGGAAGATCAGCTCGACCGGGCCTGCCGGGCCCCCGCAGCTGCGCAAGATCACCATCGCCATCAACCGCCACGGCACGCTCGACAGCCAGGGCCTGCCGATTTGCCGGGTGCGCCAGATCCAGCCCTCGACCGATGAACAGGCTTTCGAAGCCTGCGGCCCCTCGCTGGTCGGCGAAGGACACTTCGCGGCCGACATCAAGATCCCCTCACAGTCGCCCTTCCCCTCCGACGGCAGGATCATGGCCTTCAACGGCCGCCTTCGCGGCAAGCCGGCGATCCTGGCCCATATCTACGGTCCCAAACCGGTGCCGATCTCCTACGTGCTGCCCTTCGTGATCCACCGCAGCAGTGGAACATTCGGCACCGTCCTCGAGGCCTCGCTGCCCAACGTGACCGGCGAATGGGGATTCGTGAGAGGGGTCGAAATGACGCTCAGCCGCCAATATCGCTTCCACGGTGAGCGGCGGAGCTACCTGAGCGCCGGCTGCCCGGCAGCGGCGGGCTTTCGCTCCGCCTTCTTCCCCCTCGCCAAGACCAGCTTCTCCTTCGCCGGCGGCATCACACTGACCAGCCTGCTGTCGAGAAGGTGCACGGTCAGCCGCTAGGCGCTAGGTGGGCCACTTACCATTGAGTGATGTTCGGCGGCGGCTTGATAACCCTGTTTCGCGTTCGCGGCATTCGCGTCGCCGTGGACTGGTCGTGGTTCCTATTTCTCTTCCTGGTCATCTTCTACATGACCGGTGTCTTCGAAGACGTGCTCGGCGATTCCGGATCGGCCAGCGAGCCGTTCGTGCTCGCCGTGCTGAGCGCATTCGGATTCGTCGCCTCGATCCTGCTGCACGAGTTCGGCCATGCGATCGCCGCGACTCGGAACGGGATCGGCATCACCGACATCCAACTCTGGATCTTTGGCGGCATGGCCCGGATGGACCGCGAGGCCGAGACCCCCGGGGTTGAGCTCAAGGTGGCCCTGGCGGGCCCGCTGGTGACGGCGGCGATCGTCGTGGTGCTGGCGCTGGGGGGAATCGCCGCGGTTGGGTGGGGCGAGTTCGAAAATGCGGCGACCATGCAATCGGGGTCGGCGATCTCCGGCCCGATGGCGCTGGTCGGCTGGCTGGCGTGGATCAACCTGGTGCTGCTGCTCTTCAATCTGCTGCCGGCCTTTCCCATGGACGGTGGCCGCGTCGCCCGCGCGGTCGCCTGGTGGAGGACGGGCGACCGGGTCATGGCGACCCGCCTCGCCGCGGGCCTGGGGCGCCTCTTCGCCTACGTCTTCATCGGCGCCGGCATCTTCATGGTCCTGACCGATTCGGTCCTCGGCATCGGTGGCATCTGGCTGGCGCTGATCGGCGTGGTGATCAACGGCGCCGCCCGCGGCGCCTCGGCGCAAACCGCGATCGTCGATCGCATCGACGGTCTGCTGGTGGCGGACGTGATGGACACCGAGCCGGTGACGATCCCGGGTGAGGTGAGCGTCGAGGAAGCCCTCGACGACTACTTCCTCCGCTATCGCTGGCCCTGGTTCCCCGTCGTCGACGCCGCCCATCGCTTCCTAGGCCTGCTGCAGCGCGATCGCGCCGACGAAGTGCCCGAGACCTCCCGCGCCAGCTCCCACGTCTCCGAACTGGTCGACCACGACCGCGGCCTCTTCATCCGCGACGACACGCCGCTCGACGCGCTGCTCAGCAACCAGAACCTGCGCCGCTTCGGCGCCCTGATGGCCGTGGACGCCGAAGGCCGCCTCTCCGGCGTGATCACGATCGAGCAGGTGGGGCGGGCGCTGCGCGACGCCCCTTAGATGACTGATTCCACGGGGAATCCCGTGGAATCAGTCATCTACTCGTCTAGGCGGCCGGCCGCTGCGCTAGCGCTAAACGGCGTGGCGCTCGACGATGCGGCGGAAGTCGAGCCCGGCCGGCAGGGTGCCGAAGGCCTGTCCCCAGTCACCGTCCAGCCGCGAAGCGCAGAAGGCCTCGGCGACTGCCTCGTCGCCGTAGCGCACGAGCAGCGAGGCCTGCAGGGCGAGCGCCATCCGCTCGACGACCCGGCGCGCCCGCGGCTCGATCGTCTCGATGTCGCCGGGGACTTCCTCGCGCAGGCCCGATGCGAAGGAGGCGAGCCGCGGCTCCGCGGCGGCGCCCTCTTCGACCTCGCCGAAGAAGGCGTCGAAGGAGGCGGGGCTCTTGACCATGGCTCGCAGCACGTCGAGGCACTGCACGTTGCCCGAGCCCTCCCAGATCGAGTTCAGCGGGCTCTCGCGGAAGAGCCGCGGCATGCCCGACTCCTCGACGTAGCCGTTGCCGCCCAGGCACTCGAGCGCCTCGCCGGCGTGCATCGGCGCCCGCTTGCAGATCCAGTACTTGAGCACCGCGTTGGCGACCCGCTTGAAGGCTTGGGCCTGCTCATCGCCAGCGATCGCCTCGTCGTAGGCGCGAGCCAGCCGCATCGCGGAGACGGTCGCCGCCTCGGACTCCACGCAGAGGTCGGCGAGGACGTTCTGCATCAGCGGCTGATCGACCAGCGTGCGGCCGAAGACCGAGCGATGGGAGGCGTGGTGGATCGCCTGCGCCACGCCGGCCCGCATCCCCGTCGCGCCGCCCATCACGCAGTCGAGGCGGGTGTGGTTGACCATCTCGATGATCGTCCGCACTCCGGCGCCCTCCTCGCCGACCAGCCAGGCGGCGGCGCTGTCGAACTCGATCTCGCTGGAGGCGTTGGAGCGGTTGCCGAGCTTGTCCTTCAGCCGCTGCAGGCGGAAGCGGTTGCGCTCTCCGTCCGGCGTCCAGCGGGGGAAGAGAAAGCAGGAGATCCCGTCTTCGGCCTGGGCCAGGACCAGGAAGGCGTCGCACATCGGCGCCGACATGAACCACTTGTGGCCGGTCAGCTCGTACTCGGCGCCCGGCCCGCCGCCGTTGACCGGGCGGGCGACGGTCGTGTTGGCGCGCACGTCGGTGCCGCCCTGCTTCTCGGTCATGCCCATTCCGGCCAGGGCGCCGCTCTTCTCGGTCGCGGGCGCGTTGCGCGGGTCGTAGTTCGAGGAGAGAAAGCGCGGCTCCCACTCGGCCGCCAGCTCGGGCTGCGTGCGAAGCGCCGGGATCACCGAATAGGTCATCGAGATCGGGCAGCCGATGCCGGCCTCGGCCTGGGACATGCACATGAAGGCGGCCCCGCGGGCGACGTGGGCGCCGGGCCGCGGGTCCTTCCAGGGCAGCGAGTGCAGCTCCTGCTCGACGGCGGCGCCGAGCAGCTCGTGCCAGGCGGGATGGAACTCGACCTCGTCGACCCGGTTGCCGTAGCGGTCGTGGGTGCGCAGCTTGGGCGGGTTGTCGTTCGCCAGCGCGCCGAGCTGCTGCATCCGCTCGCTGCCGGCCAGCTCGCCGACGGCGGAGATCCGCGCCTCGGCCCACTCGGCACCCTCGCGGCGGACCGCCTCGCGCAGCGGGCGGTCGGCCTCGAAGACGTTGTAGCCGGCCAGCGGCGGCGGCTGGTTGAAGACCTCGTGAGTGGCCGCTGAGCGGCGCTCGACGGTTGCCATCGGCTCCATTCTCGCAGGAGCCCCGTGTTGCGGTCAGGCCAATCCCCTCTGGGGTCGGTTCCGGGCGAACGGGCAGGTGATCGGCGATCTGCTCGAAGGCCCGCGTCGATAGCATCGCGCCACCCGTGGCGGACAAGATCCAAGTCAAGAACCCCGTCGTCGAGCTCGACGGCGACGAGATGACCAAGATCATCTGGGCCTTCATCAAAGAGCAGCTGATCCTTCCCTACCTCGACGTCGAGCTGATCTATTTCGACCTCGGGATCGAGAGCCGCGACGCGACCGAGGACGCCATCACGGTCGAAGCCGCGGAGGCGATCAAGGAGCATGGAGTGGGGGTCAAGTGCGCCACGATCACCCCTGACGAGGCCCGCGTCGAGGAGTTCGGCCTCAAGGAGATGTACCGCTCGCCCAACGGGACGATCCGCAACATCCTCGGCGGGGTGATCTTCCGCGAGCCGATAGTCATCTCCAATATCCCCCGCCTGGTGCCCGGCTGGACGAAGCCGATAGTGATCGGCCGCCATGCCTTCGGCGACCAGTACCGGGCCACCGATCTGGTGGTTCCGGGCGAGGGGACGCTGACCCTCACCTACACGCCGAAGGACGGCTCCGAGCCGATCGAGCTCGATGTGTATGACTTTCCCGGCGGCGGGGTGACGATGGCGATGTACAACCTCGACGACTCGATCCGCGACTTTGCCCGCGCCTCGATGCGCTACGGCCTCGACCGCGGCTATCCCGTCTACCTCTCAACCAAGAACACGATCTTGAAGCGCTACGACGGCCGCTTCAAGGACCTCTTCGAAGAGGTTTACGAGAGCGAGTTCAAAGCCGAGTTCGAGGCGGCCGGGATCGCCTACGAACACCGCCTGATCGACGACATGGTGGCGGCGGCGTTGAAGTGGGAGGGCGGCTACGTGTGGGCGTGCAAAAACTACGACGGGGACGTGCAGTCCGACACGGTGGCGCAGGGCTTCGGGTCCCTTGGCCTGATGACGAGTGTGTTGATGACTCCCGACGGCAAGACGGTGGAGGCGGAGGCCGCCCATGGAACGGTGACTCGCCACTACCGCCAGCACCAGCAGGGAAAGCCCACCTCCACCAATCCGATCGCTTCGATCTTCGCCTGGACGCGCGGGCTCGCCGCGCGCGGCCGGCTCGACGACACGCCGGAGGTCTCGCGCTTCGCCGAGACGCTCGAGCGGGTCTGCATCGAGACGGTCGAAGGCGGAAGGATGACCAAAGACCTGGCCCTGCTTGTCGGTCCCGAACAGGGGTACCAGACCACGCAGGAGTTCCTTGCCTCGCTTGACGAGGGCCTGCAGCGGGCAATGGCATAGCGCCCGAAACCACGATCTCATAGCGGCACTCACCAACGCCGAAAACCACGACTTCAGGAGAAGACGATTCAGTGAGTACACCCGTCAAAGTCACCGTTACCGGCGCCGCCGGGCAGATCGGCTACGCGCTGCTTTTCCGTATCGCCAGCGGCCAGATGCTCGGCCCCGACACTCCGGTCGAGCTGAGCCTGCTGGAGATCCCCGACGCCGTGAAGGCGGCTGAGGGTACGGCGATGGAGCTCAACGACTGCGCCTTCCCACTGCTGTCCAAGATCGACATCTTCGACGATCCGCGCCAGGCCTTCGATGGTTGCAACGTCGGCCTGCTGGTCGGCGCCCGGCCCCGCGGGCCGGGCATGGAGCGCTCGGACCTACTGGAGGCGAACGGCGGCATCTTCAAGCCGCAGGGCGAAGCGATCGCGGCCGGGGCCGCCGATGACATCAAGATCCTGGTCGTCGGCAACCCCGCCAACACCAACTGCCTGATCGCGATGTCCAATGCCGACGGCGTGCCGCGCGAGCGTTTCACCGCGATGATGCGCCTCGACCACAACCGGGCGATCGCACAGCTGGCCAACAAGCTGGGCAAGGGCGTCTCCGACGTCACCAACATGACCGTCTGGGGCAACCACTCGACGACTCAGTACCCGGATGTCGTCAACGCGAAGGTGAACGGTTCGAGCGCCTGGGACGCCGTCGACGACGAGGCATGGATCGCGGAGGAGTTCATCCCGCGAGTGGGCAAGCGGGGCGCCGCCATCATCGAGGCGCGCGGCGCGTCCAGCGCCGCCTCGGCCGCCAATGCCGCGATCGACCACGTCCACGACTGGGTGCTCGGCACCCCGGCGGGGGACTGGGTATCGATGGGAGTCCCCACCGACGGCTCCTACGGCGTCGAGGAGGGAATCATCGCCGGCATGCCATGTACGTGCAGCAACGGCCAGTGGTCGATCGTCGAGGGGCTCGAGGTGCCGGAGTTCTCGCGCGGCCGCATCGACGCCAGCGCCGCGGAGCTCCGCGAGGAGCGCGAGGCGGTCGACGGGCTCGGCTTGATCTAGGAGCCGAGCCCGCACGGGGCACACTGGCCTTGGAGGGTTGCGCTCTTGCCTCGGAGGTCGTGCTGGCCTTGGCGGTTGCGCTCTGACCCGATCTCGAGGGCGGTTACACCCGCGGTAGTTACTGAGGGTATGAAACGAAAAGGCCGGCCCTATGGGCCGGCCTTTTCACACTGCCAAGTCGTTGCCGACTATTTTTTGCCGCTTTTGGCGGCGCCGGGCTGGTACTTGCGGCCCTGCTTTTTGACCCGCCCCTCTTTCTCGAGGTCACTGAGGACCCGGTAGAGGTAGTTCGGTTTGATTTTCATCGACTTCGCGATCTCAGAGGCGGAGATGCCGGGATTGCTCTCCACCAGTTTGACCGCCTGGTCCGCGCGGGTGTTACCACGGCGGCGACGGGTACGGCGCGGGGCGGCTGCGGCAGTTTTTTTGGCCGGGCGGCCTCCGCTGCGCGGACGGCCGGGACGGCGACCGGTACCGCCGGCTTTGCCGTCGAGCTCCGAGAGAGCGCGCTCGAGCCGCCTACGCTCGTCCTCGAGCTCCGCAAGACGCTTCTTGACTAGATCGCGAGCCTCGTCTAGCACTTTGCTGGGCATGGCTTTCCTTTCTACTTCCCAAATCAGGCGACTGGGCTGGGGTCGCACAGTCACACTGATAGTGACGGTGCTCTGAGAGTCACAGACCTTAGTGGGTTTTGCCGCAGTGGGGGTTTAAGTGGCAAAGCCGGCAGGCGGTGCTGCGGTTGGGACCCGTGTCAGGCAACTTTTTCTGCCTGCCGTTCGGGGAAATCCTCACCACATTCCACGCGAGTCCCAACTTTCTCCAGTGCGGCGATGACCGGTGCGGAGGGGTCGAGCTCCCACCGTTTGAGTCCGTGTGCCGCGGAGCGGGGAAATGCATGGTGGTTGTGGTGCCAGGACTCACCGAAAGACGGCAGTGCCAGCCAAAACACATTCGTCGATTGATCGTCCACATCGAATCGCCGGCTGCCGAGGAAGTGACACACCCAGTTCACGCTCCAGGTCACATGGTGAACGAAGAAGATGCGGACCAACCCGCCCCAGAGCAGGCCCGTTGCCGCTCCGGCGAGGGTGCCGCTGACGAGCCCGCCTGCGCGAGCTGCTCGGCGATCAGCTGGACCCGCTGCGCTTGCGCGGCAGGGTGCGAAAGACGACGTCCCAGAGCGGCGAGGAGACCCCGTAGCCGTAGCGGTGGTCCTGAAAGTGATGGCGCATGTGCTGCTCGCGCAGCCGTTTGCCGAGCGCCGACTTGGGGACGAAGTGGTGCACGTAGTAGTGCGTGTAGTCGTAATAGAGATAGCCGGCGATGAAGCCGGCGAAGATCGGATAGGCCTCGGGCTTCCCAAAGATCAGCGTGAAGGCGAGGAAGAAGAGGATCGCGAGCGGGATCGCCACCGCCGGCGGCATCACCAGGCGCAGCTTGTCGTTGGGATGGTCGTGGTGGATGCCGTGGATGATGAAGTGCATCCGCCGCCCGAATGCGTTGTCGGGTTCCCAGTGGAAGACCAGCCGGTGCAGCCAGTACTCGGTCAGCGTCCAGATCAGCACCCCGGCGAGGGTCAGGAGCAGCAGCTCCCCGACACCGAGGCAGCGATCGGCCCCGAGCCACTCCATGACGACGATCACGGGCACGAAGACGATCGCCGGGATCGAGGGGTGCACCCGCGAGAAGAAGTTGAGGAAGTCGCTCTCGAAGAGCTGGGGGGAGGCGGCGAGTTTCTCGCTGCGGCTCTGCGCGTCCATCACGGCAATGGTAGCGGCGCCGGCACCGCTGATCCGGCCCGTCGGCGCCGCCCATCTGCCGGTTTTGCAAACCACGGCCCCGCTCGGTTTCCGCAAGACGCGGGGAAGATGTGACGTCTCTGTTTCAAAAAGTTGCGCTTTGCGGAAATGGGGCGCACGAAAGCGTCACGACGTTGGCAATATGCCGCGCCGTGCCGCGCAAGCCAAAACCGCCCACCTGCGAGGACTGCTACTTCCGCCAGAACCTCCTCTGCGCGCTCGAGCTCGAAGAGCCCTGCACCACCTTCCGGCCCAACCGCCCCGAGGGCCTCGTGCCGCCCCGCCAGCCCGTCCTGCTGATGCGGCCGCCGCGCTGGGCCGCCCAATCCACCCCCGCCTGACTTCAAGCTACCCGCGCCATCCCCGGACGCGAAGCGGAGGAGATGGCGGGGTGTTTATGTTTTGGGCATGCCGGAGCGCGATGTATTTGCCAATTTCGCCCGCATGAGGCGGGAGATGGACCAGATGCTGGGCGGCAGCTGGAGCCGCACTACCTACGTCAGCCGGCGCAGCTCCGGTTTCTCGCCCAACGTCGACGTCTACTACTGCGGCGATCCCCAGCGCGCCGTGGTCAAGGTAGACCTCGCCGGCGTCGACCTCGCCGAGGTCGGGATCGAGGTCAGCGGCCGCCAGCTGGCGATCGTCGGCGAGCGGCCGGTGCAGGAGATCGAGGGCCGCGTCTACCAGCAGGTCGAGATTCCCTCCGGTCCCTTTCGCCGCATCGTCGAGCTCCAGGTCGACGTCGACGCCGAGCGGGCGACCGCCAACTACGAAGACGGCATCCTGAGAATCGACCTGCCGCTGCGCGACCCGAATGAGACCACCCGCCGGGTGCCGATCGGGCGCGGCTGATGGAGGGCACCCCGGTCCTCGAGGTGGTCGAGTCCCCGCTCGACGCTGAGGATGCGATCCGCGCCAACGAGCCCCTGCCCGATGCGCTGCCGGTCCTGCCGCTGCGCGAGACGGTCACCTTCCCGGACACGATCACGCCGCTGGCGGTCGGCCAGGAGCGCTCGATCAAGCTCGTCGACGATGTCCTCGGCGCCAACCGGATGCTGGTCATGGTCGCCTCCCGCGACCCCGAGCTGGACGAGCCGACCCCGAAAGACCTCTACGAGGTCGGCGTCGCGGGCGTCGTCTCGCGGATGCTGAAGGTCCCCGACGGGACGCTGCGCATCCTCGTCCAGTCCACCCAGCGCGTCCGCCTCGGCCCCTACGTCGCCGAGGAGCCCTACCTCGTCGCCAGGATCTCCGAGCTTCCCGACGTGGTCGAGGAGAACCCCGAGCTGGAGGCGCTGACCCGCAACGTGCAGCGCACCTTCTCGGAGATCATCGAGCAGATCCCCTACCTGCCCGAGGAGCTGCAGATGGCGGTCGCCAACATCGACGACCCCGCCGCCCTCGCCCACCTGATCGGCGGCGCCCTGCGGATCTCCACCGAGGAGAAGCAGAAGCTGCTCGAAGAGGTGGACGTCTCCGCCCGCCTTCGCCACCTCTCGCAGATCCTCGCCCGCGAGCTCGAGGTGGTGCAGCTGGGCAGCCAGATCCAGTCCCAGGTCCAGTCAGAAGTCGACAAGGGACAGCGCGAGTTCTTCCTCCGCCAGCAGATGAAAGCGATCCAGGACGAGCTGGGGGAGGGGGACGAGCAGCAGGCGGAAGTCAACGAACTGCGCGAGAAAATCGAAGAGGCGAAGCTGCCCGAGCATGCCCTCAAGGCCGCCGAGCGCGAGCTCTCGCGCTTGGAGAAACTGCCGCCCGCCGCGGCTGAGCACGGCGTCATCCGCACCTACCTCGAGTGGCTGGTCGAGCTGCCCTGGTCGGTCGAGACCGAGGACAACCTCGACATCGCCCACGCCCGCGAAGTGCTCGACGCCGACCATTACGACCTCGAAAAGGTCAAGGACCGCATCCTCGAGTACCTGGCCGTGCGCAAACTCAACCCCGACTCGCCGGGACCGATCCTCTGCTTCGCGGGCCCTCCCGGCGTCGGCAAGACCAGTCTCGGCAAATCGATCGCCCGGGCGCTGGGGCGCAACTTCGAGCGGATCAGCGTCGGCGGGGTGCGCGACGAGGCCGAGATCCGCGGCCACCGGCGCACATATATAGGGGCGCTGCCGGGGACGATCGTCCGGGCGCTGCGCGATGCCGGCTCCCGCAACCCCGTCTTCATGATCGACGAGATCGACAAGATGGGCGCCGATTTCCGGGGCGACCCGGCCTCGGCGATGCTCGAGGTCCTCGACCCGGCGCAGAACGACTCCTTCCGCGACCACTATCTCGACCTCGAGTTCGACCTCTCCGAGGTGATGTTCATCGCCACGGCGAACATCCTCGACACTATCCCCGGCCCGCTCCAGGACCGGATGGAGACGATCGAGCTCGCCGGCTACACGCTGGAGGAGAAGAAGCAGATCGCCCGCCGCTACCTGGTCCCGCGCCAGATCGACGCCAACGGCCTCAAGGCCTCCCAGATCGAGTTCGCCGACCCGGCGCTGGCGGCGATCGTCGAGGAGTACACCCGCGAGGCGGGGGTGCGGAACCTCGAGCGCCAGATCGGCACCGTGTGCCGCAAAGTGGCGCGCGATGTCGCCGAGGGCAAGGTCGACGGCAAGGTGAAGATCTCCGCCAAGCGCGCCCGCGAGCTGCTCGGCCGCCGCCGCGTCTTCGCCGAGCAGCGGCGCCGCACCAAGGACCCCGGCGTCGCCACCGGCCTCGCCTGGACCCCGACCGGCGGCGACGTCCTCTTCATCGAGGCGACCGCGATGCCGGGGGCGGGAAAGCTGACGATCACCGGCCAGCTCGGCGAGGTGATGAAAGAGTCGGCGCAGGCGGCGCTCTCCTATGTGCGTGGGCACTGGCAGGAGATCGCCCCCGAGCTGGGCGAGAACTGGTTCGCCGAGCACGACATCCACATCCACGTGCCCGCGGGCGCGGTGCCCAAGGACGGTCCCTCCGCCGGGGTTGCGATGACCGTCGCCCTCTCTTCGCTGGTCAGCGGCCGCCCGGTTCGCAACGACGTGGCGATGACCGGCGAGGTGACCCTGACCGGCCAGGTTCTGCCGATCGGCGGCCTGAAGGAGAAGTCGCTGGCCGCGCAGCGGGCGGGGATCAAGCGGGTGCTCGTGCCGGAGCGAAACGAGGGCGACGTCGACGAGATCCCCGAGCATGAGCGCAGCGGCCTCGAGTTCGTCTACGTGGACGAGGTATCGAAGGCGATCGCGGCGGCCCTCGCCTAGCCGCATGGAGGCCGCGGGGGCGCTGCACAGGAGTGGTCCGTCGATGCTCCTCGCCTCTGTGTGGGAGGCGGTCCGCTCACGCTCGCGCACCTTCTGGATCGTCGCCGGGCTGACCACCCTCGCCGCCGCGCTGCGCTTCGCCACCCTCGGCGTCCAGGCCTACCACCACGACGAGATCGTCACCGCCAACCGCGTCCTGGGCGGGGACTTCTGGCACGCCATGGACGCCGTCGGCTACAGCGAGTCGGCGCCGCCCCTCTATTACGCCCTCGCCTGGCTCTGGACCCAGGTGACCGGCACCGCGGAGTACGGCCTCCGCTCGCTCTCGGCGCTGGCGGGCGTGGCCACCGTCCCGGTCGCCTACCTGCTCGGCGCCGAGCTGCGCGATCGCCGCGCCGGCATCGCCGCGGCGGCGATCGTCGCCGTCAACCCGATGCTGCTCTGGTACTCCCAGGAGGCGCGCGGCTACTCGCTGCTGGTCCTGTTCAGCGCCGTCGCGACCCTCTACTTCATCCGCGCGCTGGACGGCGGCGCGCGGCGCGACTTCAGAGGCTGGGGGATCGCGTCCGCGCTGGCGCTGGCGACGCACTATTTCGCCTTCTTCCCGATCTTCTTCCAGGGGCTCTGGCTGCTCTGGCGTCGCGGCCGGGCGGCGCTGGCGGGCCTCTGGATCGCCGCCCTCGCGGGCGTGCTGCTGGCCCCGCTCGTGATTCACCAGGCCTCCTACGGCCACGCCGAGTGGATCGGGGGCCGCACGCTCGGCCACCGGCTCTGGGAGACCGGCGCCACCTTCGCCGTCGGTGAGATCGGCGACATCATCGCCCGGCCGGAGCGGCCGCTGCTCGCGCTCGCGCCACTGATCCTGATGGGCGCCGCGCTACTGCTGCCTTTTGTGCGGCGAGGGGACTCGTCCTGCGCGCAGCCGGACGCGGCTCGGACCCGGCGTGGAGTGCTCCGCATGCTGGCGATCGTCGCCGCCGCGGTGGCGATGCCGCTGGCGATCGCTGTGGCCGCCCCCAGCAAGGACTTCGTGCTGGCGCGCAACCTGCTGCCGGCGCTGGTTCCGCTTCTGGCCGCGGTCGGAGTCGCCGTCTCAATGCCCAGTGCGCGCCGGCTCGGCGCGACGATCGGCGGCGTCCTGGTCGCCTACTCGCTCGGCTTCTGCATCTGGGCGAGCGTGTCCCCGGGCCTGCAGCGGCCCGACTGGGACGCGGTTGCCGGGCGGCTCGGGGAAGCCACCGCGCCGCGGGCGATGGTCACCTGGACCCTGGGGGAGGCATCGCTTCGCTACTACCTCCCGCACGGCGCCTACCAGGCCTTCGCCTCGGAAGGCTTCCAGTGGCTCGTCCACGAAATCGATTTCGTCTCGGACGGTCCGGCGCCGCCCGTTCCGAGCTCGCTGATCGACCCCCGCTTCCGTCAGGTCGGCTACGAAAAGGTCGGCCGCCTCTACGTGAGGCGCTACGCGGTGCCGGGTCCCGAACTGGCGCCGCTGCGGCTGGGCCTCGTCCGCCAGGCGGACTTGAAGTTCCACTCCAATGGCGTGCTCCTCGACGGCATCGGCCCGCCCTGAGTTCTGAGAAACCGCTATCGGGGTATCCTCATCGCACAGCTTCGGCACCGAAGGATCACCGAATCGAGGAGAGGGAATGGCCAAGACAAAGGCAACTCAGACCGCCGACCGTGCAGCCGACCTCTACGCGGCCGCGCGCGAGAACCCCTACGTGCAGCGTTTGATCGAAGACGACGAGCTGCGCGACAGCCTTCGCAACGCCGCGGAAGCAGCGCGGGGCGCCTACAGCCGCGCGACCGGCAACGGCAAGGGCGCGGTCAAGGCCGTGACCAGCGACCGCAAGGTCCAGAAGGACCTGCGCACCGCCGCCGAGAGCCTGCGCGAGGCCTCCGAGCAGCTGCGGGCGCCGCGGAAGCGCAAGAGCCGGCTCGGCCGGTTGATCCTCTTCGCGATCGTCGCAGCGGGGGTCGCGCTGGTGCTGAGCGAGGACGCCCGCAAGACGGTCCTCGACGCTCTCTTCGGCGCCGAAGAGGAGTTCGAGTACACCAGCACCACCAGCATCAACGGCTCCTAGCCTCGGCCGGGGCGGCCTCTCAGCGGACGCCGCCCGGCCCTCTCCATAGACTGAGGCCATGGAGGCAGCGGCAAAAGAGCGCGAGCTGAACGGCGACAAGGCCCAGCGCATCGTCGATGCGATGCGCGACAGCGTCGCGCATCGCGGCGCCGCGGGCTCGACTTTCGAGCAGGTCGCCCGCGAGGCGGGCGTCAGCCGGGGGCTCCTGCACTACTACTTCGGGACCAAGGAGCGGCTGCTGGTCGAGGTCGTCCGCCGTGACAGCGAGATCCGCGTCGCGCTGCTCGACGAACGGCTCGCCAAGGCGGAGAGCGTCGATGACGTCCTCAACGTCCTCCTCGCCAGCCTCACCGACATGATCGAGAACGAGCCGGCCTTCTTCCTGCTCCTCTACGAGCTCTTCAGCGCCAGCCGCCGCAATCCGGACATCCGCCTCGAGCTCGGCCAGCTCTTCGAGCGCACTCGCTCCCACGTCGCCGAGGTGCTGCGCGCCAAGGAGCGCGAGGGTGTCCTCAACCTCCGCCACGACGCCGACGCGATCGTCTCCTACCTGTTCGCGGTCGCCGACGGCTTCGCGCTGCAGGCGCTCTCGGACCCCGAGCGCGACACCGGCGCCGCCCTGGCGGCCGGCGCCGCCTCGGCGCGCTACCTGCTGGTCAGCGAGTAGCGGTCCCCCACTAGCGCGCAGAGCTGTCGACCTGAGCTCAGCGTGAGGCTCCTCACAGACGCGCCCGTGCCGGTCGTGAAGGCTGGCTAACCAGCCAATGCGCTCCCTGACGACTCGACTGGCCGGCTTTCTAGGACGACGCCGACGTTACGTTCTCGGCGTCTGGATCGCCGTCGTGCTCCTCGCGCTTCCCTTTGCCTCCCGGCAGACCGAACACCTGACCGGAGGCGGCTTCGACGTGCCCGGCAGCCAGTCCAAAGCCGTCAGCGAGGCACTCGAAGGCGAATTCTCCAGCAACGCCGACGGCATCGTCGTGCTGTTGAAGGCCGACCCCGGCGCCGGCCCGGCCGCCCAGGCCGCGGCAATAGAGCGGGTGCGGCAGGCCGTCGACGGAATCGAAGAAGTCACCCTGCCGCCGGCCGCCGCGCGCCATGCCCAGGTGGCGCTGCGGCGCGAAGGGGCCGCGCTCCTGCCTCTGCGCAGCGAACGCTCCCCCGACGAACTGGTCGACTCGGCGGTCGATCTTCGCGACACGCTCGATCCGGGCAGCGCCGTCAACGGCGTCACCGTCTACCTGGCGGGCCAGCCGACGATCTGGGCGGGGATGCAGGAGCTCTCGAAGAAGGACCTCTCCCAAGCCGAGGCGAGCGGTTTTCCGATCGTCGCCCTGATCCTGCTGGTCGTCTTCGGCTCGCTGGCCGCCGCTGTTCTGCCCCTCACCCTCGGCTTCGTCAGCGTGATCGTCACCGGGGCGCTGATCTACTTCCTCTCCCTGAGCATGTCGACCTCTGTCTTCGTGACCAACATGGCCTCGATGATCGGGATCGGCGTGGCGATCGACTACTCGCTCTTCATCCTCGCCCGCTATCGCGAGGAGCGGGCCGCGGGCCGCGACCCGGACGCTGCCCGCGCCGAGGCGCTCTCGACCTCGGGCCTCGCCGTCACCTTCTCCGGCCTCGCCGTGATCGTCTCCCTGGCCGGCCTCTGGATGGTCGACAACCAGGCGCTGCGCTCGATGGCGCTGGGGGCGATGACCGTGGTCGCCGTCTCGATCCTCACCGCGACGACCCTGCTGCCCGTCCTGATCGCCATGCTCGGCGACCGGGTGATGCCGGGCGGCATCGTCGCCAAGGTGCTCGGCTTCCTTCCCCACCGGGCCAAGCGGCCGGACCGCGAGGCCTTCTGGGTGCGCTGGAGCACCAGGGTCATGGCCCGTCCCTGGGTTTCCGTGCTCAGCGTCTCCGGGGTCCTGCTCTTCCTCGCCATTCCGCTGCTCTCGATCGAGACCGGCACTGACGCGCTCGGCCAGTTCCCCAAGGACAGCGATGTGCGGGTGGGCACCGAACTCGTCTCGCAGCGGGTCGGCGGCGCGACCGACTCGGTCCAGATCGTCGCCGATTTCGAGACGACCGAGACGCCGTCCTTTGCCGATCGCCGCGCCGTGCTGGGCTTCGTCGAAACGCTTAAAGCCGACCCCGCGATCAGCTTCGTCGAGCCGCCCATCTACTCGGACGGCACCGTCCTGATCAAGGCGACGCCCAACGCCCCGAGCGAGTCGGATGCCGCCCGGGCCCTGGTCGATCGCCTGCGGACCTCGACCGTCCCGGCGAGCGAACTGGCCCACGTCGCCATCGTCGACGTCGGAGGCGAAACGGCGCGCACCGTCGACGCCCGCAACCAGATCAGCGGCTCGATGTGGAAGATCGTCGCCTTCGTGCTGGCGCTCAGCTTCCTCGTCCTGATGGTGATGCTGCGCTCGCTGCTGCTGCCGCTGAAGGCGGTGCTGATGAACCTGCTCTCGATCGGGGCCGCGTTCGGCGTCCTCGTCGCGGTCTTCCAGTGGGGCTGGTTGGACAGCATGCTCGGCTTCGAAAGCCAGGGCGCCCTGGACACGATCAACGTGCCGCTGATCTTCGCGATCGTCTTCGGCCTCTCGATGGACTACGAGGTCTTCCTGATGTCGCGCATCCGCGAGCGCTACATGGAGCATGGCGACAACGAGCGCGCCGTGGCCGAGGGCCTTTCCACCAGCGCCCGCACGATCTCCTCGGCGGCGCTGATCATGAGCGCCGTCTTCGGCGTCTTCATCCTCACCGGCGTTCCCTCGATCAAGGAGCTCGGATTGGGCTGCGCCGTCGCGATCGCCCTCGACGCGACGCTCGTGCGCCTGATCCTCGTCCCGGCGGCGATGAAGCTGCTTGGGGACTGGAACTGGTGGTTCCCGTCCTGGCTGGATCGCGCCCTGCCCGACTTCTCCTTCGAGAGCGGCGTCACCGAGCCCGAGCCCGTCGAGGCTTAGGCTCTCCGCGTCCCGTCCCGCCGAGGCCTGAGCGCCGGCCGCCGGTCGCACCGCGCCCCAGCCCGTAGGATCCCCGCCGTGGGAGAGCAGACGCAAACCGCCGTCGACGAGTCACTCGCTTTTGCGGATGCGAGCAGCCAGGCGCAGATGATCCGCGCCGGCGAGGTCTCTCCGAGCGAGCTGGTGCGGATGTATCTGCAGCGGATCGAGCGCATCGACCCCCAGCTGAACTCCTTCCGCGTCGTCTTCGCCGAACGGGCGCTGCTCGAGGCCGAGCAGGCCGAGGCGCGGCTCAAGGGAGGGGACGAGAGGCCGCTGCTGGGTGTGCCGGTGGCGGTGAAGGACTGCGTCAACGTGGCCGGGGACGTGACCACCTTCGGCAGCGACGGCTTCAGCGATCCGGCTCCCTCCGATTCGGAGATCGTCAGGCGGCTGCGTGAGGCGGGGGCGATCGTGATCGGCAAGACGCTGCTGCCCGAGCTGGCGATCTGCGGCTTCAGCGAGTCGGCCACCTGGGGCGTCACCCGCAATCCCTGGGACCCCCAGCGTAGCCCCGGGGGCTCCAGCGGCGGTAGCGCCGCGGCCGTGGCCGCCGGGCTGGCGCCGATCGCGCTGGCCACGGACGGCGCCGGCTCGATTCGCATTCCGGCCGCCTCGTGCGGTCTCTTCGGCCTTAAACCGCAGCGGGGCAGAGTTTCGCTGGCCCCCGACCTGCAGCACTGGAACGGGCTCTCCGCCTACAACTGCATCAGCCGCTCGGTGCGCGACACCGCGCTCTGGCTGGACGTCGTCAGCGGCGGCTCGCAGGAGCCGGGCGCGCCGCCCCCTCCCGAGCGCTCATTCGTCGAGTCTGCTCAAACACCGCCCGGCAAGCTCCGCGTCGCCTGGTCGACGGCAGCACCGCGAGCGGTTGCCCCGCCGACGGTCTCAGACGTGGTCAAGGGCGCGGTCGCCGAGACGGCAGACGTGCTGCGCTCGCTCGACCACGACGTTGAGCAGCGTGATCCCAACTGGGGCGGCATCGGCAACAACATCGCCCCCCGCTACCTGCGCGGCGCGGCCGAAGACGTCGCCCGGGTCCCGCACCCCGAGCGCCTCGAACGGCGCACCCGGGGGTTCGGCCTCCTCGGCCGCCTGATCCCGGAGCCTCTCTTCCAGCGAGCGCTGCACGAGGGCTTGAAGGCCGACGCGGCCCGCGTCAATGCGATCTTCGACACCCACGACGTGCTGATGACGCCCGTGATGGGCGGCACGGCGCTGCCGGTGCGGCGTTGGGAGGGGCGGAGCGCCCTGCGCACGGCGCTCGGGATGGGCCGCTTCTATCCCTACTGCGTGCCCTGGAACCACCTCGGCAACCCGGCGATGTCGGTGCCGGCCGGCTTCGCCTCCGACGGGATGCCGCTCGCGGTCCAGATCATCGGCCGCCCCGGCGACGAGGCGACACTGCTCTCGCTCGCCGCCCAGCTCGAGGCCGAGCGCCCCTGGGCGGACGCCCGCCCACCAATCTCCTAGCCGGCTCGCCATCGGCCTTAAATCATCGCCGGCCTTTGGGGTGTCGCCGATTCCTTCCCTAGGATCGCGGGAACGGTCTATCGCGACGGGAAGAGGAGGCACTGTGGCTGAGGAGCAGGTTCCCGCGGGCTGGTATCCTTACGAGGAAGAGGGAGAACGGTATTGGGACGGAGACCAATGGACCGACGAGAGTCGTCCTACGGAGTCGTCAGACGGACCACAGCCGGTCGCCACCAGTGAGGGCCCGCAGCCAGTTGAGGAAGGCGGCGCGGGAATCGAGTACAAGGTCCTCACTCAGAAGGACCGCTTCTTTGGGGGAAAGTTCGATCCCCAGAGATTGGAGAGTGCGCTAAATGCTTATGCCGCCGAGAGGTGGGCAGTCATCGGCATCGCCACTGCTGACATCCACTCCTGGGGAGGCGCACGCCAAGAGCTTGTCGTCGTGATGTCGAGATCTCATGACGCATGAGTGGCACGGCGTCCGGGGCACCGTCCATGCGGGCGTCTTCGTCACTGAGGGAGATCTGCCGGGGGAGAGCCTAGGAGATATTTCAGTGGCGATTGGGCGTCAGAACGCGAACCTGGTGGAAGTTAAGGAGAAGCTGGCGGCGAAGGCCGCAAGGCGCGGAGCGAACGCAGTTGCCCGCTTCCACTACGGGCAGCAAAAACATGGGCCTGGGCAGCTCCTCAACCCCTTCCGCTGGGACACTGAGTCATGGGTCGGAGCCGGCGAGGCCAAGCGGGTGCCGTAGCGGCGGGGCTGTCTACCTGAAGACTTTGCGCATCCGCGCGATCTCGCGCAGCGGGCCGCGGGGTCGCAGGCGGCGCTGGAGAATCATCTTCAGCGGGTTGGCTTCCGGCTTTCCCATGGCGACGAAATCGGCCCAGCTGGACTCGAGCGTCAGGGTCGGGTTGGGCGCCTCGCCCGGTTCGGCGCGGGTCGAGCCGTTGTCGAGCACCAGGTGCCAGGGGTCGGCGTCGCTGAAGCGGTACTGGTAGACGAGCGGCGAGCCGTTGGCCGCCGCCGGGTCGGCGACGCGCTTGACGACGTCGAAGTAGAGGCGCTGCACCTCCGGCGTGGCCTCGGGGACGCGGCCGTTGGGCGGGCCGAGGACGCCGGCCTCCATCAGCTTCACCTGTCGCTCGGCGATCTCGCGCTCGTCGGCCTCCGGGTCGAAGGGGAAGACGCCGGGCGGCATCTCCTCGGTCGGGTAGCCGATCGTGCGCCAGCGCTGGCGGATCAGTTTGAGGCCGAAGGAGAAGATGTCCTCGAGGCTGAAGCCGTAGCACTCGGTGTAGTCGCGGTCGAAGCCCGGGGGGTAGAAGACGGCCGGCCCGTAGGGGAGCGTTTCGCGCAGCAGCTCGATGACCGCGGCGCGGTTCTCCTCCCAGCCGGGACTGCCTTCGGCGAGCAGTTCGGAGAGCACCTTGACGCCGAAGCCGATGTGGCGCTGCTCATCCTTGGAGACGTTTGCCATCCCCTCGCTGAAGCCCGGCATCGACTCTTCGGAGGAGAAGAAGTCCTCGATGAAGTGCTGGCCGGGCTGGGCGAGCGAGCCCTCGACGATCAGGTGGTAGAGCGTGATCGCCTGCGCGTACTTGGGGACCGAGCGGTCTTTGCGCAGTTCCTCGGCCATCGCGTCGAGGCGGTCGAAGATGCCGCGGTAGCCCCAGTTGAGCTGCGGCAGGGTCGAGGAGAGCGTCTGCTGGATCGTCTCGCCGCCGACCCCGATGACCTCCTTGAAGAAGCGATGGAAGAAGACCGAGTGGCGGACCTCGTCGACCTGCTGGGTGGCGAGGAAGTAGGACTGCTCCTCGGTGGGGGCGGCGGTGACGTAGGGGGCGAGCGTGTCGGCGACCCGGTCCTCGCCGTAGAAGAACATCGAGTAGATCCACATCGCCGAGCGCCGCTGCATGTCGCTGAGCGCTTCCCATCCCTGGGCGTCCTTGGAGAAGTCGATGTCGATGGCGCTCCAGTTGCCCTGCTCCCAGCGGTGGTAGAGATCCTCGTAGGTGATGTTGTCCATCAGGCTCTGGGATGCGACGCTCATCTCTTCTCCTTTTCGTGTAACGCTCCGGCACGCGCAGCCTAGCGCGAATCCTGGCCAGCTAGCCAATCCGTAAGTGATCTAGATCACACAGCTGCGCCGGCTGTCAAACATCTCCCGGTCTCCGAGAGGATCGGCTTGCCTATACGATTTTTCGGTCAAACTGAAGGGGTCGAGATGGATCAGGCAGGGGAGGAGCTCGGGCAGGTCATAGCGTCCGTAGCTCTGGACGAGACGGAGCTTCCGTCCGGGGAGTTCGAAATCGACGGTCGCCAGGGATTCGAAGAATCCAGCGGCGGGGTCGTTCGGCCGGCGCATGCTGAGGCAGCCGCCGCACAACCTGACGATTGGGTCGTTCTCGAGTGCGAGGGCTCGCGCATGGCGTTCGCCACGAAGCAGGTCGAAACTCCTGCCGGTGAATTCGCCCTCCTGGTTCAAAGCGCGAGGCTGAAGAACGGAAGCTGGGGCATTCAAGCCGCCTTCCGCCTCTACCCCGAGAAAGAGGAGAGCGCGGAGATGCTTGCGAGTGACGCGGGGGGTGCCTTTCGGGTCTTGCTCGAACGCTACGGGAAGCCCTTTGAGAGCGAGGGCAGAAAAGTGCGCTTCCTACCGGCAGCCAAGATCCCAAATACCTTCGGCTCGATGACGCGCGAGGACGCGATGCGAACCATCAACGGACTCCTTGGGCTGGATGCCAAGGGCCATTGGAGCGCCACTGGCGAGTTCCGGTACGACCAGCAGACGATTACCGTGACCTGGCCTTTCGCAATCGACCTGAACGCTTACAAGCGCGACGTCTCCCGAGGGGGCTAGCCGATGCCCTTCAGCCGGCAGATGCTGCCGGCACCTCGATCTCGCGCTTGAGGATCTTGCCGGTGGGGCCTTTGGGAAGCTCGTCGAGGAACCAGACCAGGCGGGGGTACTTGTAGGCGGCGAGGCGCTCCTTGACATAGGAGCTGACCTCCTCGGGCGCCAGCTCCTCGCCCTCCATGAGGACCACGGCGGCGCCGATCTCCTCGCCCCACTGGTCGTGGGGGATGCCGACCACGGCGGCTTCGCGGATCTTCGGGTGCTCGTAGAGCACCTCCTCGACCTCGCGCGGGTAGACGTTGTAGCCGCCGCGGATGATCAGGTCCTTCTTGCGGTCGACGATGTAGAAGTAGCCGTCCTCGTCGGTCTTCGCCATGTCGCCGCTGTGGAACCAGCCGCCGCGCATCGCCTCCTCGGTGGCGTCGGCACGCTGCCAGTAGCCCTTCATGATGTTGTGGCCGCGGATCACGATCTCGCCGACCTCGCCCTGGGCGACCTCGTTGTCGTGCTCGTCGACGACCTTCATCTCGACGCCCTCGATCGGGGTGCCGATCGAGCCCGCCTTGCGCTCCCTGTCGGGATGGTTGGAGCAGGAGACCGGCGAGGTCTCCGAGAGGCCGTACCCCTCCATCACCTTCGCCCCGAAGGCCTCTTCGAAGCCGCGCAGGACCTCGACCGGCATCGAGGCGCCGCCGGTGATGCAGATGCGCAGCGAGGAGGTGTCGAAGCTCTCGCGCTCGGGGTGGTGCAGCAGCGCTCCATACATCGTCGGCACGCCGTAGAAGTGGGTGACGCCGTCGCGCTGCATCGTCGCCAGCGCGTCGGCCGGGTCGAATTTCGGCACCAGGGTGAGGCAGGCGCCGACGCCGAGCGAGGCGTTCATCGCCACCGTCTGGCCAAAGGAGTGAAAGAGGGGGAGGGCGCCGAGGACGACGTCGCCGGCGGCGATCTCACTGGTCGTGCGGGCCGAGACGTCGGCGTTGCGCGAGAGGTTGGCGTGGGTCAGCTCGGCCCCCTTCGGCTTGCCGGTGGTGCCCGAGGTGTAGAGGATTACGGCGGTGTCCTCGCCGCCGGTCTCGGCGAGGCCGGGCGCCGGCTCGCGCTCCGCCAGCGCCGTGGCGAACTCCTCCGGCTCGACCACGATCGGTTCGGCGCCCGCGCCGGCCGCGCCCTCGCACGCCTCGTCGCGGAAGCCATGCCAGGCGAGCAGCAGCTTCGCCCCCGAGTCCTCCAGATAGAAGGAGATCTCACGTCGCTTCAGCAGCACGTTCATCGGCACGACGATGCCGCCGGCGCGCAGGACTCCGTAGTAGGCGACGGGAAACTCGGGGACGTTGGGCAGCATCACGCCGACCCGGTCGCCGGCCTCGAAGCCCTTCTCGCCCAGCAGCGCCGCCAGGCGCGCGCTTAGGTCGTCGAGTCCGGCGTAGGTCAGCTCGACATCGCCGAGGCGGATCGCCGGCGCGTCCGCATGGCGCGCGGCGCCCTCGGTGACGATCGAGGCGAGATTGAGATCCATGAATCCGCCGGCTCCTCCCATAGATAGGCGTCGGGCGAGCATAGACCAGGGGATATGCTCAGCGCGATGGACGATCTGGGCGCGCCGAGCTCCTACATCACCCTTCAGGAGGGCCTGCCGGTCTACTCGAGCGACGGGAAGCCGCTGGGCAAGGTCGAGCACGTCCTCGCCGATCCCGAGGTCGACGTCTTCGACGGCCTCGTGATCGACACCAGCGTCCTGCCCGGCGGGCGCCGCTTCGTCGACGCCCCGCAGGTGGATGAGATCTACGAGCGCGGCGTCGTGCTGGCGCTTGATGCCGCCGCCGCGGAGGCTCTGCCCGAGCCGAGCGCCAACCCCGGCGCCCTCGAGGCCGGGCCCGGGGACATGGTCCGCGAGGACCTGGGCGACAAGCTGCGCCGGGCCTGGGACCTGATCTCCGGCAAGGGTTAAGCCGGTTGCTCTAGGCTGTCGCGCTCGTGAACGAGGAAACCGACCACCGCTGGTTCGTTCTCGCCGGTTTCGCGCTGGTCGCGGTCGTCATCGTGGCCGTGATTCTGATCAGCCGATCGGGCGGCGGCGACGATTCCAAGAGCTCGAGCTGCGAAAAGCCCCCCGGGCCGGTCGTGAGCGCGACCAAGAAGAAGACGAAGCCCAACGTCGAGGTGCCGGACTGCGCCGCGCCGGAAACCCTGGTCGTCAACGACCTCGAAAGGGGCAGCGGAGCGGAAGCGAAAGCGGGAGACGAAGTCTCCGTCCAGTACGTCGGCATCAACTTCGGCGACGGCCAGGAATTCGACTCCTCCTGGAGCCGGGGCGCCAAACCGTTCCCCTTCACGCTCGGCGGCGGGCAGGTGATTGCGGGTTGGGACCAGGGAATCGCAGGGATGAAGGTCGGCGGCCGCCGCGAACTGATCATCCCGCCCGAACTCGCCTACGGCGAAGCGGGCCAGCCGCCGTCGATCGGGCCCAACGAAACGCTCGTCTTCGTCGTCGACCTGCAGGGCGTGAAGACCAAGTAGTTCCGCCGGGCCGCCACCGGTTGGAGATGATCTGACCGTGGTCGAAGAGCGGACCGTCGCGGAAAGGCTGAAGGCGCAGGCTCTGGCCGGCCGCCCCTTGCGCGACCCGGCCGCCGTCGCCGAGCGGCTACTCGCGATCCAGGGCCAAGACCCTCGTGGCGCCCGGCTCGCGGTGCGCGTGCGGACGAGGGCGACGAGTGCGGCCGATGTCGATCGGGCCCTCAGCGACGATCGCACTCTGCTGATCACCTGGCTCAACCGCGGCACGCTGCACCTGGTCCGCAGCGAGGACTATCCGTGGCTGCATGCGCTGACCGCGCCGCGCCTGCTGACGGCGAACGCCCGCCGCCTCGCCGAGGAGGGCGTCACTCCGCGGGCGGCCGAGCGCGGCGTGCGCACGATCGTCAATGCCCTCGCCGAGGAGGGGCCGCTGACACGGCTGCAACTGCGCGAGCGACTCGATGCGACAGGCGTTCGCACCGAGGGCCAGGCGCTCATCCACCTGCTGATGCTGTCGACGCTGCAGGGCCATACCGTCCGCGGGCCGATGATCGGCAGGCAGCACGCCTATGTGCTGGTCGGGGATTGGCTGGCGCCAAGCAAGCCCGTGGACAGGGACCTCGCGCTGGCCGAGTTGGCGCGGCGCTACCTGGCGGGCCACGCCCCAGCCGGCGAGCGCGACCTGGCCAGATGGGCGGGGCTTCCGCTGCGCGACGCGCGCGCTGGCCTCGAGGCGATCGCGCCGGAGCTGAAGCAGCGCCGCGACGGCCTACTGCAACTCGAGGGGCAGTCTTTGAAAGCCGCCATCCCGCCGCCTCGGCTGCTGGGTTCCTTCGATCCCCTGCTGCTGGGCTGGGAGTCACGCGGGCCGATCGTCGGCGCCCACAAGGCTCTGGTGACTACCAATGGGCTCTTCCGTCCCTTCGCCCTCGTTGACGGCCGCGCCGCGGCAATCTGGAGGCTCAGCGACGGGAAGGTCTCGATCGAGCCGTTCGGCACGCTTGCCGCCGGCGTGCGTGCGGCGCTCGACGCCGAGGCCGCCGACGTCGCGCATTTCCTCAGCGGCTAGCCTGACCGGTGCACCCTAAGAAGGAGAGATGAGATGGGACAGCCAGTGGTCCACTTCGAGGTCGTCGCCCGCGACGGCGAGAAGCTGCAGAGCTACTACGCCGAGCTCTTCGATTGGGAGGTCAACGCCGAGAACGAGATGAAGTACGGCCTGGTCGATCGCGAGGCCAACAGCAACCCCGAAGGTGTCGGTCTCGGCGGCGGCATCGGCCAGGGGCCCGACGGCTACGAGGGCCACGTCACCTTCTACGTCGAAGTGCCAAACGTCGAGGAGGCGCTGAGCAAGGCCGAGTCCCTCGGCGGCACCCGGGTGATGGGGCCCGAGACGATCATGGGCCGCATGGTCCTCGGCCAGTTCAGGGACCCCGAGGGCAACGTCATCGGCCTGATCGAGGCGCAGGCCTGATCCGCGCCTAGGCTGAACCCCCCTTTCGCATGGCGTTGGGCTAACCCGGCCGGCCTCAGTGCCAGCCTCGATGAGTGCCGGGCCAGCGCATCAAGTTCGGCATGTATTTCATGCTCAAGTTGATGAGCAAGTGACGATGTGGCGCCCCACTCCGATCTAGCGTCGACCCCCTCTCGCTTCTTATTGGCTCACCTCGGCGGCATCTGTGCCCGGCTCATGCCTGAAACGACCAGACGTAAGCCCAACGCTATGCGAGAGGGGGGCTGAACTAGACCCAAGCCCCCGCGACACCTGCGGGGCCCATAGGCGCTTGGTCCCGCGCAGACGGGCGCGAGCTGGGAACTACGGCTAGCCCAGCTTCGGGGTGCGCCAGGGCTGCGCGAGGCGGTTCGCGAGGTCGTCGGCGAGACCGGCGACCGGGACCCGCGTCTGCTCGAGCGAGTCGCGGTCGCGCAGCGTCACCGTGTCGTCCTCCATCGTCTGGTGGTCGACCGTGATTCCCCACGGGGTGCCGATCTCGTCCTGGCGGCGGTAGCGCTTGCCGATGTTGCCCCCCTCGTCGAACTCCGCCGGCATGCGATGCCGGAGCTCCTCGAAGACGGCCCGCGCCTTCTCCGGCATGCCGTCCTTGGAGACGAGCGGCAGGACCGCGGCCTTGACCGGGGCAAGGCGGGGGTGGAGGCGGAGGACCGTGCGCGGATGGCCGCCGACCTCCTCCACCTCGTAGGCGTCGACCAGGAAGGCAAGAGTCGCGCGGTCGGCGCCGGCGGCCGGCTCGATCACGTGGGGGACGTAGGCCTCGCCGGCCTCCTGGTCGAAGTACTCGATCTTCTTGCCGCTGAACTTGGCGTGCTGCGTGAGGTCGAAGTCGCCGCGGTTGGCGATTCCCTCCAGCTCCGACCAGCCGATCGGGAAGAGGTACTCGACGTCGCTGGTCCCGGAGGAGTAGTGGGAGAGCTCGTCGGCGTCGTGGGGTCGGACGCGCAGGAATTCGGGACGGATTCCGAGGCCGGTGTACCAGCGCTCGCGCTCCTCGATCCAGGTCCGGTACCACTGCTCGGCCTCGCCGGGCGGCACGAAGAACTCCATCTCCATCTGCTCGAACTCGCGGGTGCGGAAGATGAAGTTGCCGGGAGTGATCTCGTTGCGAAACGACTTACCGATCTGGGCGATCCCGAAGGGCGGCTTCTTGCGGGCGAATTTGAGCACGTGCTTGAAGTCGACGAAGATCCCCTGCGCGGTCTCCGGGCGCAGGAAGACGGTCGATCCCTCCTCGGCGACGGGCCCGACGTGGGTCTCGAACATGAGGTTGAACTGGCGCGGCTCGGAGAGCTCGCCGTCGCACTGCGGGCAGCGCAGCTCGGCGTTCGGGTTGCCGCCCTCGGCTTCCACCGCCTCGCGCAGGTGATCCTCGCGCCAGCGTTTCTTGCACTTGCCGAGGCACTGCACCAGCGGGTCGGTGAAGCCCTCCAGGTGGCCCGAGGCCTCCCAGACCCGGGGATGCTGGATGATCGCCGAGTCGAGGGCGACGATGTCGTCGCGCTCCTGCAGCATCGCCCGCCACCACTCGGCTTTGACGTTGTTCTTCAGCAGGACGCCGTAGTGGCCGTAGTCGTAGGTGTTGCCGATCCCGCCGTAGATCTCCGAAGCGGGGAAGACGAAGCCGCGCCGTTTGCAGAGCGCGACGATCTCATCCATCGTCACTTCGGTGGCTGGCGGGGTCTGCTCGGCGTCGGGCATGGCGGGAACGGTATAGAGGCGGGCGCCTTCCCGGGTATAGAGGCGAGTGCTTTCGCGGCAGGCGCACGGGCAGGCGCACGGGTTTCTCGAGGGCGGCTGCGATAATCCCGAGCGCTGTGCCTATCTACGAGTACAAGTGCGAGAAGGGCCACGTCTTCGACGTGATCCAGAAGATGAGCGACGAGCCGCTTACCGAGTGCCAGGAGTGCGGCGCCCCGGCTCAGCGGGTTCTTCACCCTGTCGCGATTCACTTCAAGGGTTCCGGCTTCCACAACACCGACTACGGGAAGAAGAAGAGCGGCGCCAACGGCGCCAGCTCATCCGAAGAGTCCAAGGGCTCGTCGGAGTCGAGCTCTTCCTCGTCCTCGAGCTCGTCGGACTCCAAGTCGGGCGATTCGAAGGCAAAGGCCTCCAGCAGCGGGGACTGACCGCCGGGCTCAGCCGTTGAGGAAGCGGTTGACCGCCTTCTGGCGCAGCGAGTCGGGTATCTCGGTGGCGCCTTCCGGCCCCGATTCGCAGCCTTCCAGGGCGCCGGTGCAGAACACGTCGGTGGGGCCGCTGCCGCCGATCCCAGCGGCGAGGACCAGTTGCGGCATCGTGAAGAAGCCCATGTCGCTGACGAACGCTTTCGGCGCGTCCCAGCCGATGATCGGTCCCTTGATGAAGTTGTAGGGAGCGCGCAGCGGGTCGGTGAGGCGCCCCTTGATGCCGTTGATCACTTCCTGCTGGGCTTCCTCGCGGTTGTAGTCGTTGTAGCCGAGCGTGTAGGCGCTCTTGCCGGGGCCGGGGCATTCGCTGGGCTCGCGCGTGCGGGCGTAGACCAGCGCTTCTTCCCCGTCCAGGGTGTTCTCGCCCTTGCCCAGCCGCAGGCTGTAGCCGCCCTGGCCGCCGCCGGCGCCGCCGGAGATGTCGGTGCAGAGCTTGTGGGGGAGATTGACCTTGACCCCGCCGACGGCGTCGATCAGCTTTTCGAAGCCGGTGAAGTCGATGATCGCCACGTGGTCGATTTCGAGGTCGAGGAAGTTTTCGACCGCTTCGATCTGCAGCTTCGCGCCGCCGTAGGAATAGGCGCCGTTGATTTTCTGCGGGTTGTGGCCGGGGACTTCGGCGTAGGTGTCGCGCGGGATCGAGAGTTTGCGGAAGCTGCCGCCGCCGGCGCGGATCAGCATCAGGGTGTCGGCGCGGAACTGGCCCACCGAGCAGTCGCCGTGGGGCGCCTCTCCGTGCGCCTGCTGGTCGAAGCATTCCTGCGTGGGGACGCCGGTGGGCTCCTTCGAGTCGGGCGAACGGGCGTCGGTGCCGATGACGAGGATCGTCTGTGCCTTGGGAAGCAGCAGCGGGTCCCCGTGCAGCGCCGACTTCGCTTCCCCGGAGAGCTTGAAGGCCTGGATCTGGGCGGAGATCGCGAAGGCGAGGAAGCTGAGCAGGATCCAGCCAAGCGCCGCCAGGCCGACCCATTTCAGCGCCCGGCGCAGGCCGGGGCGCGGCGGCCGGGCCCCGCGCTCGGATCGGGAGCGACGCAGGCGCCAGCGGCCTCTACCGGGCCCCTTCTGGGACCCTTTGTC
>DASSTR010000076.1:0-9965 GCA_035707825.1 Solirubrobacterales bacterium
GGCGATCGGCGCCCATAACGCCGGCGACATGAGCGACGAGGAACTGAACGAGCTCGAGGGAGTCGCCAGTCCGGGCGCCGGCGCCTGCGGCGGCCAGTTCACCGCCAACACGATGGCCTGCGCCTTCGAGGCCCTGGGCATCAGCCCCGGCGGCTCGGCGATGGTGCCGGCCGAAGCCGACGAGAAGGGCACGGTCGCCGAGCGGATCGGCGAGCTGGTCCTCGGCGTCCTCGCCGACGACATCACCCCGAGCAAGGTGATCACCCGCGACTCGCTGGAGAACGCGATCGCCTGCGTCTGCGCCTCCGGCGGCTCGACCAACGCCGTCCTTCACCTGATCGCGCTGGCCCACGAGGTCGGCATCGAGCTGACGATGGAGGACTTCGAGCGCATCTCGCGCAACACGCCGCTCTACGCCGACCTCAAGCCCGGCGGCCGCTTCGTCGCCACCGATCTCTTCGCGGCCGGCGGCGTGCCGGTGATCCTGCAGCGCCTCGCCGCCAAGGGCATCCTGCACGAGGACGCCATCACGGTCACCGGCCGCACGATCGGCGAGGAAGCCGGGGCAGCGAGTGAGAAGGAGGGCCAGGAGGTCGTCCGGCAGCTCGACGATCCGCTGAAGCCCGAAGGCGGCCTGGCGATCCTCAGCGGCAACCTCGCCCCCGACGGCGCGGTCGTCAAGGTCGCCGGCACCGAGCGCCGCCAGCAGACCGGCCCGGCTCGGGTCTTCGAGTCCGAAGAGGAATGCTTCCGCGCCGTCAAGGACCAGCAGATCAACCCGGGCGACATCGTCGTGATCCGCAACGAGGGGCCGGTCGGCGGCCCCGGGATGCGCGAGATGCTGCAGGTGACCGCGGCGATCGTGGGCGAGGGCCTGGGGGAGACCGTCGCGATGGTCACCGACGGCCGCTTCTCCGGCGCCACCCGCGGCCTGATGATCGGCCACGTCGCCCCCGAGGCGGCGAAGGGCGGCCCGATCGCGGCCCTGCGCGAGGGCGATCGGGTGACGGTTGACATCGACGCCCGCAGCCTCTCGGTTGAGCTCAGCGACGAGGAGATCGCCTCTCGCGTCGCGGCCTACCAGTCGCCCCCATCGCCCTTCGGCCCCGGCGTGATGGCGAAGTACGCGGCGACGGTCAGCTCCGCCTCGCTGGGCGCGATCACCGGCTAGGAGGGCGTCTCCGAGCGCCGCGCGGGGTGCTCTGACGTGCTGCTATGAGGTCAGGAAATCATCCAGCAGCGCGTTGAAGCGCGATGGTCGCTCGAGTTGAGCGAGGTGGCCGGTGCGCTCGAATATCTCCAGCTTCGAACCGGGGATGCGGCGGCGGAAGCTGAGTGCTGCCTGAACCGGGATGATGCGGTCGTTGAATCCCCAGGCGATCAGGACCGGGATCGCGATCCTGGGCAGGCGGTCGCGGATGTCATGGCTGAGCGTGGCGTGCAAGGCGTCGCCGAATGCCGGGGAAGGGACCGAGCCGATCACCTGCTCGTAGAGGAGCTCCTCCCGCAGGCGGGACGGGTATCGCACGAAGGGCGCGATCATCAGTTGGCCCCAGCGCGGGCGGCGCAGCATCGCTTTCATGCGAGAGATCCCGAAGATGGCCGCGAACGACTTCCAGGCGAGCGTGGTCGCCACTGCTCTCTGCTCGGGGCGCCAGGTGTTGACGATGCCGGCCGCGGAGACGAGAACGAGACGGTCGAAGCGCCCCGGTGCCGCGGTCACCGCCTCGGCCGCGACGAAGCCACCCAGCGAGTTGCCGACCAGCATTGGGCTGCGATCGATGCCGAGCTTCTCGCAGAAGTCATGGAGCAGGCGTCCGTAGGAGGGGATGTCGATGGGCCAGGAGGGCATCGGGCTGCGGCCGAAACCGGGCAGGTCGAGCGCAATGGCTCTATAGCGGCGCGCGAAGTGAGGCAGGTTCTCGAGCCAGGTCTGCCAGCAGCTGATCATCCCGTGCACGAAGACGATCGGCTCGCCTTCGCCGATGTCGACGTAGTTCACTTCGGCGCCGGGCAGGTCGATGCGGCGCAGGTGCTCGCGCCAATCGACCTTCAGCCACTCCCCGTCGCTTCGGCCGTAGTCGTCGGCTGAAAAGGTCGGCTCTTCGGCAGCTGGTTCGGGCATTGTCTGCGAGCCAGGGTCTGACGCCCCGCTCACGCGTATCCCATTCGTTCGAGGACCGGGATCTCGCGGATCTGCGGCGGCTGCAGGTGGTCCCAAAGGATCCCCCGCGGCCGCTCGTACTGCCGCTCGACATCGATCACCGCCCGCGGCGTGGCGATCAGGTCGACCGGCAGGTCGTGGGAGGTGACCATCAGGTGGTGGCGCAGGATCTGGATTGGATGCACCGTGGTCGCGACCGTGGTGTGGTCGTCGATCTTGCCGGCGTCGATCAGCAGGCCGTACTCGAGGTCGGAGTAGCCGCCTCCCTTACCGACCCGCGCCCCGCTCAGGTTGACCGCCACCGACCCGCAGAGCACGAAGTCGATCTCCGGCAGCTCGTCCAGTGCGATCACCTGGCCGTGCTTGAGGGCGCCCTTGATAGTGGCGGCCTCTTTCATCGCTTCCTTGGAGAGGGTCTTGGGGTCGAGGACGCGAAAGGGGTGCGGGTCGCGCAGCCGCGGCACCGCCATGATCACGATCTTGCCCTCCTCGAGGGCGGTGCGGCGAGCATAGGTCTGCGGCGAATCGGGGTTGGCCTTGATCACCCGGGCGCGCTTCCAGAGCCGGTGCCCGGCGAGCTTCTGCGCCGCCAGTTTGGCTCCGGCGAAGTTGGGAATCCGTCCCTCGGCGCCGGGGAAGCGGGAAACCCCCTCCCGGTCCATTGCTTTCCAGACGTCCTGGCGAACCTGATCCTTGGAGCGCACGAGCGAAAGATATCCGCCGGCCGACCCCTTCGCGGCACCTTCGATTGCAGGGGAAGGGGCCCCTCCGGACGAATGATCGGAATGCCTAGACTTTGCGGGAGGCTTCGAAGCCCTTTATGAGATGTCGATGACAGGTATGGGACGCAAGACGACAATCGGGATCGTTGCCGGTGTACTCGTGCTGGTCGTCGGGGCGATAGGCGCCTACGCCTATGACAATTCCCAGAGCGGCAAGATCGCCGAGGGCGTCACGATCGCCGGCGTCGACGTCGGCGGCCTCGACGCCGCCCAGGCAAAGCGCGCGGTGCGCCATCAGCTGCTCACGCCACTGCGCCACTCGCTGCGTGTCGGCTACGACGGGCAGCACTGGGAATTGCCCCGCAAGAGGCTCGAGGTCCATGCCGAAATCAACCGCGCGGTCGAAGACGCACTGGACGTCAGCCATGACGGCGGCCTGCCGGCCCGTCTGATCCGCTACGTCAGCGGCGGGGAAGTCGACAAGCGGATCTCGGCCGAGGTCACCTACTCCAAGAGGGCCGTCAACCGTTTCGTGCTTCGCGTCGCCGCGGCCGTGAATCGCGAACCCCAGGACGCCACCGTGGACGCGACCGGCAACTCGGTCAGCGTGGCCCCGGCTGTGTACGGGCGCAAGCTGCGCGACAACCTGCTCACCGATCAGCTCAACGCGGCGGTCCTGAACGCCGGGGGCACCCGCACGATCGTCGCGCGCACCCACTCGGTGAAGCCGGAAATCGTCGGCGACGAAGTCGCTTCCGCCTACCCCTCCTACCTGACCCTGGACCGCTCCACCTTCACGCTGCGCCTCTGGAAGCACCTGAAGCTGGCCAAGACCTACACGGTGGCCGTGGGCATGGAAGGCCTGGAAACGCCCGAAGGGCTCTACCACATCCAGGAAAAGGAAGAAAACCCCACCTGGCACGTGCCCGACTCCGATTGGGCGGGCGACCTTGCCGGCCAGGTGATCCCGCCCGGTCCCTCCAATCCGATCAAGGCACGCTGGATGGGGATCTTCGAAGGCGCCGGCATCCACGGCACCGAAGAGACCTGGTCGCTGGGCCACGCCGCCAGCCACGGCTGCGTGCGGATGGCGATCCCGGACGTCGAAGAACTCTACGACCAGGTCGAAGTCGGAACCCCGATCTACATCGGCTAGGAGTCCCGGATGAGATGGGACCAGGAGCTGAGCGCCTACGACCGCGACCTGCGCTCGCGAAACGCCGCCGAGCGGACGCGGCACGCCTACGGGATCGACCTCGGCCAGTTCGTCGAGTGGTCGTCGCAGCTGGGCCTCGAGCCCGGCGACGTCCGCCATCGTGACGTGCGCCGCTACGGCGCCTCCCTCTCGGAGAACGGGGCGGCGCCGGCAACCGTGGCCCGCAAGCTGGCGGCTGTCCGCGGCCTCTTCGACTTCATGGTTCGCAGCGAGCGCCTCGGCCAGAATCCCGCCGATCTCGTCTCCAGCCCGAAGCGGGAGGAGAACCTGCCGAAGGTGCTCTCCGCCGAGCAGGTGCGAACGCTGCTGGAGCGGATACCCGCTCGAACCCCGCTCGAGCTGCGAGACCGCGCGATGCTGGAGCTGGCCTACTCGTGCGGCCTGCGCTGCGAGGAGATCGTCAACCTCAACGCCGACTCGCTCGACTTCGAGAGCGAGCAGCTGCGCGTGCTCGGGAAGGGGGGCAAGGAGCGCCTGCTGCCGGTTGGCGAGCCGGCCCAGAAGGCTCTGCGCCGCTACACCGAGCGCGCCCGGCGCGCGCTCTCCGTCGATCCCGCCGAGACGGCTCTCTTCCTCTCCAAGAACGGCCGCCGCCTCTCCAGCTCAGACGTGACCCGCCGCCTCGAGCTCTGGGTCCGCGAGGCGGCGCTCGCCGGCGGCATCTCGCCGCACTCGCTACGGCACAGCTTCGCCACCCATCTGCTCGAGGGTGGGGCGGACCTTCGCACGATCCAGGAGCTGCTCGGCCACTCCTCGATCTCGACCACTCAGGTCTACACGCGCGTCGACGCGGCCCGCCTGCGCGATGCATATGCCGCAACACATCCGCGCGCCTGATGGCAATCGCCCCCGGCCCCCGTAGAATCGAGCTGTGGGTATGGAAACAGGCGTGAAAGAGGTCGAGCTGCGTGAGATGTGGCGCCGCTACAAGGACGACGGCGACCCGGCGGCGCGGGAGCGTCTCGTCGTCGCCTACTCACCGATGGTCAAGTTCGTCGCCGGCCGCCTCGGAGCCGGGCTGCCCTCCCACGTGGAGGACGCCGATCTCATCTCCTACGGCCTGATGGGCCTGATCGGGGCGATCGAGCGCTTCGAGCCCGAGCGGGGGATCAAATTCGAGACCTTCGCGATGACCCGCATCCGCGGCGCGATCATCGACGAGCTGCGCTCGCTGGACTGGGTGCCGCGCTCAGTGCGCTCGCGGGCCCGCGAAATCGAGGTCGCGCAGGCCAAACTCGAGCACGAGCTGCAGCGGGCGCCGACCGAGGGGGAGCTGGCGGCGAAGCTCGACATCACCGAGGCTGAACTGCAGAACGCCCTGCTGGAGATCGCCAACTCCTCCGTCTACGCCCTCGATGAGCTCTGGACCGTCTCGGACTCCTCCGGCGATCAGGTCTCGCTGCTCGACACGATTTCGGACCCGCGCGCCGACGACCCGCAGGAGTCGCTGGCCAGCAGCGAGGTCAAAGACCGGCTGACCGAGGCGATCTCATCGCTGCCCGAGCGCGAGCAACTGGTCGTCGCCCTTTACTACTACGAGAACCTGACGCTGCGCGAGATCGGCGAGGTGCTCGGGGTGACGGAGTCGCGGGTCTCTCAGCTTCACACCAAGGCTGTGATGCGGTTGAAGTCCGGTTTGCAACAGGTGTAGCTTCTGCATGTGCCGCATAAGGCAGCTGACCGGATTCGCAATGTCGCCCTGATCGGGCACCGGGGCAGCGGTAAGACGAGCCTTCACGAGGCGCTCCTCTTCGAGGCGGGGGCGCGGAACCGGCTCGGCTCGGTCGCCGACGGATCCACCGCGTCGGACTACGAAGCCGACGAGCGGGAGCGCCAGATGTCGATTGGCGCCTCGGTTGCCTCCTTCGAGCACGAGGGGCGCGAGATCAACCTGATCGATACCCCCGGTGAGCCGAGCTTCGTCGCCGATGCGGTGACGGCGCTGCGGGTCGCCGACGCCGCGGTCGTCGTCGTCAACGGAGTGATGGGGGCTGAGGTCCACACCGAAAGGCTCTGGCGCCGCGCCGACGACGAAGGCCTGGCCCGGCTCGTCTTCGTCAACATGCTCGACCGCGAGCGGGCCGACTTCTACCGCGCTCTCGATTCGCTGAAGGCGGCCTTCGGACCGCACGTCGTCGCCACCGAGATCCCGATCGGCTCCGAGCACGAGATCCGCGGCGTCGTCGACCTGATCGACATGAAGGCCTTCCTCTACGAGGGTGAGGGACGGGGGAGCGCCGCCGAGGTCGAGATACCGGAGGAGCTGCGGGCGGAGGCCGAGTCCTACCGGGAGAAATTGATGGACGAGGTGGCGGAGAACTCCGACGCGCTGATGGAGCGCTACCTCGACGGGGAGCGGATCGACCACGACGAGATCGTCGGCGTCCTCAAGCAGGGAGTGACGGCGGGCGGCCTTTTCCCGGTGACCTGCGGAGTGGCGACCAAGAACCTCGGCGCCGACCGGTTGTTGGAGGCGCTGGTCGAGGACCTGCCTTCGCCGGCTATGCGCGGCGCGGTCGCTGCCGTTGGCGCCGAGGGGGAGGCGATCGAGATCGAGCCCGACGAGGATGGGCCGCTCGTCGCCTACGTCTTCAAGACCGTCGCCGATCCCTACACCGGACGGGTCAACCTCTTCCGCGTCTACCGCGGCACGATGCGCTCCGACTCGCAGGCGGTCAACGCGACACGCCACCAGAAGGAGCGCCTGGGCCAGATCGGCCGCCTGTGCGGCAAGGAGGTCGATCACGTAGCCGACCTCGGCGCCGGCGATATCGGCGCGGTCGCGAAGCTGAAGGAGACGCGTGCCGGCGACGTCCTCTGCGAGCAGCAGGAGGCGATCTCCTTCGCCCCTCTCGACCTGCCAGCGCCGGTGATGGCTTTTGCCTACGAGCCGAAGTCCAAGGGCGAGGAGGAGAAGGCCGCGGCGGCGGTACGGCGCCTCGCCGAGGAGGACCCGACGCTCGACATCCATCGCGACCGCCAGACGGGCGAGCAGATAATCGCCGGGCTCACCCAGGTCCACGTCGAAGTGACCGTCGAGCGGATGAGGCGGCGCTTCGGGGTCGAGATCGAGCTGCACCCGCCGCGCGTTCCCTACCAGGAGACGATCTGCCGGCCGGCCGCCGCGCACGCCCGTTACAAGAAGCAGTCCGGCGGCCGCGGCCAGTTCGCCGATTGCCAGATCGAGATCGAGCCGGCCGGCGCCGGCACCGGGCTCGACTTCGTCAACCAGATCAAGGGGGCGGCGATACCCGGAAGCTTCATCCCCGCGGTCGAGAAGGGCGTGCGCGAAGCGATGGAGCACGGCACCGTCGCCGGCTATCCGGTCAAGGACGTGCGCGTGCGGCTGGTCGACGGCAAGCACCACGACGTCGACTCCTCGGAGATGGCCTTCAAGGTGGCGGGCTCGATGGCCTTCAAGCAGGCGATGGAAGAAGCCGGCCCCGTGCTCCTGGAGCCGATCGTGCGCCTTTCGGTCAGCTGCCCGGAGGAGGTCGTCGGCGACGTGATCGGCGACCTCAACTCGCGTCGCGGTCATCCGCTGGGGATGGAGCCGAAGGGCTCCATGGCCGAGGTGAAGGCCGAGGTGCCGATGGCCGAGGTGCTCGACTACGCCCCCGACCTGCGCTCGATCAGCGGCGGGCGCGCCGACTTCACGATGGAGTTCGAGCGCTACGAGCAGGTGCCCGCGCAGATCTCCGCCAAGGTCGTTTCCTCGGCTGCCGAAGGCGCGGAGGCCGCCGCCGGGGCGGCTTGATGCCTTCGTCTTGGCCGGTTCGGCCCAAGTTCAGACCGCCGTATTCGACGCTGCGGATGCAAGTGCTGCCAAGGGGCCGGGCAAGAGCGGCGTCACTGCTAGTTTGGCCGGGTGACCCCAGCGAGCACCTGCGATGCCTGCGGCCGCACGATTCTGGCCGGTGAGCGCACCCGCACCTACATGAGCCCGAAGGACGGGCCGCGGGTCGTCTGCGACCTCTGCCGGGACCGGGCCGAGCGGCTCGGCTGGGTGGACCCGGCCGCGCCCGGCGCCAACGTCGGGCGCAAGCCCGAGCCTTCCATGGCGGAGAGCGCGATCAGCCGCGTTGAGCGAGCGGCGGCTCGCTTCGACGGCAGCGAGGCCGCGCGTACCGTTGCCGGGCTGATCCGCAGCCTCGGAGAGCCATGGGTCTCGATCGGCGCCGCCGCCGGCTCGCCGAGCGAGATCCGGATCACGGTCGCCTGGGATCTGTGCTGGTACCAGTGGGGGGTGGACCTTGCCGACGAGCTGCGCCCGGTCTTTCAGATCGACAAGGGCGGTGAGCTCGAGCAACTCGACCGCCCGGCCCGGCAGTGGAACGCCTCCGCCACGCCGGAGGGGAAGCTCCTTCTCGGCGCGGTGGGAAAGCGGCGGCCACGCCAGGGCGAGCCGGTCGGCTGAGCGTGGACAAGCTGGTGGTCAACGTCGATGGCGGGTCCCGGGGCAATCCCGGGCCGGCCGCGGTTGCCGCGATCGTGCGAAACGGCGATGGCACGGTGATCGAGGAGGAGGGCCTGCGGATCGGGGAGGCGACCAACAACGTCGCCGAGTACCGGGCGCTGCTGCTGGGAATCGAACGGGCCACCGCTCTGGAGGCGAGCGAGCTGGAGCTGGTCAGCGATTCGGAGCTGGTCGTGCGCCAGGTGAAGGGCGAATACAAGGTTCGCGACGGGACCCTGCGCGGTCTCCACAGGCAGGTTCAACTGGCCCTGGGCGCCTTCGAGCGCTGGTCGATTCGCAGCGTCCGCCGCGAGGACAACGCCGATGCGGACCGCCTCGTCAACATGGTCCTGGACGGAGAATGGCCCGGGGAGGAGGCTGGCCTCAGCGGGCCCGGCCAGCCGGCGACGGTGGCGGCATCCGCGGCCGGTAAGTCCCAGCCGGGCGAGGGCGCCCGCGCCGACGTAGTGCCGATCGACCCCGGGGTCGACATCGGCCACGTCCACCTCAAAGTCGCCGACCTCGATCGGGCGCTGGAGTTTTACTGCGGGGTGCTTGGCTTCGAGCTTCAGCAGCGGCTGGGCAACGACGCGGCCTTCGTCTCCGCCGGCGGCTATCACCACCACATCGGCCTCAACACCTGGCATTCGCGGGGAGGCAAGCCACCGCCCCCGAATAGCACCGGCCTGTTCCACACGGCGATTCGCTACCCGACCCGTAGGGCCCTCGCGGACGCGCTGCGTCGCGTGGCCGAGGCTCGCATTCCGCTCAGCGGCGCCTCCGATCACGGCGTAAGCGAGGCCCTCTACCTCAACGATCCCGATGCCAACGGCGTCGAGCTCTACTGGGACCGCCCCCCCGAGCAGTGGCCGCGCGACGAGGATGGAGGGCTGCGGATGATCACCGAGCCGCTCGACCTCGACAGCCTCATCGCCGAGCTCGGCTCCTAGAGGCCGAGGCTTTCCGTAGAGGCTGAGACTTCCGTCGCGCGGTTGCGCCCTCGTCAGCCTGGATTAGCAGCCCATGCCGAGGCGGCCGCCTGGGGGAGGAGGCCAACGCCAGATGCCGGCAAAACAACCCGAGTAACCAATGTCCTTTGTCTCATCGCGTCTCCCCGGCATCCGGGATGCGAAACCGCCTCGGTCAATGGGCTGACAGGAGCCTACCAAATAATTAGTACCCCGCGTCAAATCTCCCTGGATGGGGCCAAAGGCCCCAGCACCCGCAACCTCCCTCGTCGCAACCGTCGGGACCAGTCCAGACGGTAGACTCCCCGCCCGATGCGGCTGTAGCTCAGCTGGCTAGAGCGTCTGCTTGCCATGCAGAAGGTCGAGGGTTCGAATCCCTTCAGCCGCTTCGCTTCGAATCCCCTGCACACGGCCACTTTGCCATTCGCGGGGGGAAACT
>DASSTR010000077.1:0-4381 GCA_035707825.1 Solirubrobacterales bacterium
ACATCGCCTCGCTGCTCGTGCAGCTCAACCGCATCGCCGAGCATGCGGACGGCAGCTTCCGCGACATCAAACTGAGCTCCACGGGTGGGGAATCGTCGCAGGCGCCGCCGGTCTCCTCCGGAGCGGAACCTGCCTCTCCGACCGAGGTCGCCGCGTCGCTGCTGCCGCTCGGGGCCTCCGTCGGGCCGGCGGGGCTGGCCGTGATGCCGTACGAAATCACCTTCAATGGCAACTTCTTCGACGTTGCCGATTTCATCGGCGGGCTCGACTCGCTCGTGAAAACGAATGACGCGAAGGTTGTCGTCGACGGACGGCTGCTCACCATCGACGGCTTCACCCTCAAAGCCGATCAAGAAAAGGGATTCCCCTTCCTCGCGGCGAGCTTCGAATTGACCAGCTACCTGACACCGCCCGAACCGGGGGTCACGGGGGGCGCGACCACGGAAGCTCCACCCACGAGCGCCGCCACGCCAGCCGCGACCACGACCGGAGGAGCACCATGAAGCGCCTCGGACCCGAGCTGAAAATGCCAAAGCTGAATGCCTCCTCGCTCAAAGCGCCGCCCTTCCTCGCCGACGTCTACTACGACCTGCGCGACCGGCGCCTGCTGCCGCTGGTGGCTCTGGTGGCGGTCGCGATTCTCGCCGTCCCGTTCCTGCTCCGCGACTCTCATGAGCCGGCTTCCAGCGTGAGCCTCGGCGCCGTCGAATCGGCGGGTCAGCAGCCTGCCACCGGCACAACGCTGAGGGTCGTTGAGTCGACGCCGGGGCTGCGCGACTATCGCAAGCGGCTGAAGAGACGGACGCCCACCGATCCGTTCGTCCAGAAATACACCAGCGTCCCTGCGACCTCGCAGCTGAAGAACGTCGGAAGTGGGAGCGGATCCTCTTCCACTTCCGGGTCCTCCAGCGGGAACTCCGCGTTGGCCGAATCCGGCGGCGGCAGTTCCTCAGCGGGCGCGCCACCTCCCGCGACTTCGCCGTCTGGTGGCAGCGGCGGTGATCCTGAAGGATCCGGAGCGAGCCACAGTCCGCCTGCAAATCAGCCCTCGGGGCAGAGTGGGGGCGGCGACGAGCGGCACTACTACGCCTACCGTCCTGACGTCCGTTTTGGAGTCGCCGGATCCGAAGACCTTCACACCTATAAGGACCTGCCGATGGCGAGCCTGCTGCCGAAGGACAACCCCGTCCTGATCTTCATTGGCGCGACCGAAGACGGCAGCCGGGTTGTCTTCGACGTCTCCTCGGAGGTGACGACGGTGAGCGGCGGTGGCAGCTGCGTTGGCGGCCGCCAGAACTGCAGCCTTCTCTTCATGCGCGCAGGCGAAGCTGTCACGTTGCCGACCACGTCCGGGCGCTCATACAGGCTGGCGGTCGACTCGATCGACTTCATCCAGGTCGAGCGTCCGAAGCCCGCCAGCGCCTCGACCGCGAAAGAGCAGTCGGTACCTGGCTTCTCCCAAAACTTCAGTAAATGAAGCGACAGCGCTACACTTGCTGAAGCGAGGCGGTCGGACGACCGAGCGCCTCAATTGGCAGATGAGCGCACTGAGTAACTCCCGATGTCCTGTATGCCGAACGGCCGACGTGGTCTGTGGCAAGTGGACCCTGCTGGTGATTCGCGACCTGGCCGAAGGGCCGAGCCGTTTTTGCGAGCTGGAGCGCTCTCTGGAGGGGATCAGCCCCCGCACCCTTTCGCTGCGGCTGCGGGCGCTTGAAGAAGAGGGCGTCCTCGCCCGCCACACCTTCCCCGAGGTGCCGCCCCGGGTCGAGTACGCGCTGACCGACAAGGGGGAGGCGCTCGTGCCGTTGATCGAGGCGATGCGCGGCTACGGCAAGCGCTGGCTTTCCGACGAGGCGCGGCTCGCCGACCGGACCACCAGGGAATCCGGGGCAGAGCAGACCCCGGTCGTCGCCTAGTTTCCACCCGTTACGCGTTGCAAGCCCTTATGCAGGCGCAGGAGGCATGAGGGCTGAGCGGAAGCGTGGAGCGTGCACGACTTCCTTCTCGACGAGGCTCTCAAGCGGCTGGCCATGGAGGCGGCGACCCGCTTCTCCGCCATGGTCGCCAGCGGCGACCAGATTCCCTTCGACGTCGCCGAGCAGGACGGCCCGGATTCCCTCTTCTACCGCTACGAGCCGCTGACGGCTCGCTTCGTCCGCGAGCGCGAGGAGGAGCTGCGCTCGCTGCCGGCCTTCGGCCCCGCCCGTGACGCCGTCGCCGAGGCCGGCGTCGCCGCCTCCTATCTGGAGGCGCGCGGAGAGGCGGTCCCGGCCGAGCCTCGCGAGCGCGCCGCCGACATGCTGACCGTCTTCGTCGCCTCGCTGTGGGATGGCTGCACCGAATTCGCCCTCGACCGGACGCGGCTCGACAGCGCCCTCGCCGTGCTCGATGCCGAAGCGTGCGATGCCGGCGATGCCGATGTGCTGATCGCGCCCCTGGTCGGGCTGCGGATGCCGGTGTCCCAACTGCAACTGCCGCACAACGTCAGCCTCGTCCGCGCCGACGCCATCGAAGCGCCGATCGAGGCGATGCGCAGCGAGGGCATGGAACGACGCGCTTGGGAGCCGCAGTACCTGGCCGTGGTCGAGCAGGGAGAGGGCCCTGACAGCGCCGACGCCGCTATGCGCCAGCTGCGCGAGCTGGTCAGCGTGATGCGCCTCTTCAAACGGGGCGGCATCGGTCTTGGGCCCTACGCCTTCGCGCCAACCGGCGAAGGGCAGTGGCGGCGAATCGCCACCGGCGCCCCCGCCACCCGTCCCGGCGGATACACGCTCAACGAGGATGAGGCGGCGGAGCTGGCCGGCTTTGCCGAGACTTTGGAGGCGCGGCCGGACCCGGATGCCGCGCTCACCTGGGCGGTCGGCCGCTTTGAGATGGGCTGCGCGCGCCAGAGCGCGATGGAGGGGCTGAGCGACAGCCTCCTGGCGCTGCGAGCGGTGCTCGAGGGCAAGGGCCCGGTCGGCGCTTCCCTGTCGATGCGCGCCGCGGCGCTCTACTGCGAGGAGTCTTCGAGCCGGGAGGCAGCCGGAGAGAGGATCGAGCGAGCCTTGGGCCTGGAGCGCGCGCTGATGAGCGGCGCCCGCACCGAGGGGGCGCTGGAGCTGGCGACGTGGATCGAGGACTGCACCCGATCGATCCTCTGCCAGGCCGCCCGGGGAGAGCTGGGCACCGACCTTGGCGCCGCCGCCGAGGAGACCCTTATCGCCGCCGGCCTCGATGCCGGCGACGGCACGATCGTCGACACGGCCGCGGAGTGGGAGACCCCCGACACCGTTTGGGAGGAGCTTCCGACCGAGCAGACGGCCAGGCCACAGGCCTGGAAGCTGCCGGACACGGATTGGGAGGCGTCAGAGAAAGAGTGGGGGATACCCGAGATCGGAGAGGTGGAGGTGACCGTGGCTCGAGCACACGATCAGGAGGAGGCTCACGACATGGAGCCCGACACGCGCATCATGGAGCCGGTTCCCGGCGAGGACGAGATCCGGATCACGGCAACCAACTGGCTGGACGAGGTCTCGGTCGGCGAGAGCACTCTGGAGTGGCCCGCCCTCGAGGGCGGCGTCGAGCGCGGCCAGGGGATCGACACCCCGCGCGACCGGCACCTGTTCCCGGTGCCCGAGGACGCCGACTGGGAGGTCCGCGAGCTCAACTACGACCACTACCGCCGCCGCGCCAGCTAACTGCAAAGCGCTCATAGGCGGCGCGGCACGTTGGGTTGAGACTGACCCTTAGTTCTGTAGACTGTCGATCTACATGGCAGCCGAGACCACCACGATCCGGGTTGCGACTCAAACTCGAGACCGGTTAAAGGCCCTTGCCCAGCGGCGCGGTGAGTCCGCAAGCGATCTCGTTGCGAAGCTTGTCGACACCGCCGACGAGGAAACGCTGTTAGCTGAGATCGCAGCGAGCTTCGAGCGGCTTGCAGACGATCCTGAGGCGCTCGCCGCCTATCGCACAGAAAGCGCTGAGATCGAGGCTGCCTTCGAGGCCCCCGCGCCGGAGTGGTAGGCGCCCGTCCTCAGCAGGGGGAGATCTACTGGACTGACCCTGACCCCACCCGCGGGAGGGAGCAGGCGAAGTCCAGGCCCTTTGCGATCGTGTCCGTCGATCAGCTCAACGACTCGCGTCTCGGCCTCTCGCTGGCAGTCCCTTTAACTCGCACAGACTTCGATAGTCCTCTTCACTTGAGGATTCCCGCCGGCGAGGGAGGCCTAAAAGAGGACGGCTTCGCGATGCCCGAGCAGTTGCGGGCGATCTCGCATGAGCGGCTCAGCCGGCGGCTCGGCAGCCTGCGACCGAGTACCTTGGATGAACTGCTGAAGCGCTGTCGGGTGCTGCTTCGCTGAGAGACACACTCGACGCTCCAGTGTGGTGAAGG
>DASSTR010000078.1:0-47905 GCA_035707825.1 Solirubrobacterales bacterium
CCGCGTCGAGCAGGGCATCGTCAACACCGGCGACGAGGTCGAAATCGTCGGCATCAAGGACTCCGAGAAAACCGTCGTCACGGGTGTCGAGATGTTCCGCAAGCTCCTCGACGAGGGTCAGGCCGGCGACAACATCGGCGCTCTGCTGCGCGGTACCAAGCGCGAGGACATCGAGCGCGGCCAGGTGCTCTGCAAGCCGGGCTCGATCACGCCGCACACCAAGTTCAAAGCCGAGGTCTACTGCCTGAAGAAGGAGGAGGGTGGCCGCCACACGCCGTTCTTCTCCGGCTACCGGCCTCAGTTCTACTTCCGCACCACCGACGTGACCGGAATCGCCAACCTCCCCGAGGGGACCGAGATGGTGATGCCGGGCGACAACGTCGAGATGACGATCGAGCTGATCCAGCCGATCGCCATGGATCAGGGCCTGCGGTTCGCCATCCGCGAGGGTGGCCGCACCGTTGGCTCGGGGGTCGTCGCCGAGATCATCGAGTAGCGACTCAACAGGGCGGGTCCAAGACCCGCCCTTTCGCTGCCCGGCCGGGCAGCGGGACAACCGCAAAGTACATACGACCGGGGCGGCGCCCCAAGCAAAGGGGCCCCGCCCTTTGATGCGCGGTAAGAGCCGCGCGGAGAGAACAAGAGAGACAGCATTAGAACGTGGCAGCGATAGCAGCACAGAAAATTCGGATCCGACTCAAGGCGTATGACCATGACGCCATAGATCGGGCTGCCCGCGAGATCGTCGAGACCGCGGAGCGAACCGGCGCCAGGGTGTCCGGGCCGGTGCCGCTGCCGACCGAGAAAAACGTCTACTGCGTGATCCGCTCGCCGTTCAAGGACAAGGACTCCCGCGAGCACTTCGAGATCCGCACTCACAAGCGGCTGATCGACATCCTGCAGCCCTCGCCCAAAACCGTCGACTCGCTGCAGCGGCTGGACTCGCTGCCCGCCGGCGTCGACATCGAGATCCGACTGTAGGAAGCCGATGGCCGCGATCCTTGGAAAGAAGCTGGGCATGACGCAGGTCTTCGCCGAGGACGGCACCGTCGTTCCGGTGACCGTGATCGAGGCCGGGCCCTGCAAGGTGACCGCGGTTCGCGACTCCGAGCGCGACGGCTACAGCGCCGTGCAGCTCGCCTTCGGCGAGGTTGCCAACGGCAAGCTGAGCAAGGGCGAGGAAGGCCACCTGAAGAAGGCGGGCGCGCCGCCGATGCGCCACCTGGTCGAGTTCCGCGACGAGGACCTCGGCGCGGAGGAGGGCCCCAAGGTGGGCGATGACGTCACCGTCACCGTCTTCGAGGCCGGCCAGCGGGTGAAGGTCTCCGGAGTCTCGATCGGCAAGGGCTTTCAGGGCGGCATCAAGCGCCACAACTTCAGCCGCGGCCCGGTCAGCCACGGCTCCCACAACGTGCGGGCGCCGGGCTCGATCGGCGCCAGCGCCTTCCCGGCCCGCGTCTTCAAAGGGATGCGCATGCCCGGTCAGATGGGCAACAAGCGGATCACCCAGAAGGGCCTTGAAATCGCCGACGTCGACGCTGAGCGCAACCTGCTGCTGATCAAGGGCTCGGTTCCCGGTTCCCGCAACGGCATGCTGGAGGTGCGAAGCGATGGCTAAAGCGGCCGTGCTCGGCAAATCCACCAAAGCCGACCTCCCCAAAGAGGTTTTCTCGGAGCCCTTCCACCAGTCGCTGGTCCACGAGGCCGCACGCGCCGACCTCAACTCGCGCCGCAGCGGCAACGCCTCCACCCTGACCCGCGGCGAGGTTTCCTTCACGACCGCCAAGGCCTGGCGCCAGAAGGGCACCGGCCGCGCCCGCGCCGGCACGCTCGGCGTGCCCAACCGCTACGGCGGCGGCGTCGCCTTCGGCCCCAAGCCGCGCCGCTACACGGTCAAGGTGAATCGCAAAGCGCGCCGCCGGGCGATGCGCGCCGCCCTCTCGGTGCACGCCGAGCGAGGCAGCATCGCGGTGCTGGACGCCGCCGCCTTCGAGACCCCCTCGACCAAGGCCGCCGCGCAGGCGCTCGGCAAATGGGACGCGCGCCGTCCGTCGCTGATCATCATCGCCGCCGATGAGACCGGGGTCCTGAAGAGCTTTCGCAACATCGAGCGGGTGCAGGTCGTCGAGGTGGGCGCGGCCGGCGTCGCGGACGTGATCGGCGCCGCCTCGATCGTCGTCTCCGAGCAGGCGCTCGAGCATCTCAAGGAGAGGCTGTCCTGATGGACGCGCACACCGTGATCATCAACCCGGTCGTCTCCGAGAAGAGCTACGCGCTGATCGCCGAGGGCAAGTACACCTTCAGGGTCGACCACCGCGCCCACAAGACGCAGATCGCGCATGCGATCGAAGAGATCTTCGAGGTCAACGTCGCCGGCGTGCACACGTCCAAAGTCCCCTCGAAGCCGAAGCGCCGGGGCATGACCAAGGGCAAGTCGCGGGCCTGGAAGAAGGCCGTCGTCCAGCTGGCGCCGGGCGAGCGCATCGAGCTCTTCGAAGGCGCCGAGACCGCGTAGGGAACGAGATGGCCAACCGCAAAACAAAACCGACCAGCCCGGGCCGCCGCTTCGCGACCTATCCGCTCCGCGAGCAGCTGACCGCGAGCGAGCCCGAGCGCAAGCTGACCGAAGGCCTTCGCAAGTCCGGCGGCCGCAACGTCAACGGCCGGGTCACGGCCCGCCACCGCGGCGGCGGCGCCAAGCGGCGCTACCGCAGGATCGACTTCAAGCGCCGCAAGGACGGCGTGCCGGCCAAGGTCGCCTCGATCGAGTACGACCCCAACCGCACCTGCTACATCGCACTGCTGCACTACGCCGACGGCGAGAAGAGCTACATCCTCGCCCCGAACGGCCTCACGGTTGGCGACGAGGTCAGGTCCGGCCCCGGCGCCGACATCAAACCCGGCAGCACGCTGGCCCTCGCCGACATGCCGACGGGCACGATCGTCCACAACGTCGAGCTCGTCCCCGAGCAGGGCGGCAAGCTCGGCCGCGCCGCCGGCACGGCCATCCAGCTGGTCGCGAAGGAGGGCGAGATGGTGACTTTGCGCCTGCCCTCCTCGGAGATGCGGATGGTGCGGGCCGAGTGCCGCGCGACGGTTGGGGCGCTCTCCAACGCCGAGCACCAGAACATCAAGATCGGCAAGGCCGGTCGCAACCGCCACAAGGGCAAGCGCCCCCAGACCCGTGGCGTGGCGATGAACCCGGTCGATCACCCGCACGGAGGCGGCGAGGCCCACCACACGCCGGGAGGTCACCCGGTCACCCCGTGGGGGAAGCCGACCCTGGGCTACCGGACTCGTAAGAAGGGCAAGCAGTCGGACCGCTACATCGTTCGCGGGCGCCGGCGCGGAAAGAAGAAGCGCTAAGCATGGGACGCTCGACGAAGAAAGGCCCGTGGGCCGAAGAGGCGCTGCTGAAGCGGATCACGGCGATGAACGACTCCGGCCAGAAGCAGATGCTGAAAACCTGGTCGCGCGCCTCGACGATCTTCCCCGAGATGGTCGGCCACACGATCGCCGTTCACGACGGCCGCAAACACGTGCCGGTCTTCATCTCGGAGTCGATGGTCGGCCACAAGCTGGGCGAGTTCGCGCCGACGCGGACGTTCCGCTCGCACTCCGGGACCGGCAAGGGCGAATAGGCGATGGCCGACGAGAAGAAAAAAGCCACCAAGAAACAGGGCGCCGAGAAAGCCGCAGCCGAGAAGGCCCCGGCCAAAAAACGAGCGACCAAAAAAGACGCGGCGGCGAAAAAAGCGCCGGCCAAGAAAGCTGCGAAAAAAGCGGCCAAAAAAAGCGCTTCCAAAAAAGCGACCGCTCCTACAAAAGCGGCGGCCAAAGAGGCCCCGGCGAAAAAAGAGGCGAAGAAGCCGGTTGGAATCAAGGTGCGGGCGAGCTCCCGCTACGTGCGGATCGCCCCCCGCAAGGCGCGCCTGGTCGCCGATCAGGTGCGGGGCCTGCACATCGAGAAGGCTCGGGCGCTGCTGCAGTTCTCACCCCGCAGCGCCGCGGACGACATCCGCAAGCTGATCGAGTCGGCCGCCTCCAACGCCGAGAACAACCACGACCTGATCGCCGATGAGATGCGTATCGCCGAGATCACGGTCGACGAAGGGCCGACCCTGCGCCGCTATCGCCCTCGCGCACGCGGTTCGGCGTCGCCAATCCTCAAGCGGACCAGCCATATCGCCGTGGCTTTGAGCCCAGAACAGGACGGGAACTGAGATGGGACAGAAGATCCACCCCGGCGGCTTTCGAGTCGGCTACATCCAGGACTGGAAGTCGAACTGGTTCGACGAGAAGGGCTTCGCCGACGTCCTGCAGGAGGACCTGCGGATTCGCGAGCACATCGAAGAGAAACTTGCCCATGCCGGCCTCTCGAGCATCACGATCGAGCGCCGCGGCGAGGTGGCTGTCGACATTCACACCGCCCGTCCGGGGATCGTGATCGGCAAGTCGGGCAGCGAAGTCGACGCCCTGCGCAAGGCGCTCCACAAGCTGACGGGCAAACCGATCAAGGTCAACATCCGCGAGGTGAAGCGCCCCGAGCTCGACGCCAAACTGGTCGCCCAGTCGATCGCCGAGCAGCTGCAGAACCGGGTCGCCTTCCGCCGGGCGATGAAACGGGCCCTCACCTCGGCGATGCGCTCGGGCGCCCAGGGCGTTCGGGTCCAGGTCTCCGGCCGCCTCGGCGGTGCCGAGATGGCCCGCACCGAAAGCTATGCGGACGGGCGGGTCCCCCTTCACACCCTGCGCGCGAACATCGACTACGGCTTCTACGAGGCCCGCACCACGGCCGGCCGGATCGGCGTCAAATGCTGGATCAACAAGGGCGAGGTGATGCCCGAGGGCTTCCGCTCGGACCAGGTTCCCGGCGAGGGCGACATGCCCGGCCGTCCCGGCGGCGACCGCGACCGTGGCGGCCGTCCGGGTGGCGACCGTGGCGGCCGTCCGGGTGGCGATCGCGGCGGTCGTTCCGGCAATCGAGATCGGGGTGGTCGCTGATGCTGATGCCGAAGCGGGTCAAGCACCGCAAACAGATGCGCGGCCGGATGCGCGGCAACACCAAGGGCGGCAGCAGCGTCGCCTTCGGCGAGTACGGGCTGAAGGCGCTGGAGCGCGGCTGGATCACGAACCGCCAGATCGAGGCCGCCCGTGTCGCGATGACGCGCAAGATCAAACGCGGCGGCAAGGTCTGGATCAACGTCTTCCCGGACAAGCCCTATACGAAGAAGCCCGCCGAGACCCGGATGGGTTCGGGCAAGGGCAATCCGGAGGGCTGGGTCGCGGTGGTCAAGCCCGGCAAGGTGATGTTCGAGCTGGCCGGCGTTCCCGAGGACCTCGCCCGCGAGGCGCTGCGCCTGGCCGGCCACAAGCTTCCGGTGAAAACCAAATTCGTCATGCGCGAGGGGGCTGAGGTCTGATGAAGGCAGCCGAGGTCCACAACCTCAAAGACGACGAGCTGATCGCGAAGTTGATCGATGCCAAAAAGGACGCCTTCAACCTGCGCTTCCGCCGCGCCACCGGCGAGCTGGAGAACACCTCCCGCGTCGGCGCTTCGAGGCGCGACGTGGCGAGGCTGCTGACGGTGGCGCGCGAGCGCGGTATCGATGTCGAGAAAGAGCTGAGGAAGTAATGGCGGACGACGAGAAAAAAGACATAGAGACGAAGGACGAGGACGCACAGGCTGCGGGGCCTGACGCGACCTCGGAGGAGTCTGCGGGCGGGGGCGATGCCTCCGTTCTCGACTCCTCCGAGTCCGCGCCACCCGCAGACGATGCCTCCCCATCCGACGACTCCCAGGAGGACGCTCCGGCCCCCGAGGCCGAGTCCGACGACGCTCCCGCCCCCGAGGCGCCGGCTGCCGACGGCGGTGGCGATACCTCGGAGGAGGATGACCTGCCCTGGAAGGTAAAGCGCCGCCTCGAGAAGTCCCGCCGGCCCCATGAGGCCGGCCCCCAGCTGAGCCCCGAGGAGCGGGCCGCCAAGCGGGCGGAGGAGCAGAAGGCGAGAGCAGCGCAGCGCAGCAAGCAGCGTTCCGCGACGCGGGGCAAGAAGACCGCGGCCGGGACCGGCACGCCCCCCGCCGAGCGAGAGGCCAACGACGCGAAGGTGCGTCAGGGCATCGTCGTCTCCGACAAGGGCGAGAAATCGATCACCGTGCGGGTCGACATCGTGCGCCGCCACAGGGTCTACGAGAAGGTGGTCCGCCGCTCGCGGACCCTGCACGCTCACGACGAGCGCAACGAGGCCGGCGAGGGCGACGTCGTGCGGGTGATCGAGACCCGGCCCCTGTCGAAGACCAAGCGCTGGCGCCTCGTCGAGGTTGTCGAGAAGGCGAGATAGGCCGAGATGATCCAGCAGGAGTCAAGACTGAAAGTCGCCGACAACTCGGGCGCCCGCGAGATCCTCTGCATCCGCGTCAAGGGCGGCTCGCACCGCCGCTACGCCGGCGTCGGCGACGTGATCACGGCGACCGTCAAACAGGCGAGCCCGCAGGGTGGCGTCCGCAAGGGCGAGGTCGTGCAGGCCGTGGTCGTGCGCACCCGCAAGCAGCTCGGCCGCCCCGACGGCACCTACATCTCCTTTGACGAAAACGCGGCCGTGCTGATCGATCCGCAGAGCAACAACCCCCGTGGCACGCGGATCTTCGGTCCCGTCGCCCGTGAGCTGCGCGACCGGAACTTCATGAAAATCGTCTCCCTGGCGCCGGAGGTTCTCTGATGGGGAGGGCGATGCGGGTGCGGACCGACGACACCGTGCAGATCATCGGCGGCAAGGACGCCGGCAAGACCGGCCGCGTCATCCGCACCGAGCCGAAGAGGCAGCGCGTCTACGTCGAGGGGCTCAACCTGGTCAAGCGGCATGAAAAGCCGCGGATGAGCGAAAACTCACGCGGAAAAGGCAACCAGATGGGCGGGATCATCGAGCAGGAGGGTCCGATCCACGTCTCCAACGTGATGCTGCTCGATCCCAAAGACGACAAACGCACCCGCGTCGGCGTGCGGCGTGACAAAGGCGGCAAGCGTGAGCGCTTCGCGCGTAGAAGCGGGGCTTCGCTCTGATGGAGGCAACCGCGACACCACAGGCCCAGGCCGCCCCGCCGCCGCGCCTGCGCGAGCGCTACGAGCAGGAGGTGCTGCCGGCGCTGACCCGCAAGTTCGGCTACTCGACCCCGATGCAGGTGCCGAGGGTGCAGAAGATCACCCTCAACATGGGCGTCGGCGAGGCCAAGCAGGACGCCAAGCAGCTGGAAGCCGCGCAGAGCCAGCTGGCGACGATCGCCGGCCAGCAGCCGAGCGTGCGCCGGGCGCGCAAGTCGATTGCCTCCTTCAAGGTGCGCGAGGGGATGCCCGTCGGCCTCTCGGTGACGCTGCGCCGGGCCCGGATGTGGGAGTTCCTCGATCGGCTCTGCTCGATCGCAGTGCCCCGCATCCGCGACTTCCGCGGCCTCAACCCGCGCTCCTTCGACGGTCGCGGCAACTACTCGATGGGCGTTCGCGAGCAGCTGATCTTTCCCGAAATCGACTACGACTCGATCGATCAGGTCCGCGGTCTCGACATCACGATCACCACTTCCGCGGCGACCGACGCCGAGGCCTTCGAGCTGCTGCTCGGCCTGGGAATGCCCTTCGCCAAAGAGGGGCGTCCCGGAACCGCCGACGCGGAGGCCGCGGCCGAGGAGGACGAGGAGAAGCGCAAAGAGGAGGCGCGCGCCAAGGCGGAGGCTGAGCAGGCCGCGCTCGAGCAGCTGAAAGAAGAGAACCCCGACGCGTACGCCAAGCCCGAGGTGGAGGAGCCCGCCGAGGAGGCGGGAGAGGCCGGCGAGGGCGGCGACGACGAGGCCGAGAGCAAGGCCGACGAGGAGAACGAGGAGAATGGCTAAGACTTCGCAAAAGGTCCGTCAGGGCCGCAAGCCCAAGTACAAGTCCCGGGGCTACAACCGCTGCCGCCGCTGTGGGCGGCCGCGAGCCTTCTATCGAAAGTTCGGCCTCTGCAGGATCTGCCTGCGCGAGGCCGCGCATGAGGGCTACATCCCCGGAATGACCAAGTCGAGCTGGTAGAGAGCAGAGCATGCTGACCGATCCCATAGCCGATTACCTGACCCGGATCCGCAACGCGGTGGGCTCCGGCCATGACGAGGTGGAGATTCCCGCCTCGGGCTTGAAGATGGAGATGAGCCGGATCCTCAAGGAGCAGGGCTACATCAACGATTTCGCCAGCGTGCAGGCGCGGGTCGGTGAGGCGATCAAGATCCGCCTCAAGTACACCGATGACCGGCGTCCTGTGATCGCCGGCCTGGAGCGCATCTCCCGTCCCGGCCGCCGCCGCTACGTCGACCACAAACACGTGCCGCGCGTCCACGGAGGCACCGGCACGGCGATCATCAGCACCTCGGTGGGTGTGATGACGGGCCATGAAGCGACGGCAAAGGGAGTCGGTGGCGAGGTAGTCGCCTACGTTTGGTGAGCAAGCGATGAGCCGGATCGGAAGAAAGCCCATCCCCGTACCCGAGGCCGTCACGGTCGAGGTTGCCCCTGGCCGCGTCGCCGTCAAGGGCCCAAAGGGAGAGCTCGAGCAGCGCCTCGCGCCGGATATGACGGTTGAGCAGCAGGACGGCAACGTGGTCGTCCAGCGCCCCACAGACCGCGGCGAGCATCGCGCCCTGCACGGCCTCACGCGCAGCTTGATCGCGAACATGGTCGAGGGGGTCACCGAGGGCTTCGAGAAGCGCCTTGAGATCCAGGGTGTCGGCTACCGGGCGCAGCTCAAAGGCCGCTCGCTGGAGCTGGCGCTCGGCTTCTCGCATCCCGTTTCGATCGAGCCTCCGGAGGGGGTCGACTTCGAGGTGCCCCAGCCGACCGAGATCATCGTCCGAGGGATCGACAAGCAGCTCGTCGGCCAGGTCGCGGCGGACATCCGCAAGCGCCGCCCGCCGGAGCCCTACAAGGGCAAGGGGATCCGCTACAGCGACGAGCACGTGATGCGAAAGGTGGGCAAGCGCGCATGACCGTGTTGACAAACCGACAGCGCCGGCAGCGCCGGCGCCGGCGCGTCCGCGCCCGCATCGTCGGCACCGCGGAGAGGCCCCGCCTCTCGGTGTACCGGTCCAACCGCGGCGTCTTCGCCCAGCTGATCGACGACGCCAAGGGCCACACCGTGGCGGCCGTCAACTGGACGGAGCCGGAGCTGAGCAAGCTGACCGCGTCCGCGCAGGCAAAGCGCGCCGGTGAGCTGCTCGCCGAGCGGGCCAAGGGCGCCGGCGTCGAGAGCTGCGTCTTCGATCGCGGCGGCTACAAGTACCACGGCCGCGTCAAGGCGCTGGCCGAGGGCGCCCGCGAGGGGGGTCTGAGCTTCTAACCGCTACGGTGGGCGACCGCTTATGAAAGGCATGGACGCGACAAACGTGGAGACGGTGAGCCCCCGCGGGCTCGATCTCCAGGAGCGCGTGATCGAGATCAACCGCGTGGCCAAGGTGGTCAAGGGCGGGCGGCGCTTCTCGTTCACGGCGCTGGTGGCCGTCGGCGACGAGGAGGGCGTGGTCGGGATCGGCTACGGCAAGGCGCGCGAGGTTCCCCTGGCGATCCAGAAGGGCGTCGAGGACGCGCGCAAGAACTTGATCCGGGTGCCCAAATACGGGCAGACGATCACCCACAAGATCGTCGGCCGCTACGGCGCCGGGCATGTCGTCCTTCGCCCGGCCAGTCCCGGTACCGGCGTCATCGCCGGCGGCGGCGTCCGCGCGGTGCTCGAGCTCGGCGGCGTCCGCGACGTGCTGACCAAGAGCATCGGCACCCAGAACCCGATCAATCTCGTCAAGGCGACGATGGATGGCCTGATCCGCCTGCGGCGTCCCGAGGAGGTCGCCGAGCTGCGCGGCCTCACCGTCAGCCAGGTCCTCGGGGTCACCACGAACGGAGCTTCAAAGGATGGGGAGCACCTGACCGCGGGTTCTGACGCCGCCTCTGAGGGGCCTGCGGGCGGCGGCTCCGCCGCCGTTCTCGACCCCTCCGAGTCGACGCCACCCGCGGAGGATGCGTCTCCAGCCGCTGAGGCTCCCTCCGAGCCTGAGGACAAGGCTGACACCGCCGCGAAAGCCCAGGCGGCAGAGAGCGAGGGAGTGCCTGACGCTGAGCAGGGTGAGGGCAACCCGCCGGCGGCGGACGCGGAGCCGAGCACGCCGGCGGAATCTGACAAGGAGTCCTCGTGAGCGGGGTGAAGATCCGCCAGGTGCGTTCCGCGGCGGGGTCCAACCCCAGTCAGCGGGCGACCCTGCAGGCGCTCGGGCTGGGCCGGATCGGCAAGTCGGTCGAGCGCAAGGACTCACCGCAGCTGCAGGGCCAGCTCCGTGTCGTCTCCCACCTCATTGAGGTGTCCTGATGGCTGAGCAGACCCGCACGGAGGAGATCGGCCTTCACAACCTGAAGCCAAAGCCCGGCTCGCGCCGCCCGCGCAAGCGCATCGGCCGCGGTGAGGGAAGCGGCTTGGGCAAGACGTCCGGTCGCGGCCAGAAGGGCTACGGCTCGCGCTCGGGGTCCAAGAAGAAGGCCGGCTACGAGGGCGGGCAGAATCCGATCCACATGCGGATGCGAAAGCTCCGCGGACCGCACAAAAAGCAGTCGATGCCTTTCGAGAACTTCCGCACCAAGACCCAGCCGGTCAACCTCGCCGAGCTCGAGGAGCGGTTCGACGCCGGCGCCGAAGTGACGCCCGCCTCGCTGCGGGAGAAGGGCCTCGCGAAGCGCTCTGAACCGGTGAAGATCCTCGCCCGCGGGGAGATTTCGAAGAAGCTCGACGTACACGCGCACGCTTTCAGCGCCGCCGCCAAGGAGAAGATCGAGGCGGCCGGAGGTTCCTGCCACACTCTGGAGCCCTGATGCTCAAAACGATCGCGAACGCATTCAGCGTCGCCGAGATCCGCAAGAAACTCTTCTTCACGGCCGCGATCCTGGCGATTTACCGTCTCGGTGCCTTCATCCCCGTGCCGGGCGTCGATGTCAACGCGGTCAAGGAAATCCAGGACAACTTCGGGGGTGGCGACATCCTCGGCTTCCTCAACACCTTCTCCGGCGGAGGCCTCGAACGGCTGTCGCTGTTCGCGCTGGGCATCATGCCCTACATCACCGCCTCGATCATCTTCCAGATGCTCGGGGTCGTCGTGCCCTCGATCGAGCGGTTGCAGAAAGAAGGCGAGGTCGGGCAGCAGAAGATCACCCAGTACACGCGTTACCTGACCGTCGGCTTGGGTGCGGCCCAGTCGTTCGGGTACGTCTTCCTGTTCCGCTCCTTCGGCCGCCAGGCGGGCAGCGAAGTGCTCAGCAGCCTCTCCGGCGCCAAGCTGCTGATGATCGTGGTCTCGCTGACCGCGGGCTGCACGCTGCTGATGTGGCTGGGCGAGCTGATCACCCAGCGCGGCATCGGCAACGGCATCTCGCTGCTGATGTTCGCCTCGATCGTCTCCGGCCTGCCCACCGGCCTGCGCGCCTGGTGGACGAATCCCGACCAGATCTTCGTCGTGATGATGCCCTTCATCGCCCTCGGGGTGATCGTCGCCATCGTCTTCGTGCAGGAGGGGCAGCGCCGCATCCCGGTCCAGTACGCGAAACGGGTCGTGGGACGGAAAATGACCTCGGGCGGCTCCACATACCTGCCGCTGCGGGTCAACATGGCGGGCGTGATCCCGGTCATCTTCGCGGCCACGATCATGGCGATGGTCCCGACCATCGCGCAGCTCCTCAACACCCCTGCGGCCCTCGACGTCGCCGCCTTCCTCGGCCCCAACAGCTGGGCTTATGTGGTCGGCGAGGTCTTCTTCATCGTCGTCTTCACCTACTTCTATACGGCGATCACCTTCAACCCGGTCGACCAGGCGGACAACCTGAAGAAATACGGCGGCTTCATCCCCGGCGTGCGGCCGGGCCGTCCGACGGCCGAATACCTCGACCGCATCCTCTCCCGGCTGACATTTCCGGGCGCCCTCTACCTGGGCGCCGTCGCGGCCCTGCCGACCATCTTGATCAACCAGACCGCGGCGAACTTCGCCTTTGGCGGCACCTCGATCCTGATCGTGGTGGGCGTCGCGCTGGAAACCGTCAAGCAGCTGGAGGCCCAGCTGATGATGCGCAACTACGAGGGCTTCCTGAAATAGCCCTTTGACGGCCTAGAGCGACCATGGCAGAGCTGAACCTAGTGCTGCTGGGCCCACCGGGCTCTGGCAAGGGGACCCAGGGGGAGGGTCTGCAGAGCGATCTGAAGCTGCCCTATTACGCGACCGGCGACATCCTGCGCGCGGCGGTCCGCGACGAGACCGAGCTCGGCCGCACCGCGAAGGAGTACATGGACCGGGGGGACCTCGTCCCCGACGAGGTGATCGTCGGCGTGATCGCCGAGCGGCTGGACTCCGAGGAGGCCGCCGACGGCTTCATCCTCGACGGCTTCCCCCGCACCACCCCGCAGGCCGAGGCCCTCGACCGCAAGCTGGTCGAGCTCGGCCGCTCGCTGACGGGCGTCCTGCTGATCGACGTCTCCGACGAGGAGGTGGTGAGGCGCCTCTCCGGCAGGCGGGTCTGCTCCGAGGGCGGGCACGTCTACCACGTCGAGTTCAACCCCCCCGAGCAGGAGGGGGTCTGCGACATCGACGCCTCGGAGCTGATCCAGCGCGACGACGACAAGCCGGACGTGATCCGCCACCGCCTCGACCAGTACCACGCCAAGACCGAGCCCCTCGTCGACTACTACGACCGGCAGAGCCTGCTGCGGCGGATCGACGGGGCGGCGTCCCCGGACGAGGTCGCGGACTCGATCAACAGGACCCTCTCCACGCTGAAGCTGGAACGGGACGAGGCGATCTAGGTTGTATCGGATGATCAACCGCAAGACGCCCGAACAGCTGGACAAGATGGCCGCCTCTGGCGACGTGCTGGTGCACTGCCTGCGCATGCTCGCCTCCAAGGCCCGGCCGGGCGTGACGACGAAAGAGCTGGACCTCGCCGCCGAGCGCTTCATCCGCTCCCAGGACGCCGAGCCCGCCTTCAAGGGCTACCGGGGCTTCCCGGGCTCGATCTGCGCCTCGCCCAACTCGCTCGTCGTCCACGGGATCCCGGGCCCCTACGAGTGCAAGCGCGGCGACGTGCTCGCGATCGACGTCGGCGTCGTCAAGGACGGCTGGGTCTCCGACGCCGCGATCACCGTCCCGATCGGCGAGGTGGACGCCGAGGCGCGCAAGCTGCTCGACGTGACCAAGGCGGCGCTCCACGCCGGCGTGGAGCAGATGCGGCCGGGCAACCACCTCGGCGACGTCTCCGCGGCGATCCAGCGCCGGGTCGAGATCGAGGGCCTCTCGATCATCCGCACCCTCGTCGGCCACGGCATCGGTCGCGAAATGCATGAAGACCCGCAGGTGCCCAACTTCGGCGAGCCGGGCAAAGGCCCGCTGCTGGAGGAGGGAACGGTGCTGGCGATCGAGCCGATGGTCAACGCCGGCGGCCCCCTGGTGCGGATGGGGGACGACGGCTGGTCGGTCTTTTCCCAGGACGGCTCCCTCGCCGCCCACTTCGAGTTCACCGTCGCCGTCACCGCCGACGAGCCTCGAATCCTCACGCCCTGGCACGAAGAGGGCGACTGAGCGGTGGGCGATCCGCTCTGGGCCGCGGTCGATGACTTTGTCGCCGGCATGATCGCGCCGCACGACGAGGCGTTGACGGCGGCGCTGCGAGCCAGTGAGGAGGAGGGGCTGCCCTCGATCCAGGTCTCGCCCCCGCAGGCCATGCAGCTGCGGCTGCTGGCCGAAGCCATCGGCGCGAAATCGATCCTCGAGGTCGGGACGCTGGGCGGCTACAGCACGATCTGGCTGGGCAGGGCGCTGCCCCCGGAGGGGCGGTTGATCAGCCTCGAGGCCGATGAGCGCTACGCGGCGGTGGCGCGTCAGAACATCGACCGCGCCGGCCTCGGCGGCGTCGTCGAGGTGCGCCAGGGCCCGGCCCTGGATGCCCTGCCGGTCCTCGATGCCGAGGGCGCCGGCCCCTTCGACTTCGTCTTCATCGACGCCGACAAGGTGCACACGCCCGATTACTTCTCCTGGGCCCTCGACCACACCCGGCCCGGCGCTTTGATCGTCGCCGACAACGTGGTCCGGGACGGGACGCTGGCCGACGGCGAGACCGATGACGCCACCGTGCGCGCACAGCGCCGGCTGCACGAGGAAATCGCCGCCGACGAGCGGGTCGGGGGCACGACGATCCAGACGGTCGGCTCAAAGGGCTATGACGGCTTCACCCTCGCCCTCGTCCGCTAAGCAAGGCCTCCCTTGCTATCTTTCTCGGTCGGCCCGTTGGGCCGGTTGTGCCTGCTGCCCAACTCCTGGGGCAAGCCGGTGTCCTGTATTCGAACCAATCCCGGAGCGATGAAGGTCAGAGCTTCCGTAAAGCCGATGTGCGAAAAGTGCAAGATCATCCGCCGCAACGGCGCGGTCTTGGTGATCTGCCAGAACCCCCGGCACAAGCAGCGCCAGGGCTGAGGGAGAGACGATGGCGCGCATCGCTGGGGTCAATATCCCGCCCAACAAACAGGTTGAGATCGGCCTCACCTACATCTTCGGCGTCGGCCGCTCGACGGCACGGGAAATCGTCACCGCTGCCAAGGTCGATTCCAGCACCCTGGTCAAGGATCTCACCGAGGACGAGGTTGTGCGGCTGCGCGAGGCGGTCGAGCAGCACGAGGTCGAGGGCGATCTGCGGCGAGAGCAGTCCCAGGCCGTGAAACGACTTATGGAGATCGGTTCCTACCGGGGCCTGCGGCACCGTCGCGGCCTTCCCGTCAGGGGCCAGAGGACGAAGACCAACGCGCGCGGCCGCAAGGGCCCGCGCCGGATGAGCGTGGCCGGCAAGCGCAAGGCGCCGGGGCCAAGGTAGGGGCGAGGCAGTGGCGGCAGCGAAAAAACCCGCGAAGGGGCGTGCCCGGCGGCGGGTCAAAAAGAACGTCGCCTACGGGCAGGCGCACATCAAGACTTCCTTCAACAACACGATCGTCACCCTGACCGACACCGAAGGCAACGTGATCGCCTGGGAGTCGGCCGGCTCCGCGGGCTTCAAAGGCTCGCGCAAGTCGACCCCCTTCGCCGCTCAGGTGACCGCCGACGCCGCGGCGAAGAAAGGCATCGAGCACGGCCTCGAAAAAGTCGAGGTGTTCGCCAAGGGCGCCGGCTCGGGCCGCGAGACCGCGATCCGCTCTCTGCAGGCCGCCGGCCTCGAAGTGACCACGGTCAAGGACGTCTCGCAGCAGGCCCACAACGGCTGCCGTCCCAAGAAGCGGAGGCGTGTCTGATGGCTCGCGATACCGCTCCTCAGTGCAAGCAGTGCCGCCGCGAGGGGCAGAAGCTCTTCCTCAAGGGTGAGCGCTGCTTCACCGACAAGTGCGGGGTCGAGCGCCGCTCCTACCCGCCGGGCGAGCACGGCCGCGGCCGCATGCGCCAGTCCGAGTACCGCGTGCAGCTGCGCGAGAAGCAGAAGACGCGCCGTTACTACCAGGTGCTCGAGAAGCAGTTCCGCGCCTACTACGACAAGGCTTCCCGCCAGGAGGGCGTGACGGGTGAGAACCTGCTCCGCCTGCTCGAGTCCCGACTCGACAACGTGCTCGTGCGGCTTGGCTTTGCCGCCTCGCGCCGCCAGGCCCGCCAGCTGGTCCGGCACGGGCACTGGATGGTGAACGGCCGTCGCGTCGACATTCCCTCCTACCAGGTGCGCCCTGAGGACATCATCTCGATCAAGCCCGATTCAGCCGCGTCGGACACCGTCCGCAACGCGACCGAGCTGGTCTCGACCGTACCGGCCTGGCTACAGGCCGACCATGACGCTCTTACCGCCAAGATCCTGCGCTATCCAGAGCGCGCGGAGATCTCGGCACCGGTTCAGGAGCAGCTGATCGTCGAGCTGTACTCCAAGTAATCCGGCCCCATTTCTGAACACGCATAACGGATACGCAAGGAACTCATGACCACTGACTTTCAGGTCCCTCGCATCACCTCAGAGAAAGCGGACGATCGCCGCGGCACGTTCACCGTCGAGCCCCTCGACAAGGGCTTCGGCTACACGTTCGGCAACAGCCTCCGCCGCGTCCTGCTCTCCTCCCTCGGCGGCGCCGCGATAACCAGCGTCCGCATCGAGGGCGTCGCGCACGAGTTCTCCAGTGTGCCCGGCGTCAAAGAGGACGTCACCGACATCATCCTCAACCTGAAGGACCTCGTCGTCCGGATGCACACCGACGCCGACGAGGTCGAGGCGCCGCTGGTGGCCACCGGCCCCGGCGAGGTCAAGGCCAAGGACATCGACCTGCCCTCCGGCGTCGAGATCCTCAACCCGGACGCACCGATCGCGACGCTGGAGAAAAAAACCAAACTCGAGGTCTACCTGACGATTGGCCGCGGCCGCGGCTACTCACCCGCCGAGGAGAACAAGTCCGACGAGCAGCCGATCGGCGTGATCCCGATCGACTCGATCTTCTCGCCGATCCGCCGCGCGTCCTACGCCGTCGACGCCGCCCGCGTCGGGCAGCGGACCGACTTCGACAAGCTGACGCTCGACCTGGAGACCGATGGCTCGCTGGAACCGGGCGCCGCGCTGCGCGAGGCCTCCGAGATCCTGATCAAGAGCCTGGCCATCTTCACCGACGCCGACCGCGTCGAGGAGCTGACCGCGCGCGAGCCGGCCGCCGTTCCCGCCGACACCCTCTCCGGGCCGGTCGGCGACGGTGCCGGGGCCGACGGGCTCGACGAGATCCTGATCGAGGAGCTCGAGCTTGGAGTGCGCTCCTACAACTGCCTCAAGCGGGCCGGCGTGCAGACCGTCGGCGACCTGGTTCGCAAGTCGCGCTCGGAGCTGAACGCGATCCCCAACTTCGGCCAGAAGTCGATCGACGAAGTCATCGAGACCCTCCATTCCCGCGGCCTCGATCTGCAGCAGGACTGAGGGACGGGAGCGAGTAGGAGCAGCGATGCGGCACCGCAAGAAGCGCAACAAGCTGAGTCGCGATGCCGCCCACAGGCAGTCGCTGCTCGCCAACCTCTCAAAGCAGCTGATCGAGCACGAGCGGATCAAGACCAGCCAGGCGAAGGCGAAGGCCGTCAAACCGGAGGTCGAGCAGCTGATCACGCTCGCCAAACGCGGCGACCTCCATGCTCGCCGGCAGGCGCTGGCCGCTCTGCACAACGACAAGTTCGTCGTCCACAAGCTGTTCGAGGAGGTCGCGCCTCGCTACGAGACGCGCCCGGGCGGCTACACCCGCATCGTCAAGCTCGGCCCGCGCCGCTCCGACTCGACGGAGATGGTTTACCTCGAGTTGGTGTAGAGGGGCGGGGCACCCCTCGCCCGGCCAAGTGGCGAGCTGATGAGCTCGCCACTTTGAGTATCCGCCCGCCCGAGGGGCACCCCGCCCCTCTACCGCATCCCGGTTAGCCAATCTTCGGTCGGGACCGCGCGGCTGCCGGCACGGATGCGTCGAGACCGCGCGGGGTGCGGGCGCAGATGCATACTGGCGCCGTGGAGACGGTGCGGTTGGACATCGAATACGACGGGGCGCAGTTCAGAGGATGGGCCGCGCAGGCGGGTATGCGGACCGTGCAGGGGGTTCTCGAGGAGGCGCTGGCGACCGTGCTGCGTGAGCCGGTGGCGCTGACGGTTGCCGGGCGCACCGACACCGGCGTGCACGCCTGGGGCCAGGTCGCCAGCTTCACGACCTCGGCGGAGGTGCCGCGAGACCTCGGCAGGCGCCTCAACGGGCTGACGCCCGACGATGTCGCGGTGACCGCGGCGACGGTGGTCGAGGATGGATTCGACGCTCGCCGCGACGCCAGATCGCGCACCTACTGCTACCGCGTTCTGACCCGCCCGCAGACGAGCCCCTTCGAGCAGGGCCGCGCCCTATGGTGGCCCCACCGGCTCGAGCTCGACCTGCTCGAAGCTTGCGCGACGGCACTGGTCGGGACCCATGACTTCACCGCCTTCACGCCGACCCAGACCGACCACGTCCGCTTCCAGCGCGACGTCCTCGCGGCCGCCTGGAAGTGGGAGGGGGAGGTGCTCTCCTTCCGGGTAACCGCCGACGCGTTCATGCGCAGCATGGTCCGCGCCCTCGTCGGCACGATGCTCGAGGTGGGCGGTGGGAAGCGCAGCGTCGAGTCCTTCGCCGCCCTCCTCGACGGCAGGCCGCGCAGCGAGGCGGGCGAAACGGCCGCCCCGTACGGCCTCTACCTCGCTTCGGTCGACTACGACGGATAGGCCGCAAAGGCGCCCCGGCGCAAGGTGACGAGTCGCACGGCACGATTCCGACAAGCTCGCTAGGGTTTCGGCTCCCCTAAGTTTTTAGGGTTACCTAATTCCATTTCGGGCGCCCGGCCCGACCCAAGAGCAGGAGAACGAAAGCTAGATGACCACGCGAAGGCGCTTTGTTCCTTCTATGGCCGCAGTGGCGTCCGTGGCCGCGGTAGCCCTCTTCGCCGGCTGCGGCGACAGCGATTCCTCCAACAGCACCGAGGAGGCCGAGCACGCGGCCACGCCGGCAAAAGCGATCGTCGAGATCGGCCTCGTGCGCCAGGGCCTCGCCGCGGGCCTCGCCGCCTACAAGCAGGGCGATGCCGAAAAGGCGGACGAAGTGATCGGCAATGCCTACCTGGAACATTTCGAGCTGGTCGAGGGGCCGCTCGGAGAACGCGATGACGAGCTCAACGAGGAGCTCGAGGAGCTGATCCGCGAGGAGCTGCGCGACGAAGTCAAAGCCGGCGCCGACGCAGCCGAAGTCGAAGCGCTGGTCGCCGAGGCCAACCAGGAGCTGGACAAGGCAGAAAGGACGCTGAAGGAATAGCCCCTTGCTCCCCCGGCGCCAAAAGCGAGCCGCTCTGATCGCCGCCATCGTGGCGCTGATCGCCGTGCTCGCTTTGCCGGGGGCGGCGACGGCCGGCAACGCGGTCGGCGTCGACGAGGCGCAGGAAGAGGTCGACCGGGCGCTGGTCATGGTCGACGAATCGGTGGAAGCCGCCGAAGCGGGCGACGCGGACCGGGGCTACGACCTCGCCCGCAGCGCCTACTTGGACCACTTCGAGCTGGTCGAGATCCCGCTGCGGCTGCGCAACCCCAACCTCGTCCTCGACCTCGAGTTCGCCTTTGCCGACCTGCGCGACGGGATTCGCGACGGCGAATCGATCGGCTCGATTCAGGACGACGCCCGCGAAGTCCGCGCCCGCCTGCGCGACGTCAGCCGGGAACTCGAATCCAAGGGCTTCGCGGCGCCGGCGCTGGCCTTCGGCTTCTCCTTCACGATCCTCTTTCGCGAGGGGCTCGAGGCGGTGCTGCTGATCGCGGTCCTGCTCGGCTCGCTCGAGGCGGCGAGAGCCGCCGACTACCGCCGGCCGCTCGCCTGGGGCATCGCGGGGGCGGTTCTGGCCACGGCGGTGACGTTCATGGTCGCCACCTTCCTGATCGACATCGCGCCGGTCAACAGGGAGGTGATCGAGGCCGTGGCGTCCCTGCTTGCCGTCGCCGTCCTCTTCTGGGTCAGCTTCTGGCTCGTCTCGCGGCTCGAGCAAAAGCGCTGGATGGAGTTCATGCGGGCCCGCACGTCCAGCGCGATCGCCGCCGGAGGCGCCCTGGCCTTCGCGGGGCTCGGCTTCACGGCCGTCTATCGCGAGGGATTCGAGACCGTGCTCTTCTACCAGACGCTCACCCTCTTCGCGGCGGGCCTGACCCTCTGGGTCGTGCTCGGGGCTGTAGCCGCCGCGGTGGCGCTCGCCGGGGTCGGCTACGCGATCTTCGGCCTTGGCCGCAAGCTGCCGCTGAAACCGCTGCTGATCGGTGGCGTCTCCATCCTGCTGCTGCTCTCCGTGGCCTTTGCCGGCAACGCCGTGCGGGCGCTGCAGGAGGTGGACATCGTCAACGCGACCCCGATCGAGGGGGGCTGGGCCCGCCTGCCGATCTTCCTCGCCGAAGTGACCGGGATCCATCCCACCAAGGAGGGGATCGCCGTGCAGGCGGCGCTGCTCGGCCTGTACGTGCTCGGCGCGATCTACATGTTTGCCTGGCGGCCGCTGCGCGACCGCCGCACGGCTGGGGCTGAGGCGGCATGAGCACCCCCGCCGGGCTGTTGCTCGAGGACGGTCGCCCCACGCTCCGCGAGGAGGGCACCGACGCGCCGCGCAGCAGCCTGCGGGTGGGCGTCGACGTCGGCGGGACCTTCACCAAGGCCGTCGCCGTCGACGCGGAGGCGCATCGGGTGCGCGCGCACTCCGTGGTGCCGACGACTCACAGCGCCGGCAGCGGAGTCACCGCCGGCGTCGCCGATGCGCTGCGGGGCCTGCTCCAGTCCCTGGGCGACGAGAGGGGCGCCGTGCAGTACGTCGCCTTCTCGACCACCCAGGCGATGAACGCGCTTCTCGAGGGCGACGTCGCCCGGGTTGGCGTGATCGGCATGGGGGCCGGACGGGAGTTGCGCGCGGCCGGCCGGCGCAGCCGCGTCGGGTCCGTGAAGCTGGCAGCGGGACGGGAGCTGCACACCGAGCACGAGCTGCTGGACGTGACCGGCGGCCTCTCCAGCGACGACGCCCGCGCCGCCCTGCAGCGGCTGGCCGCGCGGGGCTGCCAGGCGATCGCCATCAGCGGCGCCTACTCGGTCGACGATCCCGAGGCGGAGCTCGAAGTCGCCGCGATCGCGCGCGAGCTCGGCCTTCCCGCCTGCTGCGGGCACGAGCTCTCCGGCGCCTACGGGCTCGAGACGCGGACGGTCAGCGCGGCCATCAACGCTGCCGTCCTGCCCGTCATCGAGACGACCGCGGGCGTTGTGGAGGACGCTCTCAGGCTGGCGGGCGTCGCCGCGCCGCTGCTCGTCCTGCGCGGCGATGGCGGGGCGATGAGCACGGAGTCCTTCCGCCGCCGGCCCTCCTTCACGATCGGGTCCGGGCCCGCGGCCGGGGTGGCCGCGGCGCTGCATCAGCTCGAGGTGTCCGACGCGATCGTGCTCGAGTGCGGGGGCACGAGCTCCAATATCTCCGTGGTGCGGCGGGGGCGTCCCGTTCTGCGTTCGCTGCGCGTAATGGGGCGGCCGACCTCGATCCGCTCCGTCGACAGCTGGGTCGTCGGCGCGGCCGGCGGCAGCCTGGCGAGGCTGGGACGCCGGCGCCTTGCCGAGGTCGGGCCTCGCAGCGCTCACATCGCGGGCCTGCCCTACGCCTGCTTCGCGCCTCCCGAGCAGCTGCTCGAATCCGAGCTGCGCCTGGAGGCGATCGCGCCCCGTCCCGGCGACCCGGCGGAGTACGCCTGCGTTGTCGCGGGCGACCGCCGCTTCGCGCTCACCGCCACCTGCGCCGCCAACGCGCTGGGCCTGATCCCAGAGGCCTCCCATGCCCACGGAGAGGCTGCGCTCGCCGCCTTCGCCCTGCTCGGCCGCCGCCTGCGCACGACTCCGGAGGAGGCGGCGAGGGCGCTGCTCGACGGCGCCGTGGAGAAGATCGCCGAGGCCGCGCTGGAGGCCCGCCGCTTTCACGAGATCTCGCCTCAGGCGCCGCTGGTCGCGCTTGGGGGCGCCGCCGACGCGCTTGCGCCCGCAGTGGCTCAGCGGCTCGGGGTCGAGCTGGTGCGGCCTGAGCACCCGGAGGTCCTCTCCTCGATCGGCGCCGCGCTCTCGCTGGTCCGTGCCGAGGTGGCGCGTACGGCCACCGCAGCCGACGGCCCGGCGGCGAAGATCTCGGCCGCGCGCCAGGCGGAGCGCGAGTGCGTCGAAGCGGGCGCTTCGCCGGCCACGGTCGCGACCGAGGCCGCCTATGACCCGGCGGAGGGCATCGTGAGGGCGGTCGCGACGGGGGCCGTGCAGCTGGAGACCGGAGCCGCCGCGCGGCACCTGGTCGGCGAGGAGGAGCGCCGCCGCGCCGCCGCCTCGGCCCTGCGCCTCGACGCGGAGCGGCTAGCGCTCGCCGCCGGCAACGACTTCTACCGCGTCTACCGGGCCGGGGACGGCCCCGAGGAAGCCGGCGCCGGCAAGGGCTGGACGGGCCCGGTTGCCGTCGTCGATCAGATGGGCGGGGTGCCGCTCGCCGAGGAGGCCAAGGGGCTGCTCGTCGGCGAGGGCGAGGAGCTTCTGGAGCAGTTGGCGGAGGCTGTCGAGGGCGCCTCGGTGAACCTCGGCGTCGCGACGATGCTGCCGCGGGTGTCGCTGATCTGCGGCCCCCACATCACCGACCTCTCCGACGCCCGCCGCGGGAGCGAGATTCTCGCCGCGGCGCGGCGGGCGATCTCCGAACACGACGGCAGCGCCGTTGCGCTGCTGGCCGGCTGATGTCGCTCTACCGCCAGACCGGCGGTCGCAGCTCGCGCCTGCTCGTGGGGGTGCTGGCGGCCGGGGTGCTGGTCGGCCTGGCTGCCGGCTACCTGATCGGCCGCGGCTCGGTCGACGAGCCATCGGCGGCCGAAGTGGTCGCCGACGCGAGGGCCGAACTCCAGCCCGTCGCCGCCGGGCTGGAGCTGGTGCCGATCGAGTACGAAGGAGCATGGAGCGACGGCAAGGTCACGGCGCCGACCGAGTACAAGGGCGCCAAGGAGGCGGTCGCGCGGGCCCAGGCCGACCTGGCCGAGGCCGGCGAAGACATGCGCGCAATCGACCCGGCCGGCTACGCCGCCGCGACCGAGGCCGTCGAACGCCTCTCCACCGCCCTCACCGCCACCGCCCCTCCCGACCAAGTGGAAGAGCTGGCCATCAGGGCCAGCTCCACGGTCGAATCCCTCACCAGCCCTGAATAGCAGCTGGCTTTTCAGCAGCGGGGGCAGAGGGGGCGGGATAGCCCCTCGGACGGACGGATACTCAAAGTCACGCGCTAATTAGCGCGTGACTTGTCCGGATGGGGGGCTATCCCGTCCCCTCAAACGCTCTCTCTAGAATCGACGCCATGCGGGTTCTCCTGACGAACGACGACGGAATCTCGGCCCCGGGATTGCAGGCCGCCCGGCGGGCGCTGCGCGAGATCGAGGGGGTCGAGGTGGACGTGATCGCACCCGACTCCAATCGCAGCGCCACCGCGCGCAGCATCACCACCCGCTCGCCGCTGACGGTCGAGGAGGTCGAGTTCGGCGACGGCGACCGCGGCTTCGCCACCGACGGCACCCCCGTGGACTGCGTGCGCTTCGCCGAGCTCGGGCTGCTGGGTGGGAGGCCGGACCTGATCTTCTCCGGCATCAACCATGGCTCCAACCTCGGCGACGACATCACCTATTCGGGCACCGTTGCGGCCGCCTTCGAGGGGATCGTGCTGGGCATCCCGGCGGTGGCCTTTTCCCAGCAGTCCTCGGGTGGGGGCATGGGCTACGTCAGCGGCCGCTTCGACTTCGGCGTCGCGGCGTCCCTTTCCGCCGAGTTGGTACGTCGTCTGATCACCGAGCCGATGCCGCCCGAGACCCTGATCAACGTCAACTGCCCGGCGTGCGACCCGACCGGGATCGAGGTGACAAAGCTGGGCAAACGCCTCTACAACGACGAACTGAAGTTGGTTGACGAGGACGGCGACGGCAAGCAGCGCTACGAGATCTACGGCTTCGAGCCGTCGTTCAAAGACGAGGAGGGCACCGACCTCTCCGCAGTGTCGCGGGGAAGGATCGCGGTGACTCCAATCCACTTCGACCTGACCGACCACGGCGGTCTGGGGCGGCTGGCGGACTGGGGCCTCGAAGCGATGCTCGCGGCCTGCGCGCCCTCCTCGGTGTGAGCGCCCAGGCGGACGAGCGGCGAGCGGCCGAGCTGCGACGCGAGCTCGAGGGCCATAACCACCGCTACTACGTCCTCGACGACCCGACGATCGGCGACGACGAGTACGACGAGCTGCTCAACGAGCTGCGCGCGATCGAGGCCGATCGCCCCGAGCTGCGCACACCGGATTCGCCCACCCAGCGCGTCGGCGCCCCGCCGCTCGACCGCTTCCAGCGCGTCGAGCATGCGGAGCCGATGCTCTCGCTGGCCAACGCCCGTAACGAGGAGGAGCTGCGGGCCTGGGAGACGCGGATCGGCAACCACCTGAAGCGCTTGGACATCTCCGCCTCGGAGTTCAGCTACACGACCGAGCCGAAGATCGACGGCCTCGCGATCTCTCTCACCTACGAGGACGGGATGCTGGTTCGCGGCGCCACCCGGGGCGACGGCAGGATCGGCGAGGACGTGACCCGCAACCTGCGCACCATCGGTGCGATCCCGCTGCGGATCGAAGGCGCCCCGCCGCTGGTCGAGGTGCGTGGCGAGGTCTACCTGCCGATCGCCGATTTCAAAGCGCTGAACGAACGCCGCGCCGAGGCCGGCGAAGCGACCTTCGCCAATCCCCGTAACTCGGCCGCCGGCTCGATCCGCCAGCTCGACCCGGCCCTGGCGGCCGAACGGCCCCTCTCGATCTGGTGCTACGGGCTGGGGGCGACGCGAGGTCTCGACCTCGCCACCCATAGCGAGGAGATCGAGTGGCTGCGCGAGCGCGGCTTCAAGGTCAATCCCGACATCGAGCACCACAAGGGCATCGATTCGGTCGTCAAGCGCTGCCACTGGTGGGAGGAGCGACGCGACCAGCTCGACTACGAGATCGACGGCGTCGTGGTCAAGGTCGACGAGCGCGCCCTCTGGCGGGAGCTGGGGGTCGTCGGCCGCGAGCCGCGCTGGGCGATCGCCTGGAAGTTCCCACCGACGACGGCGACCACGCAGTTGCTGAAAGTCATCTGGAACGTCGGCCGCACCGGCCACCTGGTCCCCTTCGCGGTGCTGGAGCCCGTGCATGTGGGGGGCGTCACCGTCTCCACCGCCACCCTCCACAACGAGGAGGATCTGGCCCGCAAGGACGTGCGGGTCGGGGACGAGGTGGTGGTGATGCGGGCCGGCGACGTGATCCCGCAGGTCGTCGCCCCGCTGGTGCAGCGCCGCAAGGGCAAGCCGCAGCGGCCGCGGCCTCCGAAGACCTGCCCGGCCTGCGGGACCCCGACGGAGAAGCCCGCCGACGCCGTCTTCACGATCTGCCCCAACCGCGCCGGCTGTCCGGGGCAGTCCTTCCAGCACGTCAAGCATTTCGTCAGCAAGGGCGCGATGGACATCGACGGGCTGGGCGAAAAGCAGGCGATGCGCTTCCTGCAGGAGGGCCTGATCGCCGATGTCGCCGACATCTACGAGCTCAGCGAGTCGCAGCTGACCGGCCTCGAGGGCTTTGGAGAGATCTCGGCGCGCAACCTGCTGGCGGCGATCGAGGCGTCCCGCTCGCGCTCCTTCACACGGGTCCTCTACGCGCTCGGGCTGCCCGGCGTCGGCTACGTGACGGCGGAAGCGCTCAGCGACCACTTCGGCTCGATCGACGCGCTGCGCGCCGCCGATCCCGAGCAGATCGAGGAGGTGGAGGGAGTGGGGCCGGTGATGGCCCTGCAGATCGCCGAGTCACTCGCCGACGAGCGCACCTGGGAGCTGGTCGAGAAGCTGCGCTCCAAGGGCCTGCGCATGGAGCAGGACGCCTCGGAACGCCGCCCCACCGGCGGCCCGCTGGAAGGCAAGGCGCTGGTCCTCACGGGCACCCTGCCGAGCCTCACCCGCGACGAGGCCGCGGCGATGATCAAAGCGGCCGGAGGGAAGGTGACGAGCTCGGTCTCCGGCAACACCGATTACGTCGTCGCGGGTGAGAGCCCCGGCTCCAAGCTCGCCAAGGCCGAGGAGCTGGGCGTCGAGATCCTCGATCAGGACGCCTTCGAGCGCCTGCTCGGCTGAGAGCGGCGAGCACCCTCAGAACGAAGCTATTGCGGCGGCGATCAGGTCCTGTTCGCGATGGGCGAGGGTGAGGCTGCGGACGCCGCCCATCAGGATCGAGAAGATCATCACCTTGCCGCTGCGGTTGAAGCAGTAGCCGGAGAGGTTGCTGACGCCGGTCAGGGTGCCTGTCTTGGTCCGGCAGCGCCCTTCGGCCGCCGTCCCGTGCATGCGGCTGGCGACGGTGCCTTCGCGGCCGGCGATCGCCAGCGAATGGATGAAGTCTTCGCCCACTTCGTCGCTGCGCATCGCCTGCAGGAAGCGCACGATCTGAGCGGGCGAGGCGCGGTTGGAGCGGGTCAGGCCGGAGCCGTCGACGGCATGGACTCTCGAGTTATGGGCGGCGGCGAACTGCTCCACGACGCCCGTGCCGGCGCTGGTGGTGCCGGCGCCCCCGAAGCGGGCGCCGAGCAGCTTCAGAAGCGTCTCGGCGAAGAAGTTGTTGGAGGGGACGTTGGTGGCGCCGGCGATGCGGTCGACGGTCGGGGAGCGGACGACCGCCAACTGCTCGCTGGCGGCCGGGGCGGCGGCGAGCGCGACCCGCTGCGCGACCCGCACGCCGTTTTTGCGCAGTGAGCGGACCAGCGCCCTGGCGGCCGCCTTGGCGGGATCGGCGGCGAAGCTTCCCGCCCCGGCGCTGCTGTAGCCGGCGTTGAAGGCCAGTCCCGAGAGCGGGCCGATGTAGGGGCTGGTCGCGTAACCCGAGTCGGCGACGCCGCGCAGGCGGTCGAAGATCGTGTCGTCCGCATAGAGCCTGCCGGTGACGGCCCTGATGCCGGCGGCATGCAGCTGGGAGGCGAGGGTGAAGAGGTTGGTGCCGAAGCCGCCCAGGAAGCGGTCGTAGAAGGCCGGCGCGCCAAGCGTCGGGTCGCCGCCGCCCTGCAGGTAGAGGCTGCCGTGCAGCGTGCCGGTGACGTCGATGGAGCCCGACGCCAGCACCCGCGTCGCGATCCGGGATTCGGGGCCGAGGCGGCCGAGCGCGGTCGCGGTGGTGAAGAGCTTCGTGTTCGAGGCCAGCGGGCGCTGCCTGGCCGCCGCCCGCCGGCACAGCGGCTTGCCGGTGTCGGCTTCGAGCACGAAGAGCCCGCTGGCCGTGCCGCCGCCGGCCACCAGCCGCTGGCGAAGCTGCTGGCAGAGGCTTGCGGCGCCCGCCCCGGCGACCGCGATCCCCCCCAGTAGGGAGAGCGACAGCGCGATCGCCGCCACCCAGGCGGCGGTCCGCCCCGGCGCACGGCGTGATTTTTTGGCCCTCATTGCGGGTACCAACACGGAAGGCCCGCAAGGTAGCGGCCTGGTCGGCCGGTGACCTTGAGATAATCCCGTTCTATGGGCAAGGTCGTAAACATCGAGACAAGCGGTAAGCGGAAGAAAGGCCGCGGCCGCAAGCGCCCGTCCAAGACCGCGCTCGTCCTTGGCGGCGGCGGCTTCACCGGCGGGGTCTATGAGATCGGCGCCCTGCGCGCCCTCGATCTCCTCGCCGTCAACAGCACCGTCAACGACTTCGATATCTACGTCGGCACCAGCGCCGGCTCTTTCGTCGCCGGCATGCTCGCCAACGGCATCACCCCGGACGAAATGATGCATGTGCTCAACGAGGACGTGCCGTCGGAACTCGAAGACCTCGACCTCGACAAGGTGCTGAAGCTCAACTACATCGGCTTCCTGCAAAAGGCGGCGCTGCTGCCGCTGCGCACGGCGGCGCTGGTCCGCAACCTGATCCGGATGGGGGAGTTCTCGGCGATGGACATCGGCGTCGGCTTGGCGGAGAACCTGCCGACCGGCCTCTACTCGGGCTCGGGGATCGCCGACTACGTGGAAGACGTTCTCTCCGACGGCGGCCGGCACAACGACTTTCGCCTCCTCGATCGCGAGCTCTACCTGACCGCCACCGATCTCGATACCTGCGAGCGGATCGTCTTCGGCGAGGGCGGCTGGTCGGACGTGCCGATCTCCAAGGCCGTCCAGTGCTCGACCACCCTGCCGCTCGTCTACAAGCCGGTCGACCTGAAGGGGCGCCAGCTGATCGACGGCGGCATCCGCTCCACCACCAACGTGGACATCGCGGTCGAGAAGGGCGCCAAGTTCATCATCGTCGTCAACCCCCTGGTCCCCTATATCAACGACTTCGAAAAGACGATTCCGACGGTCTTCGGCAACCGGGTGCGCCGGGTCTCCGACATGGGGCTGCCGGCGATCGCCAACCAGACGTTCCGGCTCATCGCCCACGCCCGCCTGCACGAGGCGGTCGCCCACTGGGAGGAAAAATATCCGGGCGTCGACATCATCCTGCTCGAGCCCGAGCCCAACGACGAGCTGATGTTCGGCACCCCAGTGATGGACTACTCGCGGCGCCTGAAGATCGGCCGCCACGGCTTCGAATCGGTCACCGCCATGCTGGCCAAGGACTACGACCGCTACAAGGAGATCGCCGAGCGCCACGGCCTGGAGATCTCCGCGCGGCGGGTCAAGCGGGCGGTCGAGCGTGCCTCCGAAGAGGAGGAGGAGAGCCTCTCGGCCTGGCGGCGGATCCTCGGGCAGACGACCTCGGTCCTGCTGCCCCAGTCGGGCGAAGCCTCTTAGGACGCCGCCGGCGGTCCCCGGAACCGCCGGGCTCAGCCCGCGTACAGAGCCTCGATCTGAGGCTCGTACTTGCTCGCCACCACGGCCCGCTTCACCTTCAGCGTCGGCGTCAGCTCGCCGCCCTCCTGGGAGAGGTCCTGGGGCAGGATGTCGATCTTCTTCACCTGCTCGACGCGGGCGAATTTCTGGTTGATCTCCTCGACGTGGGCCTCGATCGTCTTGCGGACCTCGGGGTTGGAGGCAAGCTGCTCGAGGTCCTCGGGCAGGCCGTGCTCCTGGGCCCAGGCGGCCGCTTCTTCGGGGTCGAGGGTGACGAGGGCGATCAGGTAGGGCCGGCGGTCGCCGACCACCACGCACTGGGAGACGAGCGCATGCTGCTTGATTTCGTTCTCCAGGTTGGCGGGGGTGATGTTCTTGCCCCCGGCGGTGATGATGATGTCCTTTTTGCGCCCCGTGATCTTGATGAACCCGTCGGAGTCGATCTCGCCGATGTCGCCGGTGTGCAGCCAGCCGTCGACGATCGTCTCCCGGGTCGCCTCCTCGTTCTTGTAATAGCCCTGGAAGACGTTGGGGCCCTTGACTAGGATCTCGCCGTCCTCGGCGATCCTCACCTCGCAGCCCGGGAACGGTTTGCCGATGGTGCCGATCTTGAAGTCGTCGGGGGAGGAGATCGTCGCCGCGGTCGAGGTCTCGGTCATTCCCCAGCCCTCGAGGACGAGCACCCCGGCGGCGTCGAAGAAGCGCAGGATCTCGGGGTTGATCGGCGCCGCGCCGGAAACGGCGAGGCGCAGCCTGCCGCCGAAGAGGCCGCGGATTTTCGAGAGCACTTTCTCGTCCGCGAACTCGTATTTCTTGCGCAGCAGGAAGCCGGGCTGGCGGCCGGCGCGTTCGGTCTCGCGCATCTTCTGACCGACCCGAATCGACCAGTTGAAGATCGCCTTTTTGAGCCCGCCGGCTTTCTCCATGGCGCTGGTCGCCATCGTGTAGATCTTCTCGAAGATCCGCGGCACCGAGGGGAAGTAGGTCGGTTTGAGCTCGGCGAGGTTGGGCATGATCTTGAGCGGGTCGCGCTCCCAGTAGGCGATCGTCGCCCCGAGGTCGAAGCTGCCGAGCTGGATCAGCAGCGCGAAGGAGTGGGCGAGGGGCAGGTAGAGATAGGTGACGTCTTCGTCTTCGATCACGCTGGTCTCGTTGACCATGTTGAGCATCGCCCGGTAGTTGCCGTGGGAGATGATGCAGCCCTTCGGCGGCCCGGTCGTGCCCGAGGTGTAGATGAAGGTGCACACGTCGGCCGGCGTCACCGACTTCCAGCGCGCCTCCCAGTCGCCCGCCTCGCGCGCCGAGCCGCGCGCCGCCAGCGCCTCGAGGGAGATCGCGTCCTCGCTGGAGCCGGTCATCCGCACCACGTGCTCGAGCATCGGCAGGCGGTCGCGGACGGCGCGGATCTTCTCCAGCTGTTCGTCGTCCTCGACCACGACGACCTTGGCGTCGGAGTTCTCGAGCACGTACTGGCACTCCTCGGGCGAATTGGTCTGGTAGATCGGGACCACGATCGCCCCCGCCGAGAGGGCGGCGAAGTCGAAGTAGGTCCACTCGGGACGGGTGTTGGCGAGGATCGAGACCTTGTCGCCCTTCTCCACGCCGAGGTCGATCAATCCCAGCGAGAGGTTGCGCGCGACCTCCAGCACCTGGTTGAAGCTGCGATCAACCCACTCCTCGCCGTCCTTGAAGCGGACGGCGGGCGAATCGCCGTAGAGCTCCGCTGCGCGCGGCAGCAGGTCTGCCAGGGTGTCCGATTTGGTTCCCCGCCCCATTCGCGGGGAGTTTAGTTAAGTGCTGTGCAGCCGAGTCACCTGGGTGCGCGCCCGTGGTACCGCGGCGGCGAGCGAGGACTGGAACAGGGACTTGTCGATTCGGCCGTGGAAGATTGGAACGCCCATTTCCACGCATTTGCCGATCACCTCCTGCCGCTTCATGTGAAGCTCGTCGGCAAGTTCGGCAGGAGTGAGGTGATTGGCCACGGCAGACCTCCGCTTATCGTTGAAATCGGGTAGGGGGATATTTACTCCCGAACGCGGACGTGTCAACCGAAGCCGTCGCTGGTTGCGGCTTCTCCTCTTCGGCGCGGCGGTCTGGATAATGAAGTTGTGAACGAAGCCGCCGCCACCAGGCCGATACCGAGGCGGGGGAGGGTCTGGGTGATCGTCGCCCTCGCCCTCGCCCTCTTCGCGCTCGGCTACTCGCTGGTCGAAATCGCCACCCGCAAGCCCGGCCGCGACGTCGTGCGCGTGGCCGGCATCTCCGAAACCCAGGAGATCTTCGGCGGCGTGCCCCAGGAAGGCGACCGGCTCGGCTCCTCCGACGCGCCGATCTCGATCCAGCTCTTCACCGACCTGCAGTGCAGCAGCTGCCGCGACGACTTCCTCGGCACGATTCCCAGCCTGGTCGAACGCTACGCGCGGCCCGGCGACGTGAAGCTGCTGCTGCGCCACTACTCGGTCGCCCAGAATCCGGTCGAGCTCGGCTTCTTCGGCGCCGAGGCGGCCGCCCAGCAGGGCTATGGCTGGCAGTACACCTACCTCTTCTTCCGCAACCAGGACGAGGCGCAGCGCTTCGGAATCGACCAAGAGTTCCTCGCCTCGCTGGCTGGATCGGTGGGCGAACTCAACACCGTCGAATGGGACGAATACCTCGAACAGCAGGGCGGCTCGGGGGGCGCGATCGACAACACCCTGACCGGCTATGAGGAACTCGGCACGCGCCTCGGCATCCGCACCGGCCAGGCGCTGATCCTCAGCGGCCCGTCCGGCACCGAAACCCTCCAGGACGGCCCGTCCCTGAGCCAGATCGAACGGGCGATCGAAGAGGTCGGGTAAATACCTATTTGGCGAGCGGCCCGCAATCGGGGCGCCCGCAGAGTCCCCGAGGCGGAATCAGGCATCGCCTTTCTTGAGGAGCCCGGCCTTTTGCTCATCGAACTCCTCTTCAGTGAGGACTCCGTCATTGCGGAGTTGAGCGAGCTTTGCCAGCTCGTCCGCGACGCTTCCCTGTGACGCCGGGCTTGCATCCGAGCTTGGGGATGTATCCGAGAGCTGTCCCGAGCGGAACGTCTCGACCAACCGCTTTGCGGCATCTCGGTGCTCCCCTTTCGGCCAGAAATTGAACTCGTACACGTCACCGCTGCGGAGCTGAATGTTCATCGCCGTGAGGCCACTGGTGACCCTCGCTACGTCTGACACGAGCAGGGAGTCGAATCCTCCGAGCAGCAGCGTCCCGTTCGCGATGATGATTCGATGGTCGGTGAGTACGAGGGCCTCTTTGGATTTCCCCCGTACCACTGCCCGGACCGTCTCGCGTGGGTCCAGCCCGTCCTCTATCCGCTGCCTGAGCCGTCCGCTCAGTCCGGACAGCAAGTCCTCACTCATCACAGCTACTCCCCTTCCGAATTGTCACAGGCGGTGCGCTTTGAGCGTCGATGCTCGCGGGCGACCGCAGCCTATGCAGGATCTCAGAAAACCGCTTGAATTCGGTCTTCTTCGTGCCTATTTGGTCTGAGTCGGTGGTGGTAAAGCAATCGGGGCGCCCGGATTTGAACCGGGGACCTCACCGACCCGAACGGTGCGCGCTACCAAACTGCGCCACGCCCCGAGGAGCGGCGATTATCTCAGAGGTCCGGCCAGAGGAGGGGCGCGCGCCGCTACTCGAGCGCGGCGGGCGGTTCCTAGTCGATGTGATCCGCCGAGCCTCCCTGCTGCTGATCGGCCTGCTGGCCCTTGCCGGCTCGGCCGCCCCGAGCGCCGGCGCCGCCTATGCACCGCCCGGTTTCTTCGGCATCTCGCCGCAGAGCGCCCTGACCGAGAAGGATGTCGCCCTGATGCAGATCGCCGGCATCACCAGCGCGCGGCTGCCGATGAACTGGAACGCGGTCCAGCCGCGGAGCCGCTTCTTCTACGAACCCGACTTCGACGGCTTCGATCATTCCGTGCGCATCGCCGCCGAATACGGGATCAGCGTGCTGCCGGTGCTCTCCAACACGCCGGACTGGCTGGCCCCGAGCCCGATCGACCTGCCGGTCGCAACCGCGGGGCAGCGCTGGGCGTGGAAGTCCTTCGTGCGCGACGCGGCCCGGCGCTACGGCCCCAACGGCTCCTTCTGGGACGAAAACCCGGAACTCCCATACGTGCCCATCCGCCAGTGGGAGGTCTGGAACGAGGAGAACATCGTCACCTTCGCCAACCCGGCCAATCCGGAGAGCTATGCCGTGCTGCTGCGCCTTGCCGGTCAGGTGCTGCACCGTTTCGATCCCGGCGCCAAGGTGCTGATCGGCGGCTTCTTCGGCCGGCCGCTCCAGATTCCGCCCAACGTCAGCTCGGGCGGTTTCCTCTCCCGGCTCTACCGGGCCCGGCGCGTGAAGCGATATTTCGACGGCGTCGCCCTGCACCCTTACGTCTCCGACGCTTCGGCGATGCGGGCGCAGATCGCGAACCTGCGCCGGGTCATGCGCCTGCACCACGATGCGGCCACGCCGCTCTACGTCACCGAGCTCGGCTGGGGCTCCGACAGCGGCGAGTCGCGCTGGGAGCGCGGTCCATACGGGCAGGCGAGGGAGCTCGATCGCGCCTTCTCGATGCTCGTCCGCAAACGGCGCGCCTGGCGAATCGGCGGCCTCTGGTGGTTCTCCTGGACTGATGAAAACGGCAGCTGCCAGTTCTGCGACTCGGCGGGCCTGCTCACCTCCGACCGCGAAGCCAAGCCCGCCTGGTACCGCTTCAACGCGTGGACCGGCGGGGACCCGTTCGTCGTTCCCCGCGCCGCTCTCGAATGATTGAGGCGACTGCCCCTCGGGTAGCCGACCGCCAGTCCGAAGGCGACAATCAGCAGTGAGAACGGAGGCACGATGGGAGCGGTAAACGCCCTTCCCAGCAAGGGAATCTTCGATAGCGCCAACCTGGAGGCCAGGGAGCAGGTGGTCGAGCTCCTCTGCGAGGCCTACTGGATGGAGATAGAGACGGTGATGAGCTACATCTCCGCCTCCGTCAACCTCGACGGCGTGCGGGCGCAGGAGGTCAAGGAGTCGCTCGGCAAGGACGTCGAAGAGGAGCTCGGGCACGCAAAGCAATTCGCCGCCCGGATCAAGGAGCTCTACGGGGTGGTGCCCGGCTCGGAGGAATTCTCCGCCGAGCAGTCTTTCCTGCAGCCGCCCGAGGAGCAAACCGACATCGTGCACGTGATTCGCGGGGTGATCAAGGCCGAGACCGGCGCGATCGAGCACTACACCAAGATCATCGCGGAGACCGAGGGGGTGGACCCGGTGACGCAGGACATGGTGATCGAGATCCTCCGCGACGAGCAGGGCCACCGCCGCCTCTTCGAGGGCTTCCTGCGCGAGTACGAGGTCGCCGGCATCGCCTGAGGCCCGGCGGCGGCGTCGTTTGGATTCGACGTTTAGCCACGTCTGAGCGGGTATCCGCGAAGGAGCACAGCCCCTCAACAAAAAGGAGGACCCATGGCGGTCGCCCAAGAGTCCGGAGAGATCACCGGTACGAAGGACAAGGACTACAATGTCATCTGGTTCGTGGAGCAGTGCCTGAGCAACGTGCTGCGGCTCGAGACCTACGTCGAGGATGCCGACCGTGCCGGCGATTCCGAGCTGGCCGACTTCTTCCGGCGCGCGCAGGAGGCGAGCCGGAAGGGCGCGGAGCAGGGCAAGGAGATGCTGCGCAGTCGTCTCTGATTAGGGCCCCGGCGGCCCGCGGGCTCCTCCTGCGGGTCGCCGTCAGCCTTGGCGGCGGAGCAGTGGCTGGAAGGCCTTCCACCAGCCGCCGTCCAGCTTCGCGTGGGCGACCCGCTCCAGCAGCGAGCCGTCGTCGTCCTGGAGCTCGTAGCCGACGACGGGGGGATCGCTGTGCTCGTCGACCTCCACCACGTGCGCGATCAGCAGGTAGGGGGGGCGGCTGAGCCAGAGATCGCCCGGCTGCGGTATCGATTTGGTATCGATCATGGCCTGCGCATACCCGTGCCCCTGGGGGGCAAAACGGGCCAGGCTGGAGCGACGCCGAGGCAGGTTTAGGGGCTCGGCTAGGGGGCATCAGGAGGGCATGCGCGAGGAACCCGCCGAGAGCCTGTCGCCCGAGCCGGAGGAGGCCAAAGCGGCCGAAGCGCCCTTCGAGCCGGAAGAGGCCTCCCCGGAGGCGGACGAGGACGTCCTGCGGGAAGAGGAAGACGCCGCCGCCGCGGAAGCGGCCGGTATCGGCGGTCGAAGCGGCATGGAGGGAATGGATGAGGCCGAGCGCGCCTCCGCCGAGCACGGGGGAGGCGAGGCGGAGGGCTTCGAGGAAGCCGAGGAGCTGCTGGTGGAGCAGGCCGCACACGGGGATCGCGCCGTGGATCCGCTCCAGGCCGCCTTCCCGGAGGAGGCCGAGAAGGAGCAGGCGACCTATGGCGAGGGGGACTCGATTGAATCGACCGAGACCGGGTCCGACACCGAAGGCACCCACCCGGACGATTGAGAAGCGGCGGGCGCGCCGCCCGCGAAGGGGCCGCCCGGCAGGCCTATCCGTTCAGTTCGGCCAGCGCCTCGTCGAGGTTGTCGTGCATCGGGATCAGCGACTCGAGGCCGGTGATCTGAAAGAGCCGCTGGACCTGGTCGCTGAGCCCGCAGAGGGCAAAGCGGCCGGCGGGTGCGCCATTGGCGTCGTCGCTCAGCTGGCGCCAGGCGCGGACGATCAGGGCGATGCCCGTCGAATCGATGAACTCACAGGCGGAGAGGTCGATCGCGAGAGGGCGCTCGCTGTCCTCGAGGGCCGCCTCGACCGACTCCTCGAGCTGGGGCGCGGTGTGGAGATCGAGCTCGCCGCGAATGGCGATGACCCGCACTGTGCCCAGCTCCTGAGACTGGATGGCAAAGGACATTGGATTCATAAATCGAGGCGATGCTAGCGCAGTACGCGATACGCTCTTTTGGGTAAGGCAGTTGCCTGATCGTCCCCTCCAGCGGGACCCGGGAGGATAGATGCACACAATCGTGATCGCCGGGTTTGCTTTCGTGCTGGCAATCGCCGTCATAGTGCTTTCACGCTCGCTGGTCGGCACCCGGCGGATGGTCCATCGCTTTCGCATTCTCAGCGAGATCGCGGAAGTCTCCGAAGACGGCGGCACGCCCGTCGATGTCCTGCACGCGATCGGCGACGTCCTCGTTCCCGGGGTCGCCGACATCTGCCTGATCGACATGATTTCCGAGGGTGAGGTGGAAAGGGTCGTGGTTCGGGTGGCGCCGGACGCGGATGCCGAGGCCGCAAGCGTGCTGGCGCGGCGAAAGCCCTCGATTCCCGAGGAGATGACCCTCCGCCACCTGCCCCAGGCCCCGCCCAAGCTGCGTTTCCTCGAGCGCATGGGCGACGCCGAGCTGCGTGAGTTGGCCCACGATCCGGAGGACCTCGAGTTCCTGCGCTCCCTCGCCGCTCGCTCGGCGATCACCGTCGCGTTGCGCGCTCGCGGCCAGCTGACCGGGGCGCTCACCCTGGTCACCTCCTGCTCGGGGCGCGACTACAGCCGCGACGACGTTCGGTTCGCCAAGGTGCTCGCGGGCAGGGTGGCCCTGGCGCTCGATAACGCCGGCCTCTTCACTCATCTCGAGCGAGCCGAGCGGGCTACCGCGGAGATCGCCAGGACGCTGCAGCGCGGCCTTATCCCGCCGCCTCTTCCGCACATCCCGGGCTGGTCGACGGCGGCGCTCTACCGGCCAGCCGGCGCCGAGAACGAAGTCGGCGGCGACTTCTACGACGTCTTCCCGATCGTCGGCGGTTGGATGGTCGTGATCGGCGACGTCACCGGTCGGGGCGCGCGAGCCGCCTCGGTCACCGCCCAGGCTCGCTACACGCTGCGCACCGCCGGAGTCCTGAGCGGCGACCCCGTGACCGCCCTGGAGACCCTGAATCGCGCTTTGCTCGTGCGCGAGGACTCGGCGCTGTGCAGCCTCGCCGCCCTGGCGCTGAGCGACAATCACGGCAGCCGGGTGCAGATGGCCGTGGCGGGCCATCCCCCGCCGCTGCTGGTGGACGGCGACGTCGTCGCGGAGGCCGCCCCGGTGGGCCCTGTGCTCGGCGCCTTCCCGGACGCGCGCTGGTCGGTCGAGGAGGTGGTGCTGAGCGTCGGCCAGCAGCTGGTGGCGGTCACGGACGGGATCACCGAGGCCGCGGGGCTGGGCGGGCGCTTTGGCGAGGAGAGGCTGCATATGGAGTTGGCCTCGGTCTCCAGCCCCGCCGTGGCGGTGCAGAAGCTGGAGGGCGCGGTGCACGAGTTCACGCAGGGCAAGTTCGAGGACGACGCCGCGATTCTCGCCGTCGCGCCCGCGCCCAGCCAGATCGGGGCCGAGGCGCCGATCACCGCGGTCTCGGCGTTCCCGCCGCCCCCCGAGGCGCCGACCATTCGGAGGGTTCATGGCTAGCGAGCACAGAGCCTTGATCGAACGCCTCTTCGACGCCTTCAACCGCCGGGATTCGGAGGAGATCGCCTCCCTGTGCGATCCGGAGATGGCCTTCTTCCCGATCACCGCCGAGGAGGTTGGCCGCGAGGCCCCCTATACGGGGCCAGAGGGCTTGGACGCCTACCTCGGCGACGTCGCCGCCATCTGGGAGGAGCTCTTGGTGCGTGCGACCCAGGTCGACAGCGTCGGGGACCGGCTCGTGGTGCGCGGCCGCGTCTACGTGCGCAGCCGCGAGCGCGGCATCCGCGACCTACCCGCCGCCTGGCTGTGGGAGGTCCGGGAAGGCCGTTTCGTCCGCGGCGAGGTCTTTACCGATCCGGATCAGGCCGGCGAGGCCTTTGCCCGCTTGCGGCTTGGAGATCCGGCCGTTTGATATGAGGAGTGCGTGCGTTGCGGCGTTTTAGCGCCGTGACCAGGGGTAGCAGGCCAATCGACCGCCCGTTTCCTCCCCTCGCCGCTGCGCCGCAGAGCTCCACTTGACAACCCATGCGTAACGGAAACATGCGTAACGGAAAAGCCACTAGATGACCGACGACCACCCAGGGCTACTGCTCACGGTTCCGGCCCGGCCGGAGAACGTGACGGTCATTCGCCACGCCGTCGCCGCTCTGGCGGAGAAAATCGGGATGTCGGAGAGCAGGATCGGGGACTTGAAGACGGTCGTCACCGAGGCCTGTATGAACGTGGTTGTCCACGCATATGGGGATGAGGAGGGCGCCCTGCAGGTCGAAGTGACCCCGGCGCCCGGCGAGCTCTCGGTGGTCGTGCGCGACTTCGGCGCCGGCATCCGACCGCTGCCAGAGCCCGATCCCGAGCGGTCGAGCTTGCGGATCGGCCTTGCCCTGATCGCGGCGCTTTCAACCAGCTTCGAGATCTCGGGCGGCCTCGGCCGCGGGACCGAGATCAGGATGCGCCTGGCAATGGACGAGGAGGAGATCCAGGGGCCGAGGCGGGTCGAGGTCGCCCCGACCGAGGCGACGGAGCTGGCGGTGAGCGATCCGAACCTGATCGCGCCGGTGCTGAGCAGCGTCGTCGGCGCGCTTGCGGCCCGCCGGCGCGTCACCGTCGACCGGCTGGGCGACGCCGTGCTGATCACCGACGCGATATCCGAGCACGCTCCGAGCGCCTTCAGCGACGGATACTCGATCTTCAGCGTCGCCGACGGGGAGGGGGGGATCGATCTTCGCGTCGGCCCGTTGCCGCCGGAAGCCAGCCGCGGACTGCGCGAGGGCCTGAGCCTCCCCGAGCTCGGCGGCTCGCTGGAGTCGCTTGCCGACGAGCTGCTGGTCGAGCAGGGCGAGGACGGCGAGTACCTCGTCGTGCGCTTCTTCACCGTTCCCGCTTAGCCGCCCGGGGTCGCGGCCTCGGAGCGCCCGGCGGCCCCTTGGCCGCAGGGGGAGCCCACCTAGCCGGGTTCGTCGCCCTCCACCTGCTCGCGAAGCTGCTGCAGGGTCCGGCGCAGGATGCGGGAGACGTGCATCTGCGAGCAGCCGATGCGCTCGGCGATCTGGGTCTGCGTCATGTCCTCGACGAAGCGCAGGCGCAGGACCAGCTGTTCGCGCTCGCCGAGCCGCGGTATAGCCGCGTCGAGGGCGATCCTTCCCTCGGCGATCTCGAAGCCCTTGTCCTCGCTGCCGATCCACTCGCTGGGCGAGGACTCGTCCGGCTCCTCGCCGCCGGCCGGCCGGTCCAGGGAGAGCGGCCGGCGGTTGTGGTTTGCCTCCAGCACCTCGAGCACGTCTGTCTCCTCCAGCTCGAGCCGCTTTGCGATCTCGCTCACCGACGGGGAGCGCTGCAGCTCGTCTGTCAGCTCGCCGATCGCCTTGTCTACTTCCGCCATCCGGTCGTGCAGGCCGCGCGGCACCCGCACGGTCCAGACGCGATCGCGGAAATGGCGCTTCAGCTCCCCGAGGATCGTCGGCGTGGCGAAGGCGGTGAAGGGAATGCCGCGATCGGGGTCGAAGCGATCGATCGCGTTGACGAGGCCGAGGCTGGCGACCTGGAGCAGGTCCTCGAAGGACTCGCTCGCCCCCCGGTAGCGAAGCGCCAGGCGTTTGGCGAAGGCGAGGTTCCGTTCCACCAGCTCTTCCCGGATCGCCGGGTCGCGGCTGGCCGCGAAGCGCTCCCAGAGCACCCGTTCGTCCGCGAGCTTCTGCTCGGTCTCGGTACCCGCGGGGGCCTCGGTGGGATCTGTCTTTCGTTTCGCTGCCATTGCAACCTAACGTCGGGACGGTACGCCCAATACTGCCCTCGAGCTCGCCAAGCCGTGCAGCGCTGTCCAAAGCCTAGTCCCAGTGGGGCCTCGCCTACCCATACGGGCCGAATCGAAACGGCGCCGGGGGGCGTTTCGATCCGGCCCGGCGTGTGAGCCGGGTGTGTGAATCGAGGAGCGTCGGGGTAGCGAGAGTCGCGCGGCGTTAGGCTCCCGTCCGACTTCCCAACCGATTAGAGGAGATTCCCAGATGGCATTCTCGGTCCCCGACCTTCCCTACGCCTACGACGCGCTCGAGCCTCATATCGACGAGGCGACGATGCGGGTTCATCACGACAAGCATCATCAGGCCTACGTCGACAAAGCCAACGATGCGCTCGCCGGAACCGAGTGGGCGGACAGCGACGTCGAGGACGTGCTGAAGAGCCTCTCCAGCCTGCCCAACGACAAGCAGGGGCCGGTGCGCAACAACGCCGGCGGTCACTACAACCACACCCTCTTCTGGCAGATGCTGAGCCCCGACGGCGGCGGTGAGCCGGGCGGCGACCTGGGCGCGGCGATCGCCGAGAAGTTCGGCTCCCTCGACTCCTTCAAGGAGGAGTTCAAAGCCGCCGGCCTCGCCCGCTTTGGCTCCGGCTGGGCCTGGCTGGTCCACGACGGCTCGGGCCTCGCCGTCGTCTCGACTCCCAACCAGGACTCGCCGGTCTCCGAGGGCAGCGTGCCGCTGCTGGGCTGCGACGTCTGGGAGCACGCCTACTACCTGAAGTACCAGAACAAGCGCCCCGACTACATCGACGCGTTCTGGAACGTCGTCAACTGGGACTACGTCGCCGAGCGCTTCTCAAGCGCCGGCGCCTGAGTCGGCCGGCGAAGCCTGCCTCGCGGCCGGGGCGCGATCCTCGGCCGCGGGGGGCACGTGGGACATCGCGTGCTCCGCGAGAGCTGTGATCGTCAGGCTCGGATTGACGCCGACGTTGGCGGGGATCGCCGCCCCGTCGCAGACGAGCAGGTTCTCGTAGCCGAAGACCCGCTGGCGCGCGTCGACGACGCCGTCCTCGGGACCATGGCCGATCACCGCGCCACCGAGGATGTGGGCGGTCGAGGGCACGTTGATCAGCGCCTCGCTGAGCGAGCTCTGGGCGATGCCGCCCGTTCGCTTCGCCAGCCATTCGGCCGCCTCGTTGGCGACCGGGATGAAGGTCGGGTTGGGCCGCTCGGGGTCCTGTTCGGTCTGCAGCCGCACGGCGCCTGAGCGCTTCAGCTTCGGCCGCAGGGCGATCGCGCTGTCGAGCGTCTGCATGACGAGGACGATGATCGTGCGCCGCGACCAGCCGCGCGGCCAGATCGTCTTGGCGAATTTGACCGGGTGGCGGACGATCTGCCCGAGAAGCTTCAGCGGCCGCGTGACGCGGGTGCCGTCGCCGACCAGCAGCGTGTAGAGCGTGCTCATCGAATCGCCCGCGTGGCCGTAGGTGACGGTCTCGATGTGGGTGTAGGGGTCGGGATAGATGCTGGAGCTGATCGCAACCCGCCTGGTGAGGTCGTCGGGGTAGTCCTCGGGCACTGTGACGGCGAGGATCATCTCGCTGTTGGTGCGCACGAGCTCGCCGAGGCGCGGGGAGATTTGGGGCAGCGAGCCGCCCAGCCGGCAGCGCTGCAGCAGCTTGTTGGTGCCCAGCGGCCCGGCGGCGACGATCACGCCTCGGGCCCTGATCGTGCTGCGCCCCCGGCCCGGCAGCACGCCGGAGCGCTCGCTGGCCACTTCGTAGCCTTCGCTGCCGTCGGCGGCGCCGAGCGGGCGGATGTCGGTGACCGTGCGGCTGTCCTGCACCTCGGCGCCGCCGCGCTCGGCGAACCAGAGGTAGTTCTTGACCAGGGTGTTCTTGGCCCCGTGCGGGCAGCCGACCATGCAGCGGCCGCACTGCATGCAGCCGGTGCGCTCCGGCCCCTCGCCGCCGAAATAGGGGTCGGCGACTGTCTTTCCCGACTCGCCGAGGAAGACCCCGACCGGGGTCTTCCGGTAGGTCTCGCCGACGCCCAGCTCTTCGCCCAGCTCGCGCAGCAACTGGTCGGCCGGGTCGTCGTTCTCGTGGACGACGACGCCGAGCATCCGCTGCGCCTCCTCGTAGTGCGGCGCCAGCACCCGCTCCCAATCCTCGAGGTCGCTCCACTGCGAGTCCTCGAAGAAGTCGTTGGGGGGCACGTAGAGGGTGTTCGCGTAGCCAAGGCTGCCGCCGCCAACGCCGCTGCCGCTGACCACGACGACGTCTTTGAAGGTGCTGAGCCGGAAGATCCCCCGGAAGCCGATCCGCGGCGCCCAGAAGTAGCGGCGCAGGTCCCAGGTCGATTTGGGGAAGTCGTCGTCGGAGAAGCGCTTCCCGCACTCCAGGACCGCGACTTTGTAGCCCTTCTCGGTCAGCCTCAGCGCCGAGACGGAGCCCCCGAAGCCCGACCCCACGACCACCCAGTCGTAATCAAATTCCGTCATTTCGCTGGGCGGGTTGATTGCCGGCATTGGTGGGGGTGGAGCGTCTTGTACTTTTTCGGCGCTCGGCCCACGGCTAGCTCATCCGATCCACCGAAAAAGTTAAGCGGAACCCCCGCCAATGCCGGCAATCAGGCCTCGCCGGGCTCGAGCGGGCGGAAGTCGGTGGTCCGGGCGCCGCAGACCGGGCAGAACCAGTCTTTGGGGATGTCCTCGAAGGCGGTTCCGGGAGGAATCCCGCCGTCGGGATCGCCGATGGCGGGGTCGTAGATGAACCCGCAGCTCTCGCAGATCCAGAGGGTCACTTCCTGCGTTGCAGTCATAAGTGCACAGCTTAGAGAGGCCGCCGGTTAACGGCCCGGACGTCAGTCCTTGCTGAAGCTGACCGAGACCGGCTCGCGCTCGGTGGCGTCGATCTCGAAGAACTCGCGAGCCGTGAAGCCGCCCTGGTTGGCGATGATCGAGCCCGGGAACTGCTGGATGTCGGTGTTGTAGGACTGCACGTTGGAGTTGTAGATCCGCCGCGCCGCCTGGATTTCATCCTCGAGCTCGGAGAGGTTGCGGCTCAGCTGCTGGAAGTTCTCAGTGGCGCGGAGCGTCGGGTAGTTCTCCGCCACCGCGCGCAGGTCGGCCAGCGCCTGGGTCAGTTTCTGCTCCGCCTGGGCCGTGTCGCCGACGCTCTGGGCCGCCATCGCCTCGGCCCGCGCTTTTGTCGTTTTCTCGAACGTCTGGCTCTCGTGCTCGGCGTAGCCCTTCACGGTCTCGACCAGATTGGGGACGAGATCGTGGCGGCGCTTGAGCTGTACGTCGATGCCGCTCCATGACTCGTCGACCCGGTTGCGGGAGGCGATGATCGAGTTGCGCTTGCCGATGTAGTAAAGGACCGCGATAACGATGATCGCGACGACGACGATGATTGCGACGGTCATGGGGCTCCTCGGGGTCGAACCTGCTTCAGGCCATCCTAGCTCCCAGGTGCCTGGCTGGCCATAGGATCGGGCCGTGGGCGCAAAGCAGGAATCGCAGCAATGGGCCGAGACCGTGCAGAGCTACGGCCAGCGCAACGCGCTCACCTACGAGCCGATCGGCGGGATCAACCCGAAAGACGGCCCCGTGGCGCTGTGCGTGGGGGGGACGAACCGCCTTACCGGGCAGCTCAGCGAGGGCTTCTGGGGCTCCTCCTGCGATGCCGACGAGCGCGAAGAGGGCGGCTTCCTCTCCAAGGCTGTGCTGCCTCGCGCGATCCTCGCCAAGGCCCACATGCCCGACCTGGCCAAGGTCGTGCCGGCCTTCAACGTCGAGTCGATCGAGGGCCACGAGGTGGTGACGCAGCGCTTCGCGCGCAAGGTCGAGTTCGAGTCGCTCGACTTCAATCGCCGCTTCCTGGCCACGGTGCCGCGCGAGTACGACCCCGTCGCCCTACGCGAGCTCTTCAGCCCCGGGTTCCTCTCCTGGGCCACGACGATGACCGGGGAGATCGACTTCGGCGTCAACGACCGCCAGCTCTGGTTCCTCTGGCGGTTGCGGGATCGCAGCGCCGAAGAGCTGAAGGCAGCCCTGAAGAACGCCGGCCTCCTCTTCAGGCGGCTGCAGTCGGAGATGGACGAGAGCGGCATCCACACCTACCCGCCCGGCCCCTGGCACGCCGGCCTGGAGCCCTTTCCGGCGGACTAGCTAGGCGGGCCCGACCATGCATGACGCTCGACGGGAGCATGCACGAGAGTGAACTTGACCACCTATATGGGGGCGAAAAGTCACTCTGGCGGCGAGCAGGGTCGCTAGATGACTGCTTCTGAGCGTGGAATCAATCATCTAGCCGGCGGTCCTGGGCTCGCGCGGCCGCGGGACCAGTCGGTCGGCATTCAGGGTTCTTTAGGAGGCGGGGTAGTCGGGGTCGCCGGGTAGGACGACGCGGTGCTCCTCGCGGGTACCGATCACCTTGGGCAGGATCGTCTCAACCACCGTCCCGCGGTGGGCCTCGATCGCTTCCTCGGAGGTGCGGAAGGGAAGTAACGATTGGAGTTGCCTGATCGTCGGAAAGGCGAGCACCAGCTCTCCGGCGGCCTGCGCGTCGAGGGCCGCCTGCGGCTCGAACCATCCGGCCTCCACCGTCTCCACGCCGTCCGGTTGCGGCGGCGTGTGGGGTGGGGCGAGGGCGAGGAAGAACCAGGCGTCGAAACGGGTCTTGATCACCTCCGGCGTGATCCAGCGCGAGAACAGGATCAGCTCCTCGCCCTCGGGCAACTCGATCCCCGCCTCCTCAGCCAGCTCGCGTACAGCGCAGGCCCGGTGGCCGGCGTCGCCATGGCCGTCCTCAGAGTCGACGGCTCCGCCCGGAAAAACCCAGACGCCGGGCATGAACTCGGCCGCATCGGTCCGCTTCAAGAGCAGCACCTCGAGGGCCCGGTCGGAGTGCTTGCCGCCCCGGCGCAGCAGCACCGCGGAGGCGGCCGGGCGGGGCTCGGAAGGCGTGCCCAAATTCGGGGCCTCGGCCGGCCCTCGCTTGCGCTCGCTCACCGGAGCGCCACCATCACCGCTTGCGTTTGAGAGAGGTTGGCCATTGAGCCAGCCTATAGGCGGCCCCCGTCGATCGCCGCGGGCTTATCCGCCGCCCCGTGCTCGTTGCCGGACGGGCGGAAAGGGCCGCGCTTGTTGCCGGGCAGGCGGAAGGAGATCAGCCGAGGGCGCGGGTGCGGGCGCGTCGGACCCAGGCCCGGCGCGCGAGCCAGACGAGCAGGCAGATCAGGGCGAGGGGGGTGAGGATGGCGAGCCCGATCACGGTCACCCCCGCGGCGATGGCGAGGATGTGCGCGGCATCGTCGAGCGCATCCCCGACGCCCCAGTGTCCATCGTCCTTCCCCGCTGTGGCGGCATCGCCGCTCTCGATCCGCAGCGCCACGCGCGAGAAGCTCGCCCGGCGCTGCAGGGAGGAAAGCCGCGAGCGAAGGTTGGCGACATGCCGCCGCTCGGCCCGCAGGCGCGCTTCGGCGGCGGCGCGCTCGGCGTCGCTGTCTGCTTCGGAGAGCTGCGTGAGCAGGCTCTCGACCCTGGCGTTGGCGTCCTGCAGCCGTTCCCCCAGCCCGACGGTGGGGGCGGTGATGTCCTGCGTCGACTCCTGGCGGGTGCGCACCTCGCCGATCGCCGTGAAGGAGGCGAGCGCGTCGCTGAGCTTGCTGGTCGGTATCAGCAGGTCGAAGCTTGCCCCGCCTTCTCCGTCCTTGCCATCGCGGATCGAGGAGTTGAGGACGATGCCGTCGTAGCTGTGGACGGTGACGAAGACCTTGCTTGCCGCGGCCCGTACCTGCTCGGCGTCGGTGCCGAGAACGAGCAGCGCCGAGCGCTCGATCTTGCGATGCCTGACCTGGGCGGCGATGGGACCGGAGCGCAGTTCTTGGGCTTCGCCCTCGAGCACGACGCCGCTCGCCGGCGCGCTCGCGGTGCCCACCGCCGACTTCGCCACATCGCCGGCGTGTCGGTCCACGCCGCCCGAGTAGCTGCTGTTGCGGCCCTTGAGGTAGCGGCCGCCGCCGTTGTGGTTGGCGGACTCGGCGGCCGGGGCCACCGCGGCGCTGAACGGCTTCAACTGCGGAGCCTTCTTCGCCAGGCGTGCTTCGTTGGCGCGGAGGATTTGCGCGAGGTACCCGTCGTGGGCGCTAAGAGCTTCGGCGCCGCCCGTTTCCGTCGTGCCCGACAATGCCATCCGCCGCGGCTCGGTTTCGGTCATTGCGATGACCGCGGTGGCGATTGCGATTACGACCAGCGCGCAGGCTGCAGCGGGTACCAGCAGGCGGCGAGGGGGGATCGCCGTCAGGCGAGCGACGATGCGCTGGATCGCCGAGCGGCGGCCGGTCTCGCGAGGCGGGAATCCGGCCGCGCGGCGCGCGTCTAGCTCGGCGGCGAACTCGGGGCGCGGCGAGGGGCGGAGCTCTCGCAGCGCCTGGGAGAAATCGAGGTCGTTGCTAGGCCGCTCCATGACATGCCTCCCTCAGCTTGTTGACGACTCGGTGCAGCTTTGTGCCGGCGTTGGATTCGCTGATTCCGAGCACGCCGGCTATCTCGACATTCGAGAGCCCGGCGAAGAACTTCAGGGCGATCAGCTCACGCTCTGACGCCTCGAGCTCGGCGATGGCGCCGGCGATGACCAGGCGCAGCTCGCTCCGCTCCGCCGGGTGAACCGCGGCGACCCCCTCGGGGTCCAGCGGCTCCGCCGTCAGGGACGCCTGCCGGCCGCGGCGGCGCAACTCGTCCAGCGCCGCGTTGCGGGCGATCCCGAACAGCCAGGCGCGCGGGTTGCCGCGCCGGGCGTCGTAGCGGGAGCGCTTGCGGTAGGCGCGCTCGAAGGCGGTTGCGGTGACATCCTCGGCCGCGGCGCGATCGCGGAGCAGGCCGGCCGCATAGGCGTAGACGTCGTCGCGGCTCGAGCGGTAGAGCTCGTCGAAGGCGAGCGCCTGCTCCCGGGGCGGTTCCTCGGTGGCTGCGACCAGAGCCTGGTTCACGCCCTTACTACGGCGCGGGCTGCGATCCGTCACACCTGAACCTCGTTAGGGCCCGGTCCCGTCGAGCCACCGATGAGGCCGCACCGAAATTACGACTCAGGACACTAGGCGGCCTGGGGCAGGCTGGCCGGGCTCTCAACGGCAGCCGCTCCTGCCCCCTCCCGCACCGCCGCGGCGGCCGCGGCGATCGACTCGGCCGTGACCTCGACCAGGCGGCGCAGGTCACCCTTCGAGATCGATAGCGGCGGCATGAGCACGACGACGTCGCCGAGCGGTCGGATGATCACGCCCCGCTTCCGCGCCTCGACGGTGACCCGATGGCCCATCCGCAGCGCCGGGTCGTGCTCGCCGAGGTCGATGCCGACCATGAAGCCGCGGCCGCGCACCTCGAACACCTCCGGCATCTGGGCGACCTTTTCGAGCAGCTGGCCGAGGAGGCGGATCTTCGGCTGCAGGCGAGGGATCGTCCGCTCCTCTTCGAAGGCGTCGAGGTTGGCGAGGGCGGCGGCGCAGGCAAGCGGGTTGCCGGTGTAGGTATGACCGTGGAAGAAGGTGCGCTGCGCCTCGGGCGCGCCGAGAAAGCCTTCGTAGATGCGCTCGGTCGCCAGCGTCGCCGAGAGGGGCATGTAGCCGCCGGTCAGCCCCTTGGCCAGGCAGAGCAGGTCCGGCGACACCCGTTCCTGCTCGCAGGCGAACATCGTCCCGGTGCGGCCAAAGCCGGTCGCCACCTCGTCGCAAATCATCAGCACGCCGAAGTGGTCGCAGAGTTCGCGCGCGGCGCGCAGGTAACCGGAGGGATGCACGAGCATCCCAGCGGCGCCCTGGACCAGGGGCTCGACGATCACCGCCGCGATCTCTTCCTCGTGAGAGGCGAGCAGGCGGGCGAGGTGGGTCACGTCGCCGGGCTCGGCCGCATAGGCGTCGAAGAGCAGCGGCCGGAAGGTGGTGTGGAAGAGGTCGATGCCGCCTACGGAGACCGAGCCGATCGTGTCGCCGTGGTAGGCGTCGCGCAGGTGGATGAAAGACGTACGCCGCACGTGCTGGCCGCCGCGCTGCTGCTGGTACTGGAAGGCCATCTTGAGGGCGACCTCGACCGCAGTCGAGCCGGAGTCCGAATAGAAGACCCTCGTCAGCCCCGCCGGAGCGATCTCGACCAGGCGCGCGGCCAGCTCGGCGCCGGCGGGATGCGACAGGCCCAGCATCGTCGAGTGCGCGACCTTGTCCAGCTGATCGCGCACGGCGCGGTCGATGCCGGGGTGGCGATGGCCGTGCACGTTGCACCACAGCGAGGAGACGCCGTCCAGGTAGCGGCGCCCATCGACATCGATCAGGTGGGAGCCCTCCGCGCGCTCGACCAAGAGCGGCTCTTCCTCACGCCAGCTCTGCTGCTGGGTGAACGGGTGCCACAGGTGCTCGAGGTCGAGCTGCGCGTGGTCCACCGACATCGCAACTGACCTTAGATCCAGACGCGGCGGAACCGCCGAGTGATATGCGTCACATGGACAACTATTGCGGTAGAGAAATAGTTGCGGTCCTGCAACTATATGGCCCATGCACGCCGCCAGCCTGGAGACGATCGCCCAAGAGGCTTCCACCGGCGCCGGTCCCGAGGCGCAGGAGACCGCCGCGCGGCTGAGCGCCCTGCTTCGCCACGTCTTCCTCTACGACCGCGGCCATCAGCTGCGCGTGATCGAGGAGACCGGCCTTTCGATGACCCAGTGCAAGGCGCTGCTGGAGCTTGGCGGCCTGGGACAGGCCACTGAGCCGCGCCAGGTCGGCGAGCTGGCCGAGACCTTCGGCGTCTCGGTGCCGTCGATGAGCCGCGCGGTCGACTCGCTGGTCAAGGATCGGCTCGCCACCCG
>DASSTR010000079.1:0-20911 GCA_035707825.1 Solirubrobacterales bacterium
GTCGCCGGCTTCGAGAACGTGTTCGGCTCCCCCTTCGCGGATCGCATCGTTGGCTCCGCGGCGACCAATCGGATCGACGGGGGAGGCGGCGCCGACGTGATCGAAGGCGGCGGGGGCGACGATCGTCTCTTCGGCGGCGCCGACGGCGATTACATCAGCGGTGGCGCCGGCAAAGACACGACCTACTTCGAAGAAGCGGCCGGCAACAGCTGCGCCCCCGATGTCGAGACGCGGTTTGGCTGCACGGGCTCCGGTGAAGAAGTTCAGCAGCGCGACCGCTCCAAGATCGAGGTCGGCTACATCAGCCCCCCGGTCGGCGGCACGGGGTCCAACGCGCTGTACATGGTCGGCAGCGAAGCCTCCGACCTCGTCGACGTCAAAGCGGCCTTTGGCGGCCTGGGAGGGCAGGCGATCTTCACCGCCAGGCCCGGCTCGGCGAGCTTCGACACCGGTCCAACGGCGGCCTCGCCCAACTGCAACTACAAACCGAACGAAGTCAAGTGCGTGATGCCGGTCAAGATCGACGCCATCACCGTCGCCGGCATGGCTGGTGACGACGCCATCAATCTCGCCACGGACGGGTCCGTCTGGCTGCCCACCGTCACGACGGTGCTGCTCGGCGGGAGTGGAAACGACGTGCTGAACGGCAGCGGCCAGACCGAAGACATGCTGGTCGACGGTCCGGGGAACGATTCGCTTTCCGGCTTCGGCTTCGATGACGCCCTGCTCAACAACGAAGGCTTCGACCAGCTTCAGGGTGGCCAGGGCAGCGACCTTCTCGTCTCCTCCACCACCTGTGAGGGCGACATCCTGCAGGGCGCGGACAGCAAAGGAGACGAAGGAAGCGTCAACAACGCCTCCTGGGCGCAACTGCCCGCATACGCGGGTGGGGTGGTCGCAGACCTGAGCAAACAGACGGCCGGCGGCCAGCTCGTCGAAGAAGAAGTGATCCTGAAAAGCTCGTTCGGGAGGTCGGTCAGGCCGCTGGCGAAGCCCGAAGGCCAAAGTGGCCACGGGGGCAAGGTCGCCAGGCCGGCCTGCGGGTCGGGGTCGCTGGACCATCTGCGCAACATCGACGATCTCGAGGGCTCCAGCCAGGAAGACGTCTTCTTCGGCGACTCCCGCGCCAACAACCTCCTCGGCCGCAACGGCAAGGACCTCCTCTACGCGCGCGCCGGGGACGACAGAATCTCGGCCCAGGACGGAGAACACGATGAGATCGGCGGCGGCGGCGGCAAAGACGTCTGCGCTTTCGACAAAGGCGTCGACTCCGTGGAGCAGTGCGATTCCTGACGGCGCGCTGCGTGTGGACTAGCGGAAGAGGTCCTGATCGCGGGCGCGCCGCAGCGCCGCCGCGCCCGGCCCGTCCTCGGCGCTGACGAAGCGGCCCAGGCCGCGCACGATCGCTGCCGGCACGCGGCTCGCCTTGTCGCGCACCAGGTCGGCGGCGGCGGCGGCCTCGTCGGCGATCGCGATCAGGGTCGCCTCCAGCTCACGGCCGTCGGCGTCGCTGCGGCCGCGCCAGTCGTCGAGCGGGCGGATCCCCGCGCAGCCGATCGCCACCTCTGCTTGACCCAGCCTCCAGGCCCTACCGAAGCTGTCGGAGACGATCGCCCCGGCCCGCACGCCGGCGGCGGCCTCGACTTCGCCCCGCAGTCGCCTGGCAGAGGCGTCCGGGTCGAGTGGCAGAAGCGAAACGGTGTCGGGCTCGGGCAGGTTGGAGCTGTCGATGCCGGAGTTGGCGCAGACGAAGCCGTGCCGCGTCTCGGTGATCAGCACGCCGGCCTCGGCGCGGAGCACCTCGCGGCTCTCCTCGAGGATCAGCTCGACCAGCGCCGGCTCCTTGCCCAGCGCCGCACCGAGGCGCCGCGCCTCGGCGCCCGGCGCGACGGAGGAGAGGCGGCGCAGCCGGCCCTCGGCCTTGGAGACGATCTTCTGCGAGACGACGACGACGTCGCCGTCGCTCAGCCGCGCGCGGGCGGCTATCTCCTCGCCGACCCGCATCTCGGGCTCGAACTCGGGCAGGCCCTCGATGGGGATGACCTGCACAGCCGCGGTGCCGCTCATAGGCCAAGCACCTTCGCGGTCTGCCGGGCCCGCCCCGGCCTCTCCTCGAGCACCCGCGTCAGCGCGACGATGTCGGCGGGGGTGTCGAGGTCGAGGGCGAGCGAGTCCAGCTCCTCGACGGCGAAGGGGATCCCCGCCTCGCGGGCGGCTGCCACGTGGCGGTCGCGGCTGCCCTCCCCGAAGGCCGGCCGGATCGCATCGGGCGGCGAGAGCACGAGCGCGTTTGTGCCGGTGCCCTGGCGGTCGGGCACGATGGCCACGTATTGGCTTGGGATGCCGGTGAGCAGCCGGTCCAGCTCGCGGGGCTCGAGCAGCGGGCAATCGCCGGGAAGGAAGGCCACGCAGGTCGCCCCCTCGGCTTCCGCCCTCGCCGCGCCAGCCAGCGCCGCGACGATATGTCCCTGATCATCGGGGTCGGGTAGGACCTCAACCGAGTTGGCCGCGGCGATTTCCTGCGCCTGCGGATCTCCCGTCACCACGATCGTCCGCTCAACGACGCGTGCCTCGGCTACCGCGCCGAGGACGTCTTCCAGCATTGCCGCCGCGAGCGCTCGGCGCCGCCCCGCTTCGATCCCGGGGGCGAGGCGCTGCTTGGCGTCCCTGAAGCGCTTGACCGGTATGACGGCGGTCGCTTTCACCTCTCGGCGAGGCTAGCGGCGAAGTCGAGCACGATGCGCGCCAGGCGGGCGCGGCCCGGGGCGCCCTCCATCAGGGTCGCGGTCGCCAGGGTCTCGATCTCGCTCGGGGGCGGGTCGGGATCGCCCTCGTCCACCACCATCGCGTCGATCAAGCCGGCGTAGAGCGAGGCGACCCCCGCGGCCGTTGCGGGCCGGCCGACGGCGGCCATGAAGCGCGCGGTCGGGCCCTTGACGACCTCGCCCGCGACAATCGGGCTGACCGCGACGACGGGTGCCTCCGAGGCCGCGATCGCCTCGCGAATGCCGGCGACGGCGAGGATCGGCCCGATGCTGATCACGGGGTTCGAGGGGCCGATCACTATCGCGTCGGCGTGCCGCAGCGCATCGAGCACCTCGGCGGTGGGCTGGGCCTGCTCGATGCCCTCGAGCTCGATGCCCTGCACGGTGGGCTCGCCGCGGTCGACGATCAGATACTCCTGCAGCGGACGGCGCCCGGCGGCGGTCAGCACCTGGGTGCGGACCGGGGAGTCGGACATCGGCAGGACGCGAGCCTCGATTCCCAGGGCGCGGGCGATCTGAGCCTGGGCTTCCGTCGCACGGCCGCCCTCCTCGATGAACTGGCGGCGATACAGGCAGGCCGCCAGGTCGCGGTCGGAGAGGCCGAACCACTCCGGCGCGCCGATCCGGGTCAGGCGCTCGAAGACCGTGAAGGTGTCGTCGCGGATGCCCCAGCCCCGCTCCTCGTCGATTTCCCCGCTGAGCCAGTAGGCGATCAGGTCGGGGTCGGGGGAGACGTGGACGCCGAGGGCCTCGATGTCGTCGCCGGTGTTGGCGATCACGGCAAGGTCGCCGCCGGTCTCCTCCTGCATCCCGGCGGCGAGTTTCGCGCCCCCGGTGCCCCCCGCGAGGAGCGCTGTCTTCATGCCCAGTGGTCGCCCTCCGGCAGGCCGGTGAGCCGGATGCCGGCGTGGGTCTTGTAGCGGCTGTTGATCGAGATCAGCAGTGGGGTCAGTTGCTCGACGATCCGCGCCATCTCGAGCGCGCCGGCGTTGACGGGGCGAAGGCCGGGGATCCTTTCGACCAGCCTGGCCACCCGCGCCTTGTCCACCTTGCGGTCGCCGCAGATCGGCACGTCCTCGTCGAGCTCCGCATTGAGGTCTGCCAGCACCGGCGCGCCGACGGTGTGCAGGCCGGCGACCACGGTCACCCCCTCGGGGACCATCTCCTGGGCCTGCTGGGCGGCGGAGCCCTGCCAGACGCCCAGTGAACGGGTCGCCTTGCCGCTTACCGCGGCGGCGAGGGGCACCGTGCAGTCGACGAGGATCTGCCCCGGCTGCAGGGTGCCGCGCAGGTTGTTGAGGTTCTCCGATTGAGCGCGGAAGGGGACCGTGAGGAAGACAACATCTCCCTTCTTCGCCGCCTCCTCGTTGAGGAGGCCCTCGACCTCGGCGCCGGGAACCTTCTCGCGGACCCTGGCCGCCGCCTCCTCGGCGCGCTCCGCCGACCTCGAGCCGATCGCGATCGGTACGCCCGCCCGCGCCCAGCGCAGCGCCAGGCCGGCGCCCAGGGCGCCCGTTCCACCGACGATCGGGATCGGGGCGGTCTCAGTCACGGGTGGGGCAGTCTATGGAGTTGCGGAATATGCTCACCTCCGCAATGAGGCTCGAGGGGAGAAAAGCGCTCGTGACCGGGGGCGCCAGCGGGATCGGCGCCGCCACGGCCGCTCGCCTCGCGGCCGAGGGCGCCGAGGTCTGGGTCGGCGACACCAACCTGGAGGGCGCGGAGCAGGTCGCCGCCGATATCTCCGGCCACGCCGTTGCTCTGGACGTGACCGACCTGGAGTCCGCCCGGGCGGCCGTCGAGGAGGTCGGGACGCTCGACATCCTGGTCAACAACGCCGGCCTCGACGAGTTCGGCTTTTTCACCTACACGACCCCCGAGCAGTGGCGCAAGGTCATCGACGTCAACCTGTTCGGCGTTTTCAACTGCACCCACGCGGCGCTGCCGAACATGCAGGCCGCGGGCTACGGCCGCATCGTCAGCATCTCCTCGGAGGCCGGCCGGGTGGGCTCGAAGGGCTCGGCGGTCTACTCGGCCGCAAAGGGGGGCATCGTCGCCTTCATGAAGGCGATCGCGCGCGAGAACGCCCGCTATGGGATCACCGCCAACTCGATCGCCCCCGGCCCGATCGAGACGCCGTTGCTGATGGGGGCCAAGGAGTTCGGCGAGATCGGAGAGAAAGTGATCGAGACGATGAAAAGCTCGACCCAGATGGGCCGCCTCGGCCAGCCGGAGGAGGTCGCCGCCGCCGCCGCCTTTCTCGCTTCCGGCGACGCCGCCTACGTCACCGGTGAGACGCTCGGGGTCAGCGGCGGCCTGGGCATGGTCTGATGGAGGCCTCCGAGCTGCCCCTGGCTCCGGGGATGGAGCGCAGCGACGAGTTTCCCGTTGACGGGCGGCTTCTCACCAACGTCGGCGGCACGCTGGAGGCGAGCGTGCTCTCGACCCCGGGGATGATCTCGATGATGGAGGGGTGCGCCACCGCACTCGCCTACGAGCACCTGCCCGACGGCACGGCGACCGTCGGCTTCGAAGTCTGCGTCAAGCATGTCGCGGCGGCGCCCAAGGGCGCGACCTGCACCGTGCGGGCGACGTTGCGCGAGGTGGTCGACGGCCGCAAGCTCCGCTACGACGTCGAAGTCACCGAAGGAGAGCGGACGATCGGCGTCGGCACCCACGAGCGCCGCGTCATCAGGGCCGATCGGCTCGGCTCCCCAGACGCCTAACCTGAACGGCATGACCGCGCTTCCCACCGCCGTACGCATCCGCGAGGTCGGGCCCCGCGACGGCTTTCAGAACGAGCCGGAGACGATCGCCACCGAGGACAAGGTGCGGTTGATCGACATGCTCTCGGCGAGCGGCCTGAAGCGCATGGAGGTCACTTCTTTCGTGCGCCCCGAGGTGATCCCGCAGCTCTCCGACGCCGAGCAGGTGCTCAGCGAAGTGCAGCGCCGCGAGGGAGTCGCCTTCTCGGTCCTGATCCCCAACGAGCGCGGCCTCGAGCGGGCCCTGCCGCTGCGCGATCGCTTCGACGAGGTGAGCGTCTTCCTCTCCGCTTCGGAGACCCACAACCGCAAGAACGTCAACCGCTCGATCGAGGAGTCCCTGGCGGGCCTGGAGCGGACGCTCGCCGCCGCGGGGGAGGCGGGGTTGCGCCGCGAGGGAGTGATCTCGGTCTCCTTCGGCTGCCCCTACGAGGGCGAGGTCGCGCCCGAGCGGGTCTTCGGGATCGCCGAGCGGCTCGCCGCCGCCGGCTGCGCGGAGATCGGCTTCGGGGACACGACGGGGATGGCGAACCCGCGCCAGGTGCGCGAGTTCTTCGCCGCCGCGCGCGAGCGGCTCGGCGGCGTCGAGCTGACCGCCCATTTCCACAACACCCGCGGCCAGGGCCTCGCCAACGTGCTGGCGGCGCTCGAGGAGGGTGTCGACTCCTTCGAGTCGAGCTTCGGTGAGCTCGGTGGCTGCCCGGTCCCGCCCGGCTCGACCGGCAACGTCTCCAGCGAGGACGTCGTCTCGATGCTCCATGAGATGGGCGTCGAGACCGGTGTTGACCTACCGCGCCTGATCGAGGCCTCGCGGGCCGCCCAGGAGGTCCTCGGCCGGCCGCTCGGCGCCCACGTGCTGCGCGCCGGGCCCGTCGATTGGCTCGGCGGCCAGTCCGAATAGTCTCTGCTGCCGTGAGTGCGGCAATCGACACGGCGATATCCGGTCGTTCGAGTCCGGGGCGATTGCCACGGGAGCGTCTTGATGCCTGACTTCGCGGAGGCCCTCGAGGCCGCCCTCTCCGGCGGCCCCCAGCGCCATCACGACAAGACCGCCGACCAGGGCAAGCTGCCCGTGCGCGAGCGCGTGCGGCGGCTGGTCGACGAGGGCTCCTTCTCCGAGGAAGGGCTGCTGGCCAACTGGGACCAGGAGGGCCTGGGTGCCGATGGCGTCGTCACCGGCCTGGCCACGATCGGCGGGCGCCCGGTGGCGCTGATGGCCAACGATCCGACGGTGAAGGCGGGCTCCTGGGGCCCAAAGACGGTCGAGAAGATCCTCCGCATCCAGGAGAGCGCGCTGGCGCACCAGGTGCCGATGGTCTATCTGGTCGATTCCGCCGGCGCGCGGATCACCGACCAGGTGCAGATGTTCCCCGGCCGCCGCGGCGCCGGGCGCATCTTCCACAACGAGGTGCGCCTCTCCGGGCAGGTGCCGCAGATCTGCCTGCTCTTCGGGCCCAGCGCCGCGGGCGGCGCCTACATCCCCGCCTTCTGCGACGTGGTGATCATGCGCGAGGGGAACGCCTCGATGTACCTGGGGTCGCCGCGGATGGCCGAGATGGTGATCGGCGAGAAGGTGACGCTGGAGGAGATGGGCGGGGCCAAGATGCACACCGGCGTCTCCGGTTGCGGCCACTTCCTCGTCAAGTCCGACGAGGACGCGATCGACCTCGCGCAGCGCTACCTCTCCTTCATGCCCGCCAACTGGCGCGAGGAGGCGCCGGCTGCGCCCCCCGCGGCGCCGTCCTCGACGACGCCGATCGCTGACATCGTCCCCGCCGACGAGAACCAGCCCTTCGACATGCGCGAGGTGCTCGACGCTCTGCTCGACGCCGATTCCTTCCTCGAGGTCCACGCCCGCTGGGCCAAAGAGCTGATCGTCGGCTACGGCCGGCTCGACGGTCGCGTCGTGGGGATCGTCGCCAACCAGCCGCGCCAGAAGGGGGGCGTCCTCTTCGTCGACTCCGCCGACAAGGCGGCGCGCTTCATCCAGACCTGCAACGCCTTCAACCTGCCGCTGCTCTTCCTCGCCGATGTGCCCGGCTTCATGATCGGCACGGCGGTCGAGCGCCAGGGCATCATCCGCCACGGGGCGAAGATGATCAGCGCCGTCTCCGAAGCGACCGTGCCGAAGATCTCGGTGATCGTGCGCAAGGCCTACGGCGCGGGCCTCTACGCGATGGCGGGCCCGGCCTTCGAGCCCGACTGCTGCATCGCCCTGCCGAGCGCCTCGATCGCGGTGATGGGGCCGCAGGCGGCGATCAACGCCGTCTTCTTCAACCAGATCCAGGCGATCGAGGACGAGGCCGAGCGGGAGGCCTTCGTTGCCGCCAAACGCGAGGAGTACGCCGCCGACATCGATCTCCTCCACCTCGCCTCCGAGCTCGTCATCGACGCGGTCGTCGAGCCGGCGGACCTGCGCGACGAGCTGATTCGACGTTTTTCCCTGACGGCCGGCAAGGACCGTTCCTTCGCCGAGCGGCGGAATCCGGTCACACCTGCCTGAGCTCGGCAGAGCATCAAGTTTGGCACGGAATGCATGCCGAACTTGATGCTCTGTAAATCAGTCGTCGTCGAATGAAGCGGCCATCTCGACGAAGTAGTCGAGGGCGGCGGGATTGGCGAGCGAGTCGCGGCTGGCCGCCTTCTCGGGTGGCGTCCCCATCAGGATCCGCTTCACCGGCACCTCGAGCACCTTGCCGCTCAGGGTGCGCGGCACCTCGGCGATCTCGAAGACCTCGTCGGGGATGTGGCGGGGGGAGCACTTCTCGCGGACGCGGCGGGCGATCTCACGGCGCAGGTCGTCGTCGAGCTCGGCGTCCTCGCGCAGGACGATGAAGAGAGGCATCCAGCCCTCGGTGCCGGGGCGGGGGATGTCGACGACGAGCGCGTCGAGGATCTCGTCGATCCCGAGCACCGCCCGGTAGATCTCGCTGGTGCCCATGCGGATGCCGGAGCGGTTGATTGTCGAGTCCGAGCGCCCGTAGATCACAGCTGTGCCGCGGCCGGTGATTTCGATCCAGTCGCCGTGGCGCCAGACGCCGGGGAACATCTCGAAGTAGGCGGCGCGGTAGCGGGAGCCGTCCTCATCTCCCCAGAAGCGGACCGGCATCGAGGGCATCGGCTCGGTGACGACCAGCTCGCCAACCTCATCGGTCACCGCCTTGCCCTCCTCGTCCCAGGCCTCGACGGCGGCGCCGAGCGCCCGCGCCTGCAGCTCGCCCCGGTAGACGGGCAGCAGCGCCGACCCGCCGACGAATGCGGTGCAGAGGTCGGTGCCGCCGCTGGTCGAGAAGAGCCAGGTGTCGGCGCCGAGCTGCTCGTAGATCCAGTCGAAGCCCTCGGGGGCCAAGGGGGAGCCGGTCGAGCCCACCGCCTCGAGGCGGCTGAGGTCGCGGCCAGCCCCTGGCTCGGTCCCCGCCTTCATACAGGCGGCGATGTAGGAGGCGCTGGTGCCGAACATCGTCACCTCGGCCTGGTCGGCGAGGTCCCAGAGCACGCCCATGTCTGGATGGCCGGGGTTGCCGTCGTAGAGCACGATCGCAGCCTCGGTGAGGAGGCCGGAGACGAGGAAGTTCCACATCATCCAACCCGTCGTCGTGAACCAGAAGAGGCGGTCGCCGGGGTGCGCGTCGACGTGGAGGTGCAGCTTCTTCAGGTGCTCGAGCAGGATGCCGCCCTGGCTCTGCACGATCGCCTTCGGTAGCCCTGTCGTGCCGGAGGAGTAGAGGACCCAGAGCGGATGGTCGAAGGGCACGCGCTCGAAGCTCAGCTCGGCGCCCTCCCCGCCGGCTAGCAGCTCCTCCCACCGCATCGCGTTCGTGAGCGGGGCCAGGTCGGGCTTTGAGTCGAGGTAGGGGAGGACGACCGTGCGCTCGAGGGTCGGCATCGCCGCTTGCAGCTCGGCTAGGACCCCGCGCCGGTCGAAGTCCTTGCCCCCGTAGCGGTAGCCGTCGACCGCGAAGAGGACCTTGGGCTCGATCTGGGCGAAGCGGTCGATGACGCTGGCCGGGCCGAAGTCAGGCGAGCAGCTGGACCAGATCGCCCCGATGCTCGCCGTGGCGAGGAAGGCGACGATCGCCTCAGGGATGTTGGGCATGTAGGCGACGACGCGATCGCCGCGCTCGACGCCGAGCCCGCGCAGGCCGGCGGCGACCGCGGCCACCTGCTCGCTCAGCTCGCCCCAGCTCAGCTGATCCAGCTCGCGCAGCTCGGATGCGTGCAGGATCGCCGTCTCGCCGCTGTCCTTGCCGGCGAAGACGTGCTCGGCGTAGTTGAGGCTGGTGCCCGGGAACCACTCGGCGCCGGGCATCTCCCGCGAGCCGAGCGCGCTCTCGTAGCTGCCGTCGAAGCGCACCTCGAAGAAGTCCCAGATCGAGGACCAAAAGCCCTCCAAGTCGTCGACCGACCAGCGCCAGAGCTCGTCGTAGCTCTCGAAGCTCAGCCCTCGCTCGGCCTCCAGCCAGCGCATGTATTCCTTCAGGCGGGAGCGTTCGATCAGCTCAGGCGACGGGGTCCAGAGCTTGTCGGCAACCGGGGCGTTCACGTTGCCGGGCGAAGCTTTTTCGCTGCCGGGTGATCGGGCAGCCGGCGGCTGAGGAGAAGGACGCGCATGCCGCGACGAGTCTATTGCCGCCTCACCGGTGCGCCCGGGTATGTGGGGAGATCCCGTTCGCGGCGCGGTCTATGGTTCGCGGCAGGCCGGAGTGGCGGAATTGGCATACGCGATCGATTCAAAATCGATTGCCCTTACGGGCTTGTGGGTTCGAGTCCCACCTCCGGTACTGAGTTGGACAATTTGTTCGGGCGGGGTGGCGCCACCGGGTTGAAGTGGCCGCCCGAGACCGGCCCGAACATGAGGATGATGGTGAAGGAGCCGCATGCGGTCGCCGCGGCGTCTCCAGCAACTGCAGCCCGACGTCATCCGGCGAGAGCTGGGCCGCCCGTGATGCCCGATCCGATCACCGTCGCGGTGAGGAACGCCGACCCCAGGAACCCGGCGAAAAGGGGTCTTGGGAGCGGGGCGGCTGACATCGGCGAGGATCCTACGCATTGACAAATAGAAATTCAATCGATATACATCTATGTAATGACTACGCAATTGGAGTTGGCCCCGAAGCAAAAGAGAGCGTCCGGCGAGCGCTGCTGCGAGCCGGTTGCCTACCCCGATGTGGAGCGCCAGGAAGCCGATCGGATGGCGGCGGTGGCCAAGGCCCTCGGCGACCCGGTTCGGCTGCAGCTGGTTGACGTGCTGCGAAAGCACGCCGGCAAGGTCTGCGTGTGCGAGCTGGTGCCGCTCTTCAACCTCTCCCAGCCCACCGTCTCCCATCACCTGAAGGTGCTGCGCCAGGCGGGCATCGTCGGCTCCGAGCGCGAGGGGCTCTGGGCCTATTACTACGTCGTCCCCGATTCCCTAAAGGAGTTCTCCACATGGCTGAGTTGACACCGGCCCCCAGCGAGTGCTGCGCCACCGAGGCGCAGGCAACGTGCTGTGAGCCATCCGAGAAGGCCGGCTGCTGTCAGTCGGAGTCTGCGAGCTGCGGCTGCGATGCCGGGCGGCCCGAGGCCGAGGAGGCTCGCGACGCCGAGGGCGCCCCCAAGGTCGAAGAGGTCCGCGGCGCCGAAGAGGTCCGCGAGGCCGTGCGCTCTCGCTACGCCGCGGCCGCCGAAAGCGTCGATGCCACGGAAAGCGTCGATGCCACGGACGCTTCCTGCTGCACCTCGGGCTCTGAGCTCACCGACGAGCAGGCCGCGGTATTCGGCGCTGGCCTCTACGGCGCAAATGAGCGAGGAGAGCTGCCCGACACCGCGACGATGGCCTCATTGGGTTGCGGCAACCCGACCGCGGTGGCCGAGCTTGCGCCGGGGGAAACCGTGCTCGACCTTGGCTCGGGCGGCGGCATCGACGTGCTGCTCTCCGCACGTCGCGTCGGCCCCACCGGCAAGGCCTACGGTCTGGACATGACCGATGAGATGCTGGCCCTCGCGCGCGAGAACCAGCGCAAGGCCGGCGTCCATAACGTCGAGTGGCTGCGCGGGGAGATCGAGTCGATCCCGCTCCCCGCCGAGTCCGTCGACGTCGTCATCTCCAACTGCGTGATCAACCTCTCCGCCGAGAAGCCCAAGGTCCTTGCCGAGGCGGCCAGGGTCCTGAAACCGGGCGGGCGCTTCGCCGTCTCCGACATCCTCGCCGACGAGGACATGGATGAGGCGGTCCGCGCCGATATCGCGCAGTGGGCGGGCTGCATCGCGGGTGCCCTAACTCGGCGCGAGTTCGAGCGAGCGCTCGCCGACGCCGGCCTGGTCGACGTGGAGATCACCGAGACCCACCGCGTCCACGACAGCGCCGGCTCGGCGATCATCCGAGCCAGGAAGCCTGAGTGAGGTGCATGTGTGGCTAGGGCGCTCTTTGTGTGCCTGCACAACGCCGGGCGCTCGCAGATGAGCCAGGCGCTCTTCGAGCGTGCCGCAGCGGGACGCCATCGGGCTCGCTCCGCCGGCACCACCCCGGGGGACCATGTTCATCCCCAGGTCGTCGAGGTGATGAAAGAGCTGGGAATCGACCTCTCCGACCGCCAGCCGAAGCTCCTCAGCGCCGGGGACGCCGAATGGGCCGACGTCGTCGTGACGATGGGCTGCGGGGACAAGTGTCCCTACATCCCCGGCAAGCGCTACATCGACTGGGACCTTCCCGACCCCAAGGGTCAGGCCGTCGACGCGGTGAGGGCCACGCGCGAAGAGATCGCGCGGCGCATCGCGGGGCTGCTCGAGGACCTGGACGCCGGCTTGTGAGCCAGCGACAGGTTTGCTCTAACGGCGCCTCGGTCAGGCCCCGCCCTAGGCGGGCTGGGCGGCGCCGCTGTCGGGCGGGGCCCCGGCGCCGTAGTCCTCGCCCGAGCCGATCGGGCGCTCCTCCTCGACGTGCCAGTTCTGGTTGAAAGCGTAGAGGGAGATCGCGATGATCAGGACCTGGATCAGGATCAGGATCAGGACGAGAAGCCCGATCAGAGGCGTGGGGATCAACCCGTCCTCGAAGCCGGTCTTGTCGCGCGCAAACCAGCTGTTGACTCCGGTGGCGCAGAAGATCGCCAGGATCATCGAGAGTGCGGCGGCGACCGGTAGCGCGCCGCGGCTCCAGCGCGAGACCAAGAAGGCGAAGAGCGCATAGACCAAGGCAAAGATCAGGCAGATCACGCCCATGCCCCCGCCGCCGCTGAGCAGCGACCAGCCGGTGATGGTCACCAGCGCCGCGATTACCGCTGTGGCCAGCAACAGGAAGACGAGCACGAACTTGGTCGTGATCGACTCGGCTTTTTCCCGATTTGGGCGCCAGAGTTCATACCCCGGCCTCACCTCTCCTACAGCCACGCCCCCGATCATAGAATCTTCAAGAGACAGCGCCGTTGGATGCGCGTTAAGCGCAGATGGCGTGGCAGTCACGCGGGCGTGGCGGAATTGGTATACGCGCCGGCTTTAGGTGCCGGTGGGCTTCGGCCCGTGGGGGTTCAAGTCCCTCCGCCCGCATTAGCATGCAGGACCCCCTGGGGGAGTGAGTTAACGGCTATGCGCACGGTCTCCAAAACCGTGAATCCGGGTTCGAATCCCGGCTCCCCCGTCATCGCGGCGCCTCAGCGCCGCTTCGGCTCCAGGCCGATCACCTCGTAGTAGCCGATCAGGTAGATGCGGCGGCCGTCCGAGACGACCGGCGTGTAGCCGGCCTGCCGCATCTGGAACGTCTTGCGGTGCGTGCGGACGTCGATGCCGATCGAGTCGCGCGTCTTGAAGCTCGAGGTGTAAACCGTGCGGCCGATCAGGGTCGCCGTTCCCGGCACCGGGCCGCCGACGTCGAACTTCCACTCCTGCTTCCCCGTTCGGGCGTCGAGGGCGTAGAGGTGCTTGTCGTAGGAGCCGATGTAGACGGTCGGCGGAGTGCCGGAGACCTGCGCCACGACCGGCGAGCCGTAGACGTAGTTGCGGGTCTTGAAGGTCCAGTCGACCTTGCCGCTCTTTTCGTCGAAGGCGAAGACGGTGCCGTCGTCGCGGGCGGCGTAGACGCGGCCGTAGGCGATGGCGGGCGAGGAGTAGAAGCCGCCCTTCCCGTAGGGCGGCACGCGGGTCGTGTTCGTGCGCCAGACGGGCTTGCCGGTGCCGGCGTCGAGGCAGAACATCGCTCCTTCGTAGTCGGCGACGTAGACGCGACCGTCGTGGAAGCTGGGGCTCGCTTTGATCGCCCCAGGTGAGTTGAAGCGCCAGAGGATCGCCCCGTCGGAGGCCCGCAGCGCGATCACGTCCGTCGTGTCGGAGCCGATGTAGAGCTTGCCGCCGACGGCCATCGGCGAGGATTCGAGGTGGGCGTGCAGGTTGCGCACCCAGACCTGCTTACCGCTCCTGGGATCGACCGCGACCAGGTTGCCGTCGACGAAGGCGAAGAAGACGAGGCCGCGGTGGTAGGTGGGCGCCGTCACCTCGGTCGGCGGTCCCGATTGGTCGGGATGGGTGACGCGCCGCCAGAGGGTCTTCCGGTCGCGCAGCCGCACGGCCCGGGCGTTGCCGTACTTGTTGACCACGTAGGCGACGCCGTTGGCGATCGCCGGCGGAAACTCGATCAGCGCGTGGGTGCTGATCGACCAGGCCTCGCGAAGCGGCGGGTCGAGGCTGCGCTTCTCACTGGGCAGGAACTGCGTGCGCTCGGGGACGCGGCCGAAGAACGGCCAGTCGATCGGCGAGGCATTGCTTGCGGCTTCTCGCCCCGACTCGCTCTCGTCGCAGCCGGCGATCGCAAGCGTCGCGACGAGCAGCGCCAAGGCGACGATAAAGCGCTTTCTTAGGGCCCCGATGGCCATCGACCTGGCATCGGCACCCCTGCGACCCACCTGTAATGAAGAAAGCGGCGGACGAGAATTGAACTCGCATAACCAGCTTGGAAGGCTGGGGCTCTACCATTGAGCTACCGCCGCGGGCGCGTCTCGACGAGCGGTCCGCGGGTGACAGTTTGCCCCAAGGAGACAATCCGCGGTCTGCTCGTGAAGCGGGGGGAGGGCCGAGCCACGTTGGCTCGCGATGCTGCAAAATGCAAGGCCCACGGGGAGTGGCGCAGTCTGGTAGCGCACTCGGCTGGGGGCCGAGCGGTCGCAGGTTCAAATCCTGTCTCCCCGATAGCAGCAGCTGCCTTCGCATGCCTTTCTCTCCCATGCCTTCTCTGAGGGCTGTTTGGAAGGCGCGCGCCTGGATTCAGAACTTTTGTCACAAAGGGCCTGACGCCCGATGGGCTGGTTCGTTGGAACCAATATCGGCGAGGAAGGGGTGGTTCGCCGCCAGTTCTACGAGGAGCCCCTGAACGGCGCGTGCAAGCGCGCCGAGAGGAGAGATCGAACAATGAAGAGACGCATCCGTCGTGTGGCAGCACTCGGTGCGACGATCATGTTGATGGCGGCCGGTCCCGCCTACGCATTCGGCGGCCCGAATTCCGCTGGGAATTCCGGGCACTTCCATCCGAACAGCAATCCGTGCCAAGGGCCGAACGACCAGCCCAACTGTCCTGGGCCGCACTGATTGAACGAGTCGATAGTGGAGGGGCCGCAATCGGCGGCCCCTCCATCGCTAGCCGGTGTAGGGGGCGCCGACCGCCTGCGCCCAGCTTTCGTCGACGCTGAACTGCCCCTGGGCGTCGGTGTCGACGATGACCACGGTGGCGGGTTGCCGGTTGCCGTTGGAGGGATCGATTGAAACCACGCCGGTCCAGCCTCGCCAGCCGTCAACGCCGTTGAGGGCATCGGTCAGTTTCTTGGCTTCGGTGCCGCCCGCCTTCTCGACGCCGTCGGCGAGGAAGTTCAGCGAGTCGTAGGTGTAGGGGCTCCAGGTGCCCGGCGCTTCGTCGAACTTGTCGCGGTACTTGACCACCTTGGACGCCGCCCCGGCGAAGTTGTCGGGCGCCGGCACGCCGACGACCGGGCAGTCCTTGGCCGCTTCGATGCCGGCGGTTTCGATGAAGCCGGTGTCATAGGAGCCGTAGTCGGCGATGCACTGCGACTTGACGCCGCCTTCCTTCATCTCCTTCGCGATCAGCCCGCCCTCCGGGAAGTAGACGGCGGCGTAGATCACGTCGGGATTCTTCGATGCGAGCTTGTTGACGACGTCGGTGTAGTCCTTTTCGCCCGGCTGGACCTTTTCGTAGGCCGTGACCGTGACGCCCGCTTTTTCGAGCGAGGACTTCAGTTCTTGGGACACCGTGGTCGTGTAGTTCTGCGTCGGGTCGTAGGCGATCGCGACCGTCTTGGCATGCAGCCAGTCCGTCAGGGCTTCGGAGGCGACGGGGGCGATCTGGTAGGTCATCGGCTGCAGCGTGAAGCCGAGCCCGTTGGTCGAAGTGTCCGAGGTCAGCCTGATCGGCACCAGGCCCGCTTCGATGTAGAGCGGCAGCGTTTCGATGCCGACTCCGGAGTTGTAGGGGCCGACGATGCCGTCGAGGCCTTCGTCGATGGCCGATTCGGCGGCTTCCACGCCGGTTTCGGGATCGGCCGCGTCGTCGATCGGCACCACTTCCACCTGCTTGCCGAGGATCCCGCTGCCGCTGTTCAGTTCCGCGGCGGCCAGCTGCGCGCCCTTGAGCATCCCCTGGCCGAGGTTCGCCTGTTCGCCGGTGAGCGGCGCCTCGAGGCCGACCCTGAAGGTGTTCGACGAGCTGGTGGTGCCGCTATCGGAATCCGAGTCGCCGCAACCGACCCCTGCGAGCGCGATGGCGAGAAGGCTGAATGCGGTGATGAGCCGGGTCATGCGTGACATGAATGGCTGCCCCTTTCAGGAGTGCTAGTGCTGGTCCGGCGAACGGGTCCTCCCTGTAACTGGACCCTGACGGCCCGATCCTCCCTCATTTGTGGGCCCCCGCGCCAGTCGGTCCACGTTTCTGGACTGTGGCGAGCGGCTCGATAGCCGGCGCTCTTCCTGGTAGAACTGCGCACATGGAGGTAGCCGAGCCGAACAGGCCGGAGCTATGAGCGAGCAGGGCGGGAAGGTGCCGCCGCAGGGGGAGGGCCCTTCGGGCCGGCCGCTGCCGCTCTCGGTGCGGCTACTCGGCGCCGGGGTGAAGGGCGCGCGGAGCGTCAGCAAAGCGGCCGGCATCGATCGCGCGGTCGAGGCGGCCGCCGAGGAGGCGATGGTCGCCGCCGTGGAGAGCGAGGCGGTCGAACGCGCGATCGCGCGGGTGCTGCAGGGCCCGGTGGTCGAAGAGGCGATGAACGACGCCCTGGAAAGCGACGCCGTCAAAAAAGCTCTGGTCGATGCGCTCGACAGCGATCTCGTCGACGAGGTGTGGCGGCGCCTGCTGGCCAGCGACGAGGCGCAGCGCCTCGTCGAGCGCATCGCCGAGGCGCCGGAGATACGCGCCGCGATCAGCGCTCAGAGCGTCGGCCTGCTTCAGGACGTCGGCCACACGATCGGAAAAGTCACCCGCCGCCTCGACGGAGCCGTCGAGAGGCTCGCGCGGCGAATCTTCTTCCGCCCCCGGCGTGTCGAGCCGATCGAGCGCGCCGGCGCCGTCACCCGCGGCCTCGCCCTGGTCATCGATGCGCTGTTCATCAATCTCGCCTTCTCGGGATTGGCCGCGATCGCCGCCCTGATCGTCTCGGCGATCTTCGGCAACGACCAGGGCATCTCCGCGTTCGCGCTTGCCGCCGGAACCGGCATCTGGCTGGTCCTCGGGGCGATCTACTTCGTCGGCTTCTGGTCGCTTGCCGCGCAGACCCCCGGCATGCGCTTCGTCAGCATCAGGCTCGGGGTCGACGGGCGCGGATTGCCGATGCGGCGGTCGCTCCGTCGCCTGCTCGGCTTTGCCCTGGCCGCGATTCCGTTCGGCATCGGCTTCCTCGGCATCCTCTTCGACGAACGCCGGCGCGGCTGGCAGGATCGCCTCTGCGGCGCCGACGTGGTCTACGAGGTCAACGAGCCGGCGCCGGCGCCCTGGTCGAGGCTCGATACCGCCGGGGTGGCCGCGGGATCGGGTGCCGCGACGTCCGCAGGCGGGTCGCCCAGCGGGGCGACGGCCGGCGATTCGGCCCTCACCGGTTTTGCCGCCAGCGGAACCTGAGCGAAGCGGCAGCCGAAAGCCCGAGGCCTGAAACGACGAAGGCCCCGGATCTCCCGGGGCCTGAAACGACGAAGGCCCCGGATCTCCCGGGGCCTTCGGTCATCAGCTTCTTTGAGTCGCCCCTAGACGGACGAGCCCTCGGGCCCCTCGGCCAGCTTGTAGACGATGATGATCGAGAGGGCGAAGATCGCCAGCGACCAGAACGGATAGGCCGGAATCGAGAGCAGGGCGCCGATCGCGTTCAGCGAGGCGACGAAGATCCCGAACCAACGTCCGAACTCGCCTCCCGAGAAGAGCGAGAAGCCCGCAACGAGCTCGAGCACGCCGATGATCAGGAGGATCCATCCCCAGGTGTGCAGGCCGCTGACGATGTAGGTGACGTTTTCGGAGAAGAACTTGGAATCGCCAATCGCGGCGATGCCGTAGATGATGTTGAGCACCCCGGCGATGAGGAGCATTACGCCGGCGAAAACCCACCAGCCGTTGACCAAACCTTCGTCATTCATGCGTAACCCTTTCGTGTGAAATATGACTAGCCGATCCTATGCGGTGGATTCGACTCCTCCAAAGGGGTTCCTGCGAGCGGGAAGACGACTAGCCTGCCCGGGCGATGGCCGCGAAGCAGAGCGCCGGGATCCTGCTCTTCCGCCTGATCGAGGGCGAGGTGGAGGTGCTGCTCGTGCATCCCGGCGGGCCTTTCTGGGCGATGAAAGACCTCGGAGCCTGGTCGGTGCCGAAGGGCGAATACGAAGATGGGGAGGCAGCCCTGGCCTGCGCCATACGGGAGCTCGAGGAGGAGCTGGGCTCTCTCCCGGCGATCTCAGAGGACGATCTGGTCGATCTCGGGGAGGTGCGCCAGAAGAGCGGCAAGCGGGTGCGCGTGTGGGCCGCCGAGAGCGATTTCGATCCCTCCACCCTGAACAGCAACACCTTCACGATGCAGTGGCCGCCTCATTCCGGCCGCCGGCGCGAGTTTCCCGAGGTCGACCGGGCCGAGTGGTTCACGCCCAGGAAGGCAAAGCGGAAGCTGATCGCCGCGCAGGCCGCATTCGTCGATCGCCTGCTCGAGCAGCTGCGGGACCGGGGGCACGGTCCCGGGCGTGGGAGTGAAGAGAGCGGCGGCGGGGAATAGAGACGCAGATGCCCGATCTGCTCCTCGGTCCCCTGCTCCGCTACGTCTCCGAAACCGAGGCCACTGTCTGGGTTGAGACCAGCGGCCCCTGCGAGGTCGAGATCCTCGGCCATCGCGAGCCGACGTTCGGCGTCGGCGGCCACCACTACGCGCTGGTCCGCATCGACGGTCTCGAGCCCGGTGGCTTCTACGAGTACGAGGTCGCTCTCGACGGGGAGCGCCACTGGCCGCCCGCCGGCAGCGACCTGCCGCCGAGCGCCATTCGCACCTTTGCGCCCGGCAAGCCGGTCGATGTCTCCTTTGGCTCCTGCCGCGTTGCGGTCCCTCACGAGGATCCCTATACGAAGACCAAAGACGAGGATGAGAGGGGGCACGAGCTGGATGCCCTCTACGTCCTGGCGCGGCAGATGATGCGCGACGACCGTGACAACTGGCCGGAGCTGCTCTTCCTGCTCGGGGACCAGGTCTATGTCGACGAGGGCTCGCCGGCGGTGCGCGAGCGCATCCGCGCCAGGCGGGACACCAGCCAGCCGCCCGGCGAGGAGGTGATCGATTTCGAGGAGTACACCTGGCTCTATCGCGAGGCCTGGGAGGACCTGGTTATCCGCTGGCTCTTCTCGACGGTGTCGCTGTCGATGGTCTGGGACGACCACGACATGAGCGACGACTGGAACATCTCGCGTTCCTGGCACGACGAGATGGACCGCAAGCACTGGTGGCACGAGCGCGCGGTCGGCGGCATCATGACCTACTGGATCTACCAGCACATCGGCAATCTCTCGCCCCGCGACCTCGACGAGGAAAACGAGATCTACGCCAAGGTTCGCGGCAATCCCGACGCGACCGAGGTGCTGCGCGACTGGGCGAAGAGCATCGACTCGACGGCGGCCGGAGCGCGCTGGAGCTTTTGCCGCGACATCGACGGGGTGCGGGCGATCTTCATGGACTCGCGTGCCGCCCGGGTTCTCACCGACGAGCGCCGCTCGATGTTCGACGACGAAACCTGGGACTGGATCGTGGAGCACGCCAGCGGCGACTTCGACCACCTGTTGATCGCCACTACGGTGCCGTATCTGCTGTCCCCGTCGTTCCACTATCTCGAGGCCTGGAACGAGCGCCTCGGCGACGGGGAGGGCCCCATCGCCAGGGCGAGCGAGAAGCTGCGCCGGGCTCTCGACTTCGATCACTGGGCGGCATTCCAGTTCTCCTTCGAGCGCTTTCGCCGCCTGCTCGAAGAGGTCGGCGCCGGCAAGCGCGGAAAGGCGCCCGCCTCTATCGCGATCCTCTCCGGCGACGTCCATCACGCCTACCTCTCCGACGTCGCCTTCAAGCCGGAGGTGGGAATGCAGAGCAGGGTCGTTCAGGCGGTCTGCTCCCCCTATCGCAATCCACTCGACGCCAAAGAGCGCCGCACGGTGCGAGCGGGCTTCTCCAAGACCGCCGAGTTCGTCGCCCGCGGCCTCGCCAAGCTGGCCGGCGTGCCGGACCCCGGCATCCGCTGGCGTTGCCTGGAGGGCCCCTACTTCGACAACCAGGTCGCGACCCTGCGGCTCGATGGCCGTGAGGCGATCGTCAGGCTCGACAAGACCTGCGGCGATGGGGAAGAGGAGCGCCGCCTCGAGAAGAGCTTCGAGCGACGCATCGTGTGAGGGCGAATTGGGCGGGGCACCACCCGGCAAGATGCGCCCCGCCCGTCGCCTCTTCAAACGGCGGCAGATGCTCCAGCGCCGTTGAAGCTCTTTGTCTGGGCCGGCCTCAGGTAGACGATCTGGCCCTCTCGCAGTTCCAGCTTCTGTAATTCGGCCCGCGTCAGCTGCGCCCAGACCTCGGTGCCGTCGCCGAGCGCGAACTCGACCCGGATCTCGAAGCCGAGCGCGACGATGCGCTGCACCAAGGCCTCCTCGGTGCGCTCGTCGGGTTCGAGGACGACCTCCATGTCGTGCGGCCGCACGAAGCGATCGCCGAGCCGGTTGACCTCGCCGACGAAGCTCATCACGAATTCGTTGGCGGGATGGTCGTAGAGGTCGCTGGCCGTTCCAGACTGCTCGACCCGGCCCTCATTCATCACCACGAGCTGCTCGGCGACGTCCATCGCCTCCTCCTGGTCGTGGGTGACGAAGATCGTCGTCACGTGCATCTCGTCGTGGAGCCGGCGCAGCCAGGCGCGCAG